>NZ_CP196809.1:2703348-3006696 GCF_051912545.1 Nocardioides sp. N13(2025) | reverse complement strand
CTCGCGCTGGCGGAGGACGTCGTCGCGCCGATCTCGCTGCCGAGCTTCGACAACTCCGCGATGGACGGCTACGCCGTGGTCGCCGACGACGTCGCCGGCGCGAGCGAGGACTCCCCGGTGACCCTGCCGGTGGTCGGTGAGATCGGTGCCGGCCAGTCGTCGATCCTCGCCCTCTCGCCCGGCTCGGCCGTGAAGATCATGACCGGTGCCCCGGTCCCGGCGGGCGCGACCACGGTCGTGCCCTACGAGTGGACCGACCGCGGGGTGGCGAACGTCCGCATCTCCCGCGCGGCCACCCCCGGGCAGCACATCCGCCCGGTGGGCGACGACATCTCCGAGGGCGACATGCTGCTCGAGGAGGGCACCGTCCTGGGCCCACGGCACCTCGGCATGCTCGCCGCCGTCGGCCGCGCGACCGTCCGCACCCGGCCGCGTCCGCGCGTCGTCGTCATCAGCACCGGCTCCGAGCTCCGCGACCCCGGCACCCCGCTGGGCCACGACTCGATCTATGACGGCAACTCCTACCTCCTCGCCGCCGCCGCGCGTGCCGCCGGTGCGATCGCCTACCGCGTCGGCATCGTCCCCGACGAGACGCACGCCTTCACCGAGGCGCTCAGCGACCAGCTGGTCCGCGCCGACCTCGTCGTGACGAGCGGGGGAGTGAGCGAGGGCGACTTCGACGTCGTGAAGGAAGCGCTGTCGCAGCACGGCACGATGTGGTTCGGCGGGGTCGGCATGCAGCCCGGCAAGCCGCAGGGCTTCGGCACGATCGGGGAGGACGACACCCCGGTCTTCACGCTGCCCGGCAACCCCGTCTCCTCCTACGTCTCCTTCGAGATGTTCGTGCTGCCGGCGATCCGCCGGATGATGGGCAAGCTGCCCTACGTCCGGCCCACCGCGCGGGCCCGCCTCACCCACGGGTTGTCCTCGCCCGAGGGCAAGGTGCAGCTGGTGCGCGCTCACCACGAGACCGACCGCGGCGGCACGTTCGTCTCGCCGGTCGGTGGCCACGGCTCGCACCTCATCGGCGACCTCGCGGCCGCCAACTGCCTCATCGAGGTGCCGGCCGACGTGACCGCGATCCAGGCCGGGGAGATGGTCGCGATCCGCAAGCTCGACGAGGAGTTCTGATGGTGGGCTCCGAGCGCCTGACCCACGTCGACGACACCGGCGCCGCCCGCATGGTCGACGTCGGCGACAAGGCCGTCACCGCGCGTACGGCGTCCGCGACCGGCCGCGTGCTGGTCAGCCGGGCCGTGACCGACCTGCTCCGCGGCGAGGGGGTGCCCAAGGGCGACGCGCTCGCGGTGGCCAGGATCGCGGGCATCATGGGCGCCAAGCAGACGCCCGCGCTGATCCCGCTGTGCCACCCGCTGTCGATCTCCGGCGTCACCGTCGACCTGGCGGTCACCGACGAGTCGGTCGACATCACCGCGACGGTGCGCACCACCGACCGCACCGGCGTCGAGATGGAGGCGCTGACGGCGGTGTCGGTGGCAGCGCTCACGGTGGTCGACATGGTGAAGGCCGTCGACAAGGCGGCGGTCATCACCGACATCCGCGTCGAGAGCAAGAGCGGCGGCAGGTCGGGAGACTGGGTGCGATGAGCCTCCGTGCCGCCGTCGTGGTCGCGTCCAACCGCGCCTCCGCCCGGGTCTACGCCGACGAGACCGGACCGCTGATCGCGGACTGGCTGCGCGGCCAGGGCTTCGACTGCGACGACCCCGCCGTCGTCCCGGACGGCGACCCGGTGCGCGAGGCCATCTCCGCCGCGGTCGACGCCGGCGCCCGCCTCGTGCTCACCACCGGCGGCACCGGGCTGACCCCGACCGACCGCACGCCCGAGGCCACCGCACCGCTCCTCGACCGCGAGGTGCCCGGCATCGCCGAGGCCATCCGGGCCGCCGGCGTCGCCCACGGCGTACCGACCGCGATGCTCTCGCGCGGGCTCGCCGGGATCGTCGGCGACTGCCTGGTGGTCAACCTCCCCGGCTCGCGCGGGGGAGTGAAGGACGGGCTGGGCGTGCTCGAGCCGGTCGTGCGCCACGCCGTCGAGCAAGTAGTCGGGAGCGACCACTGAGCACCACCGCGCCGGGCTGGCCCGCGCGCCTGGAGTCCGAGGGCGTCGTCGTCCGGTCGCTGCGCAAGTCCGACGCCGACGAGTGGCAGGCCGTGCGCGCCCGCAACCACGACTGGCTGCGGCCCTGGGACGCGACGGTCCCGCCGGGTGCCTCCCCGCGCCCCACGTCCTACAAGCTGGTCGTGAAGTCGCTGCTGCACCAGGCGAAGCAGGGCCTGTGCCTGCCGTTCGTGATCGAGCTCGAGGATCGGTTCGTCGGCCAGGTCACGGTGAGCAACGTGGCGCGCGGCTCGGCCCAGTGGGCCTCGATCGGCTACTGGGTCGCGGCCGAGGCCGCCGGGCGGGGCGTGGCGCCGCGCGCGGTGGCGATGGTGATCGACCACTGCCTGGGCCCGGTGGGGCTGCACCGCCTCGAGATCTGCGTGCGCCCGGAGAACACCAACTCGCTGCGCGTCGTCGAGAAGCTCGGCCTCGAGCAGGTCGGCTACGCGCCGCGCTTCCTGCACATCGACGGCGCCTGGCGCGACCACCGGATCTTCGCGGTCACCGCAGAGGAGTGCCCGGAGGGCGTCGCGGCCAGGCTGGCGACACACCAGTCACACCAGTAGTTCTGCGACACACCACTTGACATCCGCCCCGCCTGCGGTCAACGCTCCTACGCTCAGGTCGTGGACCTGAGCGCTCTCATCTTCGTCGCCCTTGCCGTGGCGTGGGCCGTCTACCTGATCCCCAAGGCCCTCAAGCACCATGACGAGGTCGTCCGCAGCCGATCGGTCGAGAAGTTCTCGCACACCATGCGCGTCCTCGCGCGTCGCGAGCCCGTCGACCGCCGCAACGCGCGCCTCGTGGTCGCGCCCATCCGTGCGGCCCTGCGCCCGCCGGTGGAGACCAAGGCCCACATCAGCCCGGAGCCCGTCGCGTCCGCCGCCCCCGCTCGTACGACGTCCCCGCAGGCCGAGCGCGCGTCCGCGCGCCGTGCCGCGAAGCGTCGCCGCAACGTGCTCGCCCTGATCGTGCTCGCCAACGCCGTCGTCATCGGCCTGGCCGCCGCCTCCGTCATCGTGTGGCCGTGGGTCGCCGCACCGGCCGGCCTGCTCGTCGCCTGGCTGGTCGCGTGCCGGGTCTCGGTCCGCTCCGAGCGCCGCCAGCGCGCGGCGCGCTCCGCGATCGAGATCGGCCTCCCGCCCTTGGTCGAGGAGGAGATCGACGACACCGAGCTCACCGGCGAGCTGCCGGTCACCCCGCCGCAGCCCCGCACGCCCGCCGCTCCTGCCGAGGAGTCCCCGGCGGCGACCCCGGCCGTCGTCACCACCGAGCCTGTCGCGCCCGCCGTGCCCGGCGGCTGGGACATGGTGCCCACCACCCTGCCGACCTACGTCAGCAAGCCGGCCGCCCAGCGGCGTACGGTCTCGACGATCGACCTCGACTCCACCGGCGTGTGGTCGAGCGGTCGCAACGACGAGGACTCCGCCCTCGCCCGCTCCGCCGAGCAGTCCGCCAAGACCGCGCGCGAGACGGCGGACGAGGAGCGCGAGAGCCGCCGCGCCAGCGGGGCCTGAGCCGATTCGTCGGGCCTCCGACGGCTCGTGTATCTTGGCGTCGCGCCGTGAGGCGCATGGGGCTGTGGCGCAGTTGGTAGCGCGTCTCGTTCGCAATGAGAAGGTCAGGGGTTCGAATCCCCTCAGCTCCACCATGTGATCTCGCACGAGATCCCGGACAGCCCGGACCCCGTGGGGTTCGGGCTGTTGCTCATTTCGGCCACTCGTGAGCCGCGCCCACGGCTACGGCACGGACGAGGAGCGTTCCGCGACCACCGTCGCCGCCACCGTGCCGCCGACCGCCACGACCAGCAGCGTCACCAGCTGCGCCGTGCTGGGCCAGCCGGTGTAGGGCGTGCCGAACGCCCAGAACAGCGACAGGCGGTTCAGCCAGTCCGGCCATCCGAAGAGCGGGACCAGGTAGCTCAGCAGGTAGGAGGCGCCGACCAGCAACGCCAGGGCGACCACCGCGGCCGAGCTGCGGAAGATGCCGCTGACGAGCGCGGAGAGCGCCCCCAGGGATGCGGCGAAGAGCAGGGAGACGACCCCGACCCGGCCGACACCGGCCGCGCCGAGCGGGTCCCCGACGGAGGCCGCGACCGCGGCGAGCGCGCCGAGGGCGAGCAGGCTGATCGCGGCCGAGCCGGCGAGCAGGGCGACGAGGCGGCCGGTCACGAGCGCGGTCCGGGAGACCGGTGTCGAGCGCATCATCTCGACGCGTCCCTGGTGCAGGTCGTTGACCCACGTGGAGGTCTGCGTGGTGACGTACGCCGCGAGCACGGCCGGCAGCAGGGAGGCGACGAACGACCAGTAGCTGGCCTCGGCGCCGCCCTCCCCGCCGAAGGCGGACAGGAACCCCATCTCCGACCAGACGTCGATGATGTCCGGCTGCAGCGCGCCCATCATGGCGGTGACTGCTCCGGCGGACACCGCCCAGACGAGGAGCCCCACCGCCCCGCGCCTCAGCGTCGCCGCCGGGACCGAGCCCATCATGAACCGGGCGACATGACCTGCCGGCTCCGTCGTCGGCACCCGGCGCCCCCACAGAGGTGCGGCGTGATCACGTCGCTCACCCGCGACGGCAGCCAGTACGAGCATGGCGCCTGTCGCGAGGACCAGGGCCAGCGTGGCCCAGAGGTCGAGGCCGTAGCCGGGGACGAGCGCCCGCGAACGGTTGGCCAGCGTGAACGGGGACACCGCGGCCAGGGCTCCGGCGCCGGGCAGCTCGCCGTCCAGGTTGGTGGCGAGGTAGAGCCCCACCAGCACGAGGGAGGCCAGCCCCGCCGCGGTGCGGGCGTCCGGCGCGAGCTGGCCCAGGAGCACGCCGAGGGCGAACCCCAGGACTGCCACGAGGCCGGTCGTCGCGCAGGTGATGACCGATCCGCCGAGGTCGGGCTCCCCACCGGCGGACATCCCGACGGCGGTGCCCACCGAGAGGCCGGCCGCGACGAGCGCGGCGACGAGGACGAAGCCGGTCACGCGCCCGGCCAGGAGGCCGCGACGCGACACCCCGGCGGCGAGCAGCTCCTCGGCCGCATGGCGCTCCTCCGCTCCGCGGAGCGACTTCGCGCCGACGACCGCGCCGTAGACGGCGAGGAACAGGTTGAAGAGCAGCACGTTGTGGAAGGTCAGGTAGCCACCGAGGGTGTCGAGCCGCTCGGCGGGCCACCGGAGTGCGCGCATTCCTTCCGCCGCGATGCTGGTGGCGAGGGCCCGCGCGCCGCCGGGGAAGTCCTCCATCTCCTTCGCGATGGCCACCGCCTGCGCGGCCATGGCGACCGCACCACCGCCGGCCCAGGCCATCAGGGAGACGCGGTGCGTCCGGACGGTGTCGAGGGCGAGCAGCCAGGGTCCGTCAGCGCGCGCCCGCAGCCTGCTCCGGGACGGCCGGTCGACTGTCGTGGTCGGCGAACTCAACGACGAACACCTCCTCCAGCGACAGCTCGCGGCTGTCCAGCTCGACCACGTCGTGGGCGGTCAGCCACTCCAGCAGCGGCGCGATGCTGCCGCGGACGCTGCAGGTCACGACGCTCCCGTCGACGCCGGCGTCACTGACGTACGGCACCCGCGCCAGCTCGTCGGGGTCCCCCGGACGCTCGATGATCGCCTCGATGCGGTGCACCCGGGTGGTGCGCAGCTCCTCGAGCGTTCCGGTGCGCAGCAACCGCCCGGCGCGGATGAGGCTGATCCGGTCGCAGACGCTCTCCACCTCCGACAGCACGTGCGACGACAGCAGCACGGTCGCGCCGCGCGCGGCGGACTCCCGCACCAGCAGGCGGAACTCCTGCTGCACGAGCGGGTCGAGCCCGAGCGTGGGCTCGTCGAGGATCAGCAGGTCCGGCTCGTGCATGAACGCCTGGACCAGGTGGACCTTCTGCTTGTTGCCGTGGGACAGCTTGTCGTAGCGGGCGCCCAGGTCCAGGCCGAGCCGGTCGGCGAGTGCCTCGACCCGGTCGGTGGGTACGCCGCCGCGCAGGCCGGCCAGCAGCCCGACGACGTACCCGGCCCGGACGCCGGGGTACTGCGGCAGCTCACCGGGGAGGTAGCCCACGCGCCGCTTGATCGCCAGGCTGTCGCGCCGGGAGTCGAGGCCGAAGATGGTCGCCGTGCCCCGGTCCGGGAGGATCAGGTCCATCAGGAGCCTGATCGTCGTGCTCTTCCCGGCCCCGTTGGGGCCGACGAACCCCAACACCTCGCCGCACTCGGCGGTCAGGTCGAGGTCGAAGACACCTCGTCCGGCCCCGTAGTCCTTGGTCAGCCCGTGGCAGGCGATGGCGGGCAGTTTCACGGCTCCTCCCTCAGCTCGTCCTCGAGCGCGTCGCGGAGCAACGCGTGGTCACACGCGTGGTCGGGGTCGTAGACCACCGCGACCAGCAACCGTCCGGCGTAGGACAGCACGTCGAAGGTGATCGTGGTGTTGCCCGGGGTGAGCGCCACCGGCACGATGCGTCGGATCGGCGCGCCCGCCAGGGCCAGCGGTTCGGCCGGGCCGCGCAGGTTCGTGAGGAACGTGTGCACCAGCCGTTGGTGGTCGATGAACCAGGCGAAGAGGCCGAGAGCGGCCAGGCCGCGGAAGAGCAGCGAGAGCACGAGTCCGGAGCTCGCCCTCGGCGCGGAGGTGCCGAGCCGGGCTCGCTGCCTCCGCACCGCGGCGAGCCGGACGTCGCGATCCCCCACGAGCGGCACGATGAGGGGGAGCACGCCGACCTGGTTGCCCAGCTGCTGCCCCGACGCCGCGGACCGGCCGGAGACCGGCACGGACACCACGACGTCCCCGAGGGGGTCACCCCGGGCACGGAGCAGGCGCCGGAGTGCTCCGCTCACCGCGACGAGCAGCACGTCGTTGACGGTCGCGCCCCGTCGGTGAGCCGCGGCCACGACGGGGGCGAGCGGCACCTCGACCACCTCCACCCGTCGACGTGGCGACGTCGGGTGCAGCAGGCTGCACGGATCGGCGTGCGGTCGGGGGAGCCCGCCGAGCTCGCGCAGGCCCGCGGCCAGTCCGCGCAGTGTCGCCGGGACGGCGCGCACGGCCGCCCGGCGTCGTGCCCACGCGTCTCGAGCGAGCTCCCGGCGGCTCGGTGACGGGAGCTCGCCGCCCGATGCAGGTGGGTGCGCGCCACCGTCGACCAGCCCCGCGAGGACGGCCAGCCCGCCGATGCCGTCGGCGAGCACGTGGTGCATGACCACGACCATCGCCCGGGCCCGGCCGGCGGGGTCGGCGTAGACGACCGCGCGCCACGGGGGGCAGTCGCGTGGAAGCCTGTGGAGCACCTCCTCGACCGCGGTGTCGACCATCCGGGCGTCGTCGACGGGTGCCGGAGCGATGGTGACCAGTCCCGACACGCCCCCCGGCGCGGACTCCCAGTACGGCCTCCCGCAGCCCCTCGGTGGACGACGCAACCGCTGTCGCAGCCGGGGTACCTCGGCGAGTCGCTGCTCGACGACCGAGGCCACCTCCGCGGCCGGCGGCACAGACGCGTCGTCGAGCAGCAGCACCGCACCGATCTGCATCGGCACCGAGCCGCGGTCGGTGGCGAGGTTGGTCAGGTCGTCGGCCGAGAGGCGCGCGATGGTCGGTGCCGGGAGGACTGCCGTGTCGCCCATCCCAGGTCACTCCGAGGCGAGCTCCTGGGCGATCTCCCTGGCCCAGGCGTCGATCTGGTCCCAGTCGCGGAAGTCGCCGGCGGGCAGCGCGGCACGGGCGGCCGGCATCATCCGGGTGATCCGCTCCCCGACGCCGATCGGCTTCTCCTGCGGGTCGTAGGCGCCGAAGAAGACCTCCTCACTGCGTGGTCGGAGCAGCTCGGTCAGCTCGTCGAACTCCTTCGGCCGTGCCGCCTCCCTGACGTCATGACCCTGGTCATCGACCTCGTCCGTGCCCAGCGGGCCGCTGCTGAACAGCCAGAGCGGGAGCTGCCGCAGCGCCGCCCGGTGCTCGTGCGCGAACGTCCGCGCCGCCTTCAGCCAGTGGAACATGTAGGCCGCTCCACCGAGCACCACGGCGTCGTACTCCTCGAGGTCGGTGACGTCCTCGACGGGGCGGGCCTCGGCCTGGATCCCCTCCTCGCAGAGGGTGGTGGCTATCTGCTCGGCGATGCCGGCGGTGGCCCCGTGCCGGGTGGCGTAGGCGACCAGGACGTTCATGGCGACTCCTCCTCCTCCAGTACACGACCGGGCCCATGGCGGCGGTAGAGCCACAAGTCCCTGGCCGGCGGCAGGGCTGCCAGGAGCCTCGGAGGGGGCCGACCGGTGCGCTCAGTCCGCGCCGAAGCACACGACGTGGCGCTCGCCGACGCTCCAGGAGAACTCGCTGATCCGGACCCACAGGTAGCGCCGGTCCTTCCGCTGGAGCGTGCCGCGGCAGCGGCTGCGGGCCCGGGCGTCCTGGGCGTCGACCGACCAGCGGCCGTCCGGCACGGTGATGAGTCCGCGGGCGGTCCAGGTGTGGGGCCGCAGGCAGGACACCACGAGCAGGCGGCTCGAGAGGCAGCGGCGGTTCCACGACTGCACGAAGCCGTCGACGTACAAGCCGTTGGCCGGCAGCTTGTCGAGCTTGCGCCCGTCGAGCCGGTTGATGTCGCACCGGATCCAGCGCGCGCCCTGGGCGAGCTGGGCGGCGGTGGGCACGAACCAGGAGTAGGTGTAGCGCACGAGGTGCGCCCGGTTGTGGGACACGTCGAGGGCGTCGGTCAGCGCAGGCGAGCAGGTGCGGCTGGCGAACCGGTTGAGGGCGAGGTTCGAGTCGTCCTCGATGTCCACTCCGCTCGGCACCTCCGAGACGGCGAGGACGACCGCGGTGTGCTTGGCCGCGCAGTCCACGGGCGCCGAGCGCTCGGTCGAGGCGAAGCGGTCCTCCGCGTCGTAGAAGTGGCACTCGCCCACCACCGGCGCCCCGGCCATCGGATCGCCGGCCGCGGTGGCGGGTGCTGACCCGACCACCGCAGCGAGAAGAGGTGCCACCAGGACGGCGGCCAGCGCCGTCGTCGCACGCCAGGAGCGGTTGCCCATCACTGATCTCCAAGTCCCCCGTGCGCCGCGGCCTCGCCGGTCGCGGCGCAGCGCTGTCAGATGTGGAGCGCAGGCTATGGGCGCGAGGGCCCTGCGCGGAGCGGATCGCCCGATTTCGCTACGGTCGGAGCGTGACCGACTTCCAGCGGATCTTCGTGGTGAGCACCCAGGCGGGTGCGCCCGAGGTCGCGCGCGTGCGGAAGGCGCTGGGTCACGGGGCCACCGTGCTCACCGCACCGACCGGCGAGGCCAAGCAGGTCGTCCAAGGGCTGGGTCGAGAGCCCGTCGCCGACGTGCTGCTGGCGCCGGTGAAGCACCCCGACGTCGACCGGGGGCACCGCCTCGACGCGGTCGTGCGCCGCCACGCCGTGGCGGACCGGTTCCGCGACGTCGTCGTCGTCGCCGACCCCGCCACGGTGACCCTGCTGCTCCGGGTCCTCGCCCCCGACCAGCTGCCGGGCGCCGGTCCGGTGACGGAGGTGGGTCTGCCCCGCGGCTCCAGACCGGTGTCGCTCGGGCGCGCGGTCGCGGGCGGCGTCGCCCTGGCCGTGGTGACCGGCCTGCTGGCCCCGGTCGTCGCCTTCTGGGTGCTGCCCGCGCTCGTGGTCGTCACCGCAGTCGTGCTGCTGCTCCTGCCCCGCTGGCGCTACGTCGGCCAGACCCTCCTGATCGCCACCGGCGTGGCCGCGGTCTTCTCGCTGCTGGCGATCGCCGGCTCGTCGCGCTTCCCCGGCTCCTGGTGAGCCGGGTCAGCGGCCGGCAGGCGGCGCGAGCGCCGGCGTACGACGGAGCACGGCGACCATCGCGGACACGCTGAGGAGGAGCGCGGAGGACAGCGCCACGACCCCGGGCCAGCCGGCGTGGCTCCACGCGGCGCTGCCGAGGTTGCCGAAGACCGACGAGCCGACGTAGTAGGAGAAGAGGTAGAACGCCGCCGCCTGCCCGGTGCTGACACCCGCGAGGTGGGCGCGCGAGGTGACCCAGCCGCTGGCGAGCCCGTGGATGCAGAAGAAGCCGATCGTCAGTGCGGCCACCCCGAGCACCACGAAGACCAGCGAGCCGCTGAGGGTCAGCAGCACGCCGCCGAGCGCGATCGCGCAGCCGGCCGGGATGGTCGCGCGTCGTCCGATGCGGTCGGCCACGCGGCCCGACACCGCCGAGCTGACGGTGCCGAGGGCGTACACGAGGTAGACGAGGCTGATGGTGCCGACGGAGAGGCCGTACGGCGGCGCGCTGAGCCGGAAGCCGAGGGCGTTGAGCACGGCGACGAGCGCCCCGACGGCGCACGCGCCGAGCACGTAGAGCGCCACGAGGGCGCGGTCGCGCAGCGCAGCGCGGGCCTGGGTGACCACGGCGCCGGCGCGGGCCGGGCGGGGGACGAAGTGGCGCGAGCTCGGCAGCAGCCAGGCGACGAGGGCCGCGCTCACCACCGCGAACGCGGCGGCCGCGGCCAGGCCCCACCGCCAGCCGGCGAGGTCGGCGACCGGGGCGGTGACGAGGCGACCTGCCATGCCGCCGATCGCGGTGCCGCCGATGTAGAGGCCGAAGGCGCGTCCGTGGGCGGAGGGGTGCAGCTCCTCGCGCAGGTAGGCGGTGGCCACGGCCGGCAGGCCGGCCAGGGCGACGCCCTGGAGCACGCGCAGCCCGAGCAGCACCTCCCACGAGGGCGCCAGCGCAGTCGCGACGGCGACGGCCGAGGACGACCAGAGCGCGACGTGGATGAGCCGGGTGCGCCCGACGACCTCGGAGAGCGGGCCGGCGACGAGCAGCGCCACGGCGAGCGACGCCGTGGTCAGGGACAGGGCGAGGGTGCCGCGAGCCGGTGAGACGTCGTACGCCCTGACGAGCTCGGGCAGCAGGGCCTGGATGTCGTAGAGCAGCACGAACGTCGCCATCCCGGCCGCGAACATCGCGACCATGACCCGCCGATAGCCGGCGCTGCCGGCGTGGTAGGGCTCGGTGCCGGCGTCGAGGCCGTGGGCGCGGGGCAGGTCGGTGGTGCTCACCCGACGATGGTGCGGGTTTCGCCGGGCATGCGTCCAATGTCAGTGCAGGCACATCGTCATGCGTGAGACGTATGATGTCGCTCGTGATGATGCGCGAGCTCGCGTGGCTCGTCGAGCTCGGCGACCTCGGCCACGTCACCGACGCGGCGGCGGCGGTCGGCACCAGCCAGCCGACGCTGTCGCGTGCGCTGGCCCGGCTCGAGGCCGAGCTGGGCGTGCGGATCTTCGAGCGCGTGCCGACGGGAGTGGAGCCCACGCCCGACGGCGAGCTGGTCCTGGAGGCGGCACGCGACCTGGTCGCCCGGCACGACCGGCTCCGCGCGACCCTCGCCGACCGGCTCGACCCCGACACCGGGATCGTCCGCCTGGCCTTCCTCGACTCGATGGCGACCACGCTCGTGCCGAGGCTGCTGCGCACGTTCCACGCGGAGGTGCCCGGGGCGAAGGTGGTGCTGAGCCAGGAGCCGGCCCACGACATCCGGCGCGACCTGGACCGCGGGGCCGTCGAGCTCGGGCTCACGCTCGAGCAGTCGGCCGACTACGGGTGGCTCCCGGTCCAGCGCGAGCGGCTCGTCGTGGTGGTGCCGCCCACGCACCGGCTGCGGCACCGCAAGCGGGTCGAGCTGTCCGAGCTCGCCGACGACGAGCTCGTCACCACGCCCGCCGGCTTCGGCTACAGCAGCCTGGTGCAGGGGTTGCTGGCCGAGGCCGGCGTGAGCATGCGGATCTCGTTCGAGAGCGCCGACCTGGCCACCATCGAGGGGTTGGTGTCCGCCGGCCTGGGCGTGGCCGTCGTACCCGAGCCGTTCGCGGGGCTGACCGGCTCGGTCGGCCTGGCCCTCGCCTCGCAGGGCGCCAGCCGCACGATCGGTCTCACCTGGCGCACCGACCGTCCCCTCGCCCCGCCCGCCCAGCGGTTCCTCGACTTCGTGGGCGCGCGCACCTGGGCCGACGACTGAGCGAAGAGCCGGGAGCCGGGCGCGACACGACCCCGCCCGGGCTGGATCGGGCGGGGTCGTGTCGGGACACGGGTCGGGCTCAGCTGCCCTTGCGGGGGCCGAAGAGCAGGCCGCGGCGCGCCTTCTTGGCGGCGCGTGGCTGCGGGATCGGCGGTGCCGGCCACCACTCGACGCTCTGGAAGCCCGCGCGGTTGAAGCCCTCGCGATAGACGAAGTTGTCGCCGCACGCACAGACCCACCGCTCGCCGAGCTCGTGCTCCTCGTCAGCCGTGGGTGCTCCCTCGGTCTGCAGACAGACGTGAATCATGGTGGAATCCATCGCGCCCTCCCTTGGCGTCAGCCCCCGACGCGTTGCGGGTGACTCCATCGTGGTCTCACGCGGGGTGCGCGCCAATGGACGACCGGCCGAATGCGGGGGTTCTTGACCAAACCTCGGACGTACCTGTCAGGTTGCGTGAGGTGGTCTGGCCCGGACCTGTCCTAGATCCAGCGCTGGAACCAGATCCGCGCGTCCCACTCCGACTTGGTCAGCAGCGCGTCGGTCCAGATCGGCCAGAACCACGCGAAGGCGATGAGGGCCAGCACGGTGTAGCTGCCGGCCACGACGACCCCGAACGTACGGCGCGGCGTCGGCACGTCGGAGGTACCGATGAGGTGTCCCATCGCGAGGGCGAGCGACAGCACCATGAAGGGCAGGCAGGTGATCGCGTAGAAGAAGAAGATCGGCCGGTCGTCGTAGAGGAACCAGGGCAGCCACGTGGTGGCCAGGCCCGCCACGGCGACGCCGTGGCGCCAGTCCCTCGCGCCGATCCAGAGCAGCAGCGAGGCGACCATGGCCAGGCAACCGCCCCACCAGATGACGGGGTTGCCGATCGCCAGGACCTGCCGGATGCAGGTCGACCCGCTCGGGGCGTCGCACCGCTGCGAGCCCGGCTGGATGTCGGTCTGGGAGTCGACGTTGACGGGACGCCCCATGACCAGCCAGGTCGACGGCTTCGACGCGTAGACGTGCTCGGAGTCGTTGAGGAAGTGGCTGTGGAAGGTGTAGACGTCCTGGTGGTAGGACCACAGCGAGCGCAGGGACTGGGTGACCTCCCCGAGCCCGTCGGCGTCCGGCTCCTGGGCGGTCGGCCACGGGTCGTCGCCGCCGTACGACGTGTACTGGGTGTTGCTGTAGGCCTGCTCGTAGGCGTCGGCGTGCAGCAACCAGCCGGTCCACGAGGCGACGTAGGTGACGAGCGCGACGCCGACCAGGGCCAGGAACGCGGGTACGCCGTCGAGCAGGATCGAGCGCAACCACGGCCGCCGCTGCCCGAATGCGCGGCGCGCACCCGCACTCCACACCCACGCCAGCAGGCCGAAGACCGCCAGCGTGTGGACCGCCGACCACTTGGTGCCGCACGCGAGGCCGAAGGCGACCCCGCCGGCGACCAGCCACGGACGCCACCACGTACGCCACCGCCTCGCCGCGGGGGCCCCCGCGGCGAGGCGGTCGCGCAGCCACTGCCGGTCCGCGACCACGCAGTGCACGCCGCACAGCAGGAAGAAGGCGAGGAAGATGTCGAGCAGCGCCAGTCGCGACAGCACCAGCTGGAGGCCGTCGATCGAGAGCAGGAGGCCGGCGACCAGGCCGAGCACCGTCGAGCCGGTGACCCGACGGACGAAGCGGCACATCACCAGCACCATGAGGGAGCCGACGACGGCCGAGGCGATCCGCCAGCCGGTCGGCTCCATCCCGAAGGCCTTGATGCCGAGGGCGATCAGCCACTTGCCGACCTCGGGGTGGACGATCATCGACGGCCCGTCCTGCCAGAGGCCCATCGGGCTGCCGTTGAGGATCGTCTTGTCGGCGTCCTCGACGTAGCTGCGGACGTAGCCGAAGTTGAGCAGCGACCAGGCGTCCTTGGCGTAGTAGGTCTCGTCGAAGGAGAACTGGTGCGGCGTCCCGAGGTGCCAGCGGCGCAGGAAGAAGGCCAGGCTCGCCAGGCAGATCGCGCCGACCCAGCCGAGCAGCGGCTCCTCCGACCGCCAGCGCGGACGGTTCCGCTCCGCAGCACTCGGGGTCACGACCGGAGCTGCGGCGGTCTGGGTCACGACCGGAACTCTAACCAGACCTCGCCCCGCGATCCCGGCCTGACATGATCGGACCATGGCTGGCGTCCTGGTCCTCGCGGGCACCCCGATCGGGCAGGCCGGTGACGCACCACCCCGGCTCGCCGCGGAGCTCTCCGGCGCGGACGTCGTCGCGGCAGAGGACACCCGCCGGCTCAAGCGGCTGTGCGCCGACCTCGACATCACCCTGTCGGGTCGCGTCGTGTCCTACTTCGAGGGCAACGAGCAGGCCCGCACGCCTGCGCTGCTCGAGGCGCTGCTCGCCGGCGACCGCGTCGTGCTGGTCACCGACGCCGGCATGCCGAGCGTCTCCGACCCGGGCTACCGGCTGGTGGCCGCGGCGGTCGAGCACGACGTACGCGTCACTGCCGTGCCGGGGCCGAGCGCCGTGCTCACCGCCCTGGCCGTCAGCGGGCTGCCGGTCGACCGGTTCTGCTTCGAGGGCTTCCTGCCGCGCAAGGCGGGGGAGCGGGGCCGGCGCCTGGCCGCCCTCGCCACCGAGGAACGCACGATGGTCTTCTTCGAGGCGCCCCACCGCACCGAGGCCGCCCTGGCCGCGATGGCGGAGGCGCTGGGCGACGACCGCGCCGCCGCCGTGTGCCGCGAGCTGACCAAGACGCACGAGGAGGTACGCCGCGGCCCGCTCGGGTCGCTGGTGGCGTGGGCGGCCGACGGTGTGCGGGGTGAGGTGACGATCGTGGTCGAGGGCTCGAGCGGGGCGCCCGCCGTGGCCACCGACCCCGGCTCGCTGCGCGCAGCCGTGGCGGAGCTGGAGGCCACCGGCTCGACGCGCAAGGAGGCGATCGCCGAGGTCGCCAAGCGCGCCGGGCTGCCCAAGCGGGAGGTGTACGACGTTGTCCACCGGTGACCCGACTCGCTCCCGAGCGGCGACCGAGGAGAAGTCAGGCGCCCGCCGCGACCGTGAGCGCCCGCCCGCGCCCGAGCCGCTGCCGCACCCGGTCGTGGACAACCACTGCCACCTCGACATCGCCGACGGCGACTGGCTCTCCACGTCGGAGGCCATCGCGGCCGCGGTGGCCGTCGGCGTGCCGCGGATCGTCCAGATCGGGTGCGACCTGCCGGGCGCCCGGTGGGCGGTGGCCGCCGCGGCCGAGCACGACGCCCTCGTCGCCGGGGTCGCGCTCCACCCCAACGAGGCGCCGCGGCACGCGGTCGCCGGCACCCTCGAGGAGGCGCTGGCCGAGATCGAGCAGCTCGCCACCTCCCACGACAAGGTCCGCGCGATCGGCGAGACCGGGCTCGACACCTTCCGCACCGGGGAGGACGGGCGGGCAGCGCAGGAGGAGAGCTTCCGCCGCCACATCGACCTGGCCAAGCGGCTCGACAAGACGCTGGTGATCCACGACCGCGACGCCCACGACGACGTGCTGCGGGTCCTCGAGGAGGAGGGCGCGCCCGAGCGCTGGGTGATGCACTGCTTCTCCGGCGACGCCGCCTTCGCGCGGCGCTGCCTGGACCGCGGCGCGCACCTCAGCTTCGCCGGGACGGTGACCTTCAAGAACGCCGCGTCCCTGCGCGAGGCGCTCGCGATCACGCCGCTCGACCGGATGCTGGTGGAGACCGACGCGCCCTACCTCACCCCGACGCCCTACCGGGGTCGGCCCAACGCCTCCTACCTCGTGCCGGTCACCGTGCGGGCCATGGCCGAGGTGCTGCAGGTCGACCTCGAGGACCTCTGCCGGGCCGTCGACGCCACCACCGAGACCGCCTTCGGAGGCACCTGGTAGCTCCGCCGGCAGCTGATTCCGTGATCGGGGTCTCGCCGGATTTTGCCGTCGCGAGTTTGCGTCACGGACCCGTTTCGTTATCGTCTTGTGATTGTTGGCCGGGATCGGGAGCGAATCCGGCAGCACCTGGAACCGGATCGGGCCGGTTCCGCGAGACCCCCGCTCGCACGTCGTACGCCCCCTCACCGGGTGCTGCGCACCGCTGGTGGGGGGTGCTGCCACCCGAGGCCCGGGGAGTACGACGTTCGGAGAATCGTGCGCTCTCGTCTCGCGCAGCTCAGCAAGTCCAAGCTCAATTCACGGGCCTTCCTGGCGACCCTCGTGGCCGTCATCGTGGCAGCCGTCGCAGGTACGACGGTCGGCTACGCCGCCCTCAGCAAGGACGTGACCCTCACCCTCGACGGACGCACGACCCACGTGAGCGCCATCGGCGACACGGTCGGTGACGTGCTGGCCTCCGAGGGCATCGACGTCACGGACAAGGACCTCGTCGCGCCCGCGGTCGACGAGACCGTCACCGACGGCTCGGCCATCGCCGTGCAGTTCGGCCGGCCGCTCGAGCTCTCCGTCGACGGCGACTCCCACACCTACTGGGTCAACTCCGACAACGTCGCGAGCGCGCTCGGCGAGATCGGCCGCCGCTTCGCCGGCGCCGAGCTGTCCTCGAGCCGCAGCTCGTCCATCGGTCGCAAGGGCCTCACGCTCGAGGTCGTCACGCCCAAGGTCGTGCACATCAAGCTCGGGGCGAAGGACGTCAAGAAGCGCAAGGTCACCGCGCTCACCGTTGCCGACGTGCTGAAGTCGATGGGCTTCGAGGTCGACCGGCACGACAAGGTCAGCCCGTCGCTCGAGACCGAGATCACCGACGGCGACAAGGTCGTCGTCAAGGACATCCGCATCGCGACCAAGAAGGTCAAGCGCGAGGTCGTGGACGCGCCGGTCGTCGAGCGCGAGGACGCCAGCATGTACGAGGGTGAGGAGGAGGTCGTCCAGTCCGGCAAGGACGGCGTCCGCAACGTCACCTACCGCCTCCGCTTCGTCAACGGCGAGCTCGTCGCCCGCCAGGTCGTCAAGGCCTCGGTCAGCCGCAAGGCCGTGCCGACGATCGTGAGGGTCGGCACCAAGGAGAAGCCCGAGCCCGCCACCAGCAACTTCGCCGGCGGCAACACCGTCTGGGACTCCCTGGCGCAGTGCGAGTCCGGCGGCAACTGGGCCATCAACACCGGCAACGGCTACTACGGCGGCCTCCAGTTCAACCTGGGCACCTGGCAGGCCTACGGCGGCACCGGGCTCCCGAGCAACGCCTCGCGCGAGACCCAGATCGCCATCGCGACCAAGGTCCGCGACGCCTCCGGCGGCTACGGCGCCTGGCCCGCCTGCGCGGCCAAGCTGGGCCTGCCCCGCTGATCTCCCGCTCGCTGTAACGCCGGGTTACTACCTGTACCCACCCCCGTACATCCCGGTGGGTACAGCACACAACCCGGCGTTACAGCGACCACTAGGCTGATGCCCATGACCACGAACCCGGCCGGCCCGAGGCTCCTCGGGCCGGCCGAGGTGCGTGCGCTGGCGGCGGACCTCGACCTCCGCCCCACCAAGCAGCGCGGGCAGAACTTCGTCATCGACGCCAACACCGTGCGCCGGATCGTGCGCGAGTCCGGGATCACCGGCGACGACGTCGTGGTCGAGGTCGGGCCGGGCCTCGGCTCGCTGACCCTGGCCCTGCTGGAGGTGGCCCGGCGCGTCATCGCGATCGAGGTCGACCCGCTCCTCGCCGAGCGGCTGCCGGCCACCATCGGGTCGTACGCCCCGGAGCAGGCGGACCGGTTCGAGGTCGTGCTGGCCGACGCCATGCGCATCGACGCGGTGCCCGGCCCGCCGCCCACCGCGCTGGTGGCCAACCTCCCCTACAACGTCTCCGTGCCGGTGCTGATCCACCTGCTGACGCTGCTGCCGTCGCTCGAGCGCGGCCTCGTCATGGTGCAGGCCGAGGTCGCCGACCGGCTCGCCGCAGGCCCGGGGTCGAAGACCTACGGCGTGCCCAGCGTGAAGGCGAGGTGGTTCGCGGACGTACGCCGTGCCGGCGCGATCGGGCGCAACGTCTTCTGGCCGGCGCCCAACGTCGACTCGGGCCTGGTCGCCTGGACCCGCCGCGAGCCGCCGCGGACCACCGCCACCCGCGAGCAGGTCTTCGCCGTGGTCGACGCCGCCTTCGCGCAGCGCCGCAAGCAGGTGCGCGCCGCGCTGCGGGGGCTGGCCGGATCGGCCGAGGTCGCCACCGCCGCCCTCGAGTCCGCCGGGGTCGATCCGACCGCGCGCGGCGAGGTGCTCACGGTCGAGGACTTCGCCCGGATCGCCGAGGGCCTCGCCGCGGCAGGGGCCCAGTGACCGTCACGGTCCGGGCGGCCGCGAAGATCAACCTGCACCTCGGGGTCGGCCGCGTCCGCGAGGACGGCTTCCACCCGCTCGACACCGTCTACCAGGCGATCGGGATCCACGACGACCTCACGCTCGCGCCCGCCGACGACCTGACGCTCACCACGCGCGTGGCCGACCACATCGACCCCGCCGGCGTACCCGACGGACCCGACAACATCGTGCTGCGCGCCGCACGGCTCCTCGCCGCCCACGCCGGCCGCCCGGCGAACGGCGCGTTCGAGGTGCGCAAGGACATCCCGGTCGCCGGGGGCATGGCCGGAGGCTCGGCCGACGCGGCGGCCGCCCTGGTCGCCTGCGACCGCCTCTGGGACCTCCGCACCTCCGACGACGACCTGCTGCGACTCGCCGCCGAGCTCGGCAGCGACATCCCGTTCTCGTTGGTCGGGGGTACGGCGCGGGGCGTGGGCCGCGGCGAGCTCGTCACGCCTGTCGACGACCCGGGCGCGTGGTGGTGGGTCGCGGTGCCGGCCACCGAGGGCCTGTCGACGCCGGCCGTCTACCGCCACTTCGACGAGCTGCGCCCGGACGCGCCCGAGGTGCCCGCCTCCGCGGAGCCGCTGCTCGCCGCCCTCGCGACCGGAGAGCCCCTGCGCCTGGCGCGCGCGCTGCACAACGACCTCCAGGAGCCTGCCATCGACCTCCGCCCCGAGCTGGGCGACCTCATCGCGCTCGGTGAGGCCGAGGGCGCGCTGCGCGGGATGGTCAGCGGGTCCGGGCCGACCGTCGTCTTCCTCTGCGACTCCGCCGAAGGCGCGCGCGAGACCGCGGCCGGGCTCGCCGGCTCGGGTCGCGACGTCGTCCTGACCGCCACCGGCCCCGTCGCCGGCGCGCACGTCGTGGTCGGTGCGTGATGGCCAACCTCATCAACCTCGAGCGCGTCTCGAAGTCCTACGGCGTCCGGCCGCTGCTCGACAACGTCTCCCTCGGCATCTCGGTGGGCGAGCGGGTCGGTGTGGTCGGGCGCAACGGCGACGGCAAGACCACCCTGCTCGAGGTGATGACTGGGATCGAGCAGCCCGACAGCGGTCGGGTCTCGCGCACCCGCGGCGTCGAGATCGGCTACCTCCACCAGGGCGACGAGCTCGTCGACAGCCACAGCGTCCGCGAGGCCGTGCTCGGCGGACGCGCCGACCACGAGTGGGCGGCCGACCCGACCACCCGCCAGGTCGTCGAGGAGCTGCTCGCCGGCGTCACGCTCGACCGTGCCGTCGTGGGCCTCTCCGGCGGCGAGCGCCGCCGCTGCGCACTGGCCGCGCTCCTGCTGTCGCGGCACGACCTGATCGTGCTCGACGAGCCGACCAACCACCTCGACGTCGAGGCCGTCGCGTGGCTCGCCTCCCACCTCGTCAGCCTGCCGAGCGCGCTCATCGTCGTGACCCACGACCGGTGGTTCCTCGACGAGGTCTGCCAGACCACGTGGGAGGTGCACGACGGCGCGGTCGACTCCTACGAGGGCGGCTACGCGGCGTACGTCCTCGCCAAGGCCGAGCGCCAGCGCCAGGCCGCCGCCACCGAGACGCGGCGGCAGAACCTCGCCCGCAAGGAGCTCGCCTGGCTGCGGCGCGGCGCCCCGGCGCGTACGTCGAAGCCGAAGTTCCGCATCGACGCCGCCAACGCGCTCATCACCGACGTGCCGGAGCCGCGCGACCGGATGGAGCTGCAGCGCTTCGCCAGCCAGCGGCTCGGCAAGGACGTCATCGACATCGAGGACGTCGACCTCTCGCGCGGCGAGCGCAAGCTGCTCGACCACGCCACCTGGCGGATCGGGCCAGGCGACCGGATCGGCATCGTCGGGGTCAACGGCGCCGGCAAGACCTCGCTGCTCTCGCTCATCTCCGGGGCGCTCCCCCCCGACGTCGGGCGGGTCAAGCAGGGCCGGACCGTCGAGATGCAGCACCTCACGCAGGCGCTCGACGAGATCGACCCCGAGGCACGCGTGCTGCCGACCGTCGAGTCGATCCGCCGCGTGACCAGGACGCTCGACGGCCAGGAGCTCACCGCCACGTCGCTCCTCGAGCGCTTCGGCTTCACCGGCGACCGGTTGACGGCACGGCTGGGCGACCTGTCCGGCGGCGAGCGGCGGCGCTTCCAGCTGCTCAAGCTGCTGCTGACCGAGCCCAACGTGCTGCTGCTCGACGAGCCGACCAACGACCTCGACATCGACACCCTCAACGTGCTCGAGGACTTCCTCGACAGCTGGCCCGGGACGCTGGTCGTGGTCTCGCACGACCGCTACTTCCTCGAGCGGGTCACCGACTCGGTCTGGGCACTGCTCGGCGACGGCCAGGTCTCGATGCTGCCGCGCGGGGTCGACGAGTACCTCGAGCGGCGCGCCGCCCTGCTGGCCCCGTCGGCTGCCCCCCAGGGTGGCGGCACACGACAGTCCGCAGCCGACCCTGGCGGCACACGACACGTTTCTGGCGCCGACGGTGGTCGTGTGCCGCCACCCTCGGGCGACGACGGTCGTGTGCCGCCACCCTCGCCGAAGGCGCGGCCCGGCAGCGCGGAGGACCGCGCCGCCCGCAAGGTGCTGGCCCGGGTCGAGAAGCAGCTCGAGCGCATCGCCGTACGGGAGGCGGAGCTGCACGCCGAGATGGAGGCCAACCTCAGCGACTACGACCTGCTCGCGCGGGTCGGCGAGCAGCTCGGCGAGCTCGCGGCGGAGAAGGACGAGCTGGAGATGGAGTGGCTCGAGGCCTCCGAGGCCGTGGAGTAGGCGTCAGCTGAAGGGCGCGAGCAGCGAGCGCAGCAGCCCGGCCAGCTGGGTGCGCTGCTTGTCGGGGAGGTCGGCCAGCAGGTCGGCCTCGGCCGCGAGCAGGGCCTCGAAGGCGCCGTCGACGGCCGCCTTGCCCTCGGCGGTGAGCCGCACCAGCACCCCGCGACGGTCGTGCGGGTCGGGCAGCCGCTCGACGAGGCCGCGGCCGGTGAGCCGGTCGACGCGGTTGGTCATGGTGCCGCTGGTCACGAGGGTCTCGCGCAGCAGGCGGCCGGGGGAGAGCTCGTACGGCGCTCCGGCGCGGCGCAACGCGGCCAGCACGTCGAACTCCCACGACTCGATGCCGTGCGCGGTGAAGGCGTCACGGCGGGCGAGGTCGAGGTGGCGCGCGAGCCGGCTGATCCGCGAGAACACCTCGACGGGGGCGAGGTCGAGGTCGCCTCGCTCGCGTCCCCAGGCCTCGACCAGGTCGTCCACCTCGTCGCGCATGACGACATCCTGCCAGATGGCGGGATCGGTCGAGAATCTTGACATCGAGATGCTTCGTCTGGAAGGTGTGGTGTCTCGACATCAAGATAATTCCATGGGTAGTCCACCGGGTCCCGGTCGAGCAGACTGGCTTCCCGGAGCCACTTCCAGGTGGACTACCCCGAGGGCAGGAGGAGGACGACATGAGCCACACCTGGGACCCCGACCGCTACCTAGCGTACGCCGACGAGCGGGGGCGGCCCTTCGTCGACCTGCTGGCCCGGGTGCCTGCCGAGACGCCGCGCACCGTGGTCGACCTCGGGTGCGGCCCGGGCGTCCTCACCGCGCTCCTCGCCGACCGCTGGCCCGGTGCCGACGTCACCGGCGTCGACAGCAGCCCCGAGATGATCGACGCGGCGCGCGAGGTCGAGGGGGTGAGGTGGGAGGTCGCCGACCTGCGGGACTGGGCCCGCCCGGACCCGCTCGCGCTGCGGGGGCCGGTCGACGTACTGGTCTCGAACGCGACCCTCCAGTGGCTTCCCGAGCACCTCGAGCTGCTCCCGGCCCTCGTCGACCGCCTCGCGCCGGGCGGCTGGCTGGCCTTCCAGGTCCCCGGCAACTTCGACGAGCCCAGCCACACCATCCGCACTGACATCGCCGACCGTGCGCCCTACGCGGAGCACGTGCGCGACGTCGCGGTGCCCGCGAGCCACGCGCCGGAGGTCTACCTGCGCGTCCTGGTCGACCTCGGGTGCGAGGTCGACGTGTGGGAGACGACCTACTTCCATGTCCTCACCGGCCCCGACCCCGTCTTCGGCTGGGTCTCCGGCACCGGGGCGCGGCCCACGCTGCAGGCGCTCCCCGACGACCTCCGCCCGCTCTTCGAGGAGGAGTTCCGCACGCTGCTGCGCGAGGCCTACCCGCCGGACGCGGCCGGGCGCGTGGTGATGCCGTTCCGGCGGATCTTCGCGGTGGCCCACAAGCCCGCGCGCGACGCCGTACGGGCGGCGGACTGATGCGGCCGCACCACATGGTGGCTCGCCAGGCGCAATGCGGGTGCGCACGCCCCCGCGCTTCGGGCACGATCACCGCGTGCCCCTGCTGCTGATCCTCGGCCCGCCCGCCGTCGGCAAGATGACCGTCGGGCGCGCGATCGCCGACCGTTCGGACTTCCGCCTGTTCCACAACCACCACTCGATCGAGATGCTGCTCGACGTCTTCGACTACGGCACGCCGCCGTTCCGGACGCTCAACAGCGAGGTGCGGCGACGGGTCGTCGAGGAGGCGGCGGCGTCGGGCACCGACCTCGTCTTCACGTTCGTCATGGGGATGGACGAGCAGGCCGAGGCCGACTACCTCGAGCGGCTCGCTTCGCCGTACGGCGACGACGTGGCGGTCGTCGAGCTCGTGGCCGACCTGGACACCCGCCTGGTCCGCAACCGCACCGAGCACCGGCTGGCCGAGAAGAAGTCGAAGCGCGACCTGGAGTGGTCGGACAACAACGTCCGCGAGCTCGAGGCGGGATACCGGATGACCTCGGACGCCCGCAGCGACGGCCCGGGGGAGCGGCTGCTCGCCCGGTGGCCGCACCTGGTCATCGACAACAGCGACCTCTCGGCGGACGAGACGGCCGAGCAGGTACTGGCGTGGTTGGTTACTCACGAGTAATGTCGCGGCATGCCTGCCGTCCTCGACCTCTGGAAGAAGACCTCCGCGCTGCCCCTGGGTGACCGGGTCTTCTCGATCGCCTTCAGCCAGAAGGCCCCCTACTTCGCCACGATCCGGCCGCGCTTCACCGTGGTCGAGCCGAATCGTGCCGAGCTCGTCATCCGCAAGCGCCGCGGCGTGCACAACCACATCGGGACCGTCCACGCGATCGCGCTGTGCAACGGCCTCGAGGCGGCGATGGGCGCGCTCGCCGAGGCGACCATCCCGCGCGACCGGCGCTGGATCCCGAAGGGCATGGAGGTCGCCTACACCGCCAAGGCCGACTCCGACATCACCTGCATCGCCGAGACCGACCCCGAGCAGTGGACCGCCGAGGTCGGCGAGGGCCACGACCTGCCGGTCCGGGTGCGCGGGGTGCGCACCGACGGGACCGTCGTGGTCGAGGGCGTCATCCGGCTCTGGGTGACCGAGAAGCGGGGAGCGTAGCGACGCGTGTCGACGCTCGAGGGCGCCCCGAGGAGCTAGACGGCCCGCCCCGACTGCGCGTCGCCGACCATCGGCACGTCGAGCATCTTCTTCTCGCCCACGAGCCGCTTCTGCAGGACGGTGGCGATCCAGGTGAGGATCAGGTTGATCGTCACGTAGATGCCCGTGATCACGATGGCGGTCGGCACCTGGTTGCCGAACTCGAGGTAGAGGGGCTTGCCGACCGCGGTCAGACCGGGGGCGGTGATGTAGTAGCCGAGGCTCGTGTCCTTCAGCGCCACGACCATCTGGCTGATGATCGAGGGCAGCATGATCTTCACGCCCTGCGGCAGCAGCACGGTGGTCATCACCTGCGACTTGCGCATGCCGATGGCGTACGCCGCCTCCGACTGGCCCTGCGGCACGGCGTTGATGCCGGCGCGGAACACCTCGGCGAGCACCGCGCCGTTGTAGAGCGTCAGCGCGATGACGACGCACCAGAAGGGGCTGAGCGGGCCGTTGCCGATGGAGAGCAGGAAGAACGCGAACACCATCAGGAGCAGCACGGGCGCGGCCCGGAAGAACTCCACGACCAGCCAGGCCGGCCAGCGGATCCAGCCGCGGTCGGAGAGCTTGCCGATGCCGAGCACGAGGCCGATCACCACGGCGAAGATGATCGAGAAGAACGCCATCTTGAGGGTCTGGAGGAGCCCGTCGACGAGGATGAACTCGAGGTACTTGGGAGTGACGAACGGCTCCCACAGCGCGTAGTCGAGCTGGTCGCGGTCGTAGAGGCGCCAGACGGCGAAGGCGACGAGCGCCACCAGCACGAGGATGCTGACGATGCTGTAGGTCCGGTGCCGGGCGACGGCCTTCGGGCCGGGGGCGTCGAACAGGACTGAGGCACTCATCGGGCCACCCGTACCTTGCGCTCGAGGGCGTAGGAGGCGAGGGCGACCACCTCGACGATGACGATGTAGCCGATGGCGAAGGCGATGAAGATGCCGGTGCGCTGGTCGGCGTTGTTGTTGGTCAGGGCCCGCATCGTGGCGACTGCCTCGGCGATGCCGAAGGCGGCCGCGATGGAGGTGTTCTTGATGAGCGCGATGAGGACGCTGGTCAGCGGCGGGACCACGGCCCGAGCGGCCTGGGGGAGCACCACCAGCTGCATCGACTGGGAGAAGGTCAGCCCGATCGCGCGACCGGCCTCGGCCTGCCCCAGGGGCACGGCGTTGACGCCCGAGCGCATCGCCTCGCACACGAAGGCCGAGGTGTAGAGCGTCAGGGCGATGCAGGCGCGGACGAAGAAGGCGGAGGCGTTCCAGCCGCCGATCTCGACGTCCTCGACGAACTTGAAGTTGTAGCCGAGCACGGGCATCGCGATCGCCATGAAGATGAAGATCATCAGCAGCGGCGTGTTGCGGAAGAGCGTGACGTAGAGAGCCGCCGCCTTGTTGAGGATCGAGACCGGACCCACCCGGAGGACCGCGAGGATCGTGCCCCAGATCAACGAGGCGATGCCGGAGACGACGAAGAGGCCGATGGTGAGACCGAAGGCCTTGAGGTAGTCGTCGAAGTTCGAGAACACCGCGTCCATGCGGCGGGCTCCTCTCTGCTGGACGCCGGCGGGCACGCGGCCCGCCGGCGTCCGACGGTGGTTCTAGCTGACGGCGGAGTGGTCCGGCGTCAGGCGGCCGGGCACTCGTCCATCTCCGGCGGCTCGGGCGTGTCGACGCCCGACTGGCCGAGGGTGGCCTCGAACGCGGCGGCCCAGTCGCCGTCGTCCTCCGCCTTCTTGATGGTGTCGACGATCCACTGGCACATCTCGGGCTTGTCGAGGCTGTAGCCGACGCCGTAGCGCTCCTCCGAGAACGGGTCGACGACGACCTTGAGCTCGTCGGGGTGCTCGGCGGCGTAGCCCAGCAGGATCGCGCCGTCGGTGGTCATCGCGTCCACGGTGCCGCTGAGGACCTGGTCGACGCACTCGGAGTAGGTGTCGAAGCCGCGCGGCTTCGCGCCCTCGGCCTTGATGTTCTCCAGCGAGGTGGACCCGGTGACCGAGCACACCTCCTTGCCCTTGACGTCCTCGAGGCTCTCGATGTCGCTGTCGGAGCCGACGAGCAGCTGCTGGCCGGTGACGTAGTAGGGGCCGGCCTGGCCGACGACCTGGCGGCGCTCGTCGGTGATGGAGTACGACGCGATGACGAGGTCGACCTCGCCCTCCTCCAGGAAGGGCTCACGGTTGTCGGAGATCGTCTCCTTCCACGTGATGTCCTCCGGCGCGATGCCGAGGGACGCCGCGAGGATCTTGCCGATCTCGGGGTCGAAGCCCTTCGGCATGTCGTCCGCGGCACCCTTGAAGCCGATGCCGGGCTGGTCGAACTTCACGCCGATGGTGATCTCGCCCGAGTCGGCGAACTCCTTCATCGCCGTGCCGTCGTCGAAGTTGTCGGCGGCGTTCTCGGTCACCTCGACCTCGGTGGCCTCGCCACCGTCGTCGCCGGCGTCGCCGCAGGCTGCCAGTGACAGGGCCAATCCCGCCGTGGCGAGGATCGCCTTGGTCCTGATGAATCTCATCCTTGCTCTCCTTCGGTTGCCGGCTCCGAGGCCGTCGGGTGGTTCTGGGGATGGAGTGCTGCGTGTCCCGAGTGCGTGGGTGGAGCGGTCAGTGCTTGAGGATCTTGCCGAGGAAGTCCTTGGCGCGGTCCGAGCGCGGGTTGGTGAAGAACTCCTCGGGGGTGTTCTCCTCCACGATGGCGCCGTCGGCCATGAACACGACGCGGTCCGCGGCGGTGCGCGCGAAGCCCATCTCGTGGGTGACGACGATCATCGTCATGCCCTGCTCGGCGAGGTCGACCATGACGTCGAGGACCTCCTTGATCATCTCCGGGTCCAGGGCCGAGGTCGGCTCGTCGAAGAGCATCACCTTGGGCTCCATCGCGAGCGCCCGGGCGATCGCGACGCGCTGCTGCTGGCCGCCCGAGAGCTGGGCGGGGTACTTCTCCGCCTGGTGACCCACGCCGACGCGGTCGAGCAGCTCGCGCGCCTTCTGGTCCGCGGCCTCCTTCTTCATCCCGCGCACCTTGATCGGGCCGAGGGTGACGTTCTCGAGGATCGTCTTGTGCGCGAAGAGGTTGAAGCTCTGGAAGACCATGCCGACCTCGGCCCGCAGCGCTGCGAGGGCCTTGCCCTCCTGCGGCAGCGGCTGGCCGTCGAGGGTGATGGTGCCCTCGTCGATCGTCTCGAGGCGGTTGATCGTGCGGCACAGCGTCGACTTGCCCGAGCCGGACGGGCCGATGATCACCACGACCTCACCCCGCTTGACGGTCAGCTCGATGTCCTTGAGGGCGTGGAGCTGTCCGAAGTGCTTCTGGACGTCGCTCAGCACGACGAGGGGCTCGCCACGGCCGGCGCTGACGGGTGCCGTTTCCTGCGCGGTCATAGGCGAAACCTAGCGCCACGCGACCCCTTCGGGCTATCGCCCATGGCCCGGACGGGTCATCACAGTGTGGTGACGATTCCCTTCTCGGGATCCCAGCGACGCACCGTGGTCAACGACAGGACCACGTCGGCGTGGCCCAGCACATCGAGCGCAGCAGGTACGTCGGCCCGGTCCAGGCGCCGCGCCAACGTGACGTGCGGCAGCCACCCGGTGTGCTGCACGCCGTCCACCCGGCCGCGGAGGTCGAGCACCGCTCGTACGAGCGTGTCGGGCGCGTCGAGCAGCCGCACCAGGGAGACCCGGTGCCCGCCCAGCAGGGCGATCCCAGCGGCGCGCACGTCGGTCGGCAGCAACGGCCCGAGCAGCTCCACGGCGAGGTCCTCCTCCGCCCGCCCGAGCACCGGCGCGGCGACGGCCGTGACGTGCGGGCTGTTGGTCGCGCCGCGGTGGTCGAGCTGGGACGGAAGCCCGGCGTCGCGCAGGGCCTGCCAGTCACGGCGTACGACGTCGCAGCCGGCCTCGTCGGGCAGCAGCTCCAGCGCGTGCATGCGGGGCATGGCGGGAGCCTAGGTCGCGATTGCCGCGGCCCCCGCCCGCCGCCGTACGCTTGAGCGGCCATGAGCACTGCCGAAGCCACCGCCCGCACCTACGAGGTCAAGACCCACGGGTGCCAGATGAACGTCCACGACTCCGAGCGCCTCAGCGGGCTGCTCGAGGACGCGGGCTACGTCCGGGCTCCTGCTGACGCGCAGGCCGACGTCGTCGTGTTCAACACCTGCGCGGTGCGCGAGAACGCCGACAACAAGCTCTACGGCAACCTCGGCCAGCTCGCCCCGGTCAAGGCCGCCAGGCCCGGCATGCAGATCGCCGTCGGCGGCTGCCTGGCCCAGAAGGACCGTGACACGATCACGAAGCGGGCGCCCTGGGTGGACGTCGTCTTCGGCACCCACAACATCGGCTCGCTGCCGGTGCTGCTGGAGCGGGCGCGGGTGCAGGAGGAGGCCCAGGTCGAGATCCTGGAGTCGCTCTCGGTCTTCCCCTCGACCCTGCCGACCAAGCGCGAGTCGGCCTACGCCGCGTGGGTGTCGATCTCGGTCGGCTGCAACAACACGTGCACGTTCTGCATCGTGCCGGCGCTGCGCGGCAAGGAGAAGGACCGCCGCCCCGGCGAGATCCTGGCCGAGGTCGAGGCGCTGGTCGCCGAGGGCGTCACCGAGATCACCCTGCTGGGCCAGAACGTCAACGCCTACGGCGTCGAGTTCGGCGACCGCCAGGCGTTCTCCAAGCTGCTGCGCGCGTGCGGCTCCGTGCCCGGCCTCGAGCGGGTCCGCTTCACCTCGCCGCACCCGGCCGAGTTCACCGACGACGTCATCGAGGCGATGGCCGAGACGCCCAACGTGATGCCGTCGCTGCACATGCCCCTGCAGTCCGGCTCCGACAAGGTGCTGCGCGACATGCGCCGGTCCTACCGCCAGTCGAAGTACCTCGGGATCATCGAGCGCGTCCGGGCCGCGATCCCTGACGCGGCGATCACCACCGACATCATCGTGGGCTTCCCCGGGGAGACCGAGGAGGACTTCCAGGCCACCCTCGACGTGGTGCGCGCCGCGCGCTTCTCCGCCGCCTTCACCTTCCAGTACTCCAAGCGTCCCGGCACCCCCGCCGCCGTCCTCGAGGACCAGGTCCCGCCGGAGGTCGTCAAGGACCGCTACCAGCGGCTCGTCGAGGTCGTCGAGGAGATCTCCTGGGCCGAGAACAAGGCGCTCGTCGGCCGCACCGTCGAGCTGATGGTCGCCGAGGGCGAGGGCCGCAAGGATCTTGCGACCAAGCGCCTGTCCGGACGCGCGCCCGACAACCGGCTCGTGCACTTCGCCGCCGACTTCTCCTCGGTCGAGGCCGACTCCGTGCGGCCGGGCGACATGGTGACCGTCGAGATCACCTACGCCGCCCCGCACCACCTCGTCGCCGACCTGCCGATCCGGTCCGTACGCCGTACCCGCGCCGGCGACGCCTGGGAGCGGCGTACGTCCGCACCGCCCGCCGCCTCCTCCGTCGGGCTCGGCATGCCGGCAGTCGGCGTGCCCGCCCCCCTCCCCCCGACTCCCGCCTGCGGCTGAGCTCCGGGTTCCTGCCTCGCGTTGGTCCTCGTGGGGTTTCGTTTGGTCCTCGTTTGGTCCTGTTGTCGCTGTTGTCGCGATCCCCGGGTACCCGGGGAAACGGACAGGAGTGCGGTCCTGGTGACGTGACATCCACGTCACGAGAACCGCAGTGTGCTCAGCTCGCCAGCGGAAGGCAGTCCGGGCAGGTCGTCGGCCCGCCCTGCCACCCCCTCGCCTGGAGCAGCGCCCCGATGCGGGCGGCCGTCGCGCACGGTCGGTCGTACACCTGACCCCACCCGACCCGCACCGTGCCCAGCCGTTCGATCGCGGCGAGCAGGTCGCGATCGAGGTCGGCGTCGCGCGCGGCGGGGCTGTCGTGCCAGAGCCGACCGTCGATCTCCACGAGCTGGTCGAAGTCGACGTACGCGACGTCGCGGAAGACCGGCCCGTTGGCCGAGCCGCGCAGCTGGCGGTTGGCGGTGGGGAGGCCGTGGGGCCGTTCGACGAGGGTGAGGTAGCCGTGCTCGAGGACCGAGCACGTGCCGTGCTGCAGGTCGGTCAGCACGCCGGACAGGAACTCCCGCCGTGGGATCCGGGGACGGCGGTCGAGGCGCTCACGGATCCGCGACGGCAGGGTGCGCCGGGCCTGGATCGCGTCGGCCAGCACCGAGATCGCCGCGAAGTCGTCGCGCGCAGTGGAGGCGACGTCGATCAACGCCTCCTCGACCCGGACGCGCGGCGGGCTGGTGTTCCACATGACCTTGGTGCCCAGCCCGGCGACCCGGTGGAGGCGGTAGCCGCTCGGCATCCGGACCCTCCGGTCCCGGTGGACCGCCACCTCGATCAGGGAGTCGTCGCGGCCCGACTTCCCCGGCCCGTCGGCCGCTCGCAGGGCACTGTCGCCGGCGAGGGCGGCCGGCCACGCGATGAGTACGCCGATCCACGCCCGCTGCAGCCACGTCGGCGTACCCGTGTGGCTGAGGAACACGCCCTCGTGCACCCGGACGAGGTCGCGCCTGCGGAGCAGCCGCTCGAGCTCGTGCGGCGGGGCACCCCGCTCGGTGAGCTGGCGTCGGGCGATCACTCCCGACTGCAGCGAGAGCAGGTCGGCGTACGAACCTGGGGCCATGCCGTAGATCGTGACGGGTGCAGCAGGCCCCTGCCACGGGGCGAAGCCGATCTGTGGAGGAGCACTACGCGGTCTTCGTGACGCGGATGCCACGTCACGGGGACCACACTGCTGTCGGGATCCCCGGGTACCCGGGGATCGCGACAGACGAGCGGCGAGACGTGCGACGACACGAGCGTCGACGTCCGACAGGCGTGCGGCGTGGAGGTCAGGCGGGAGGCTCGGCGGAGCCGTCCTCGGCCTCCTGGCCGGCGGAGGGGTCGTCCTCGGTGGTGCCGGACTCGGCGTCGTCGGCCTTGCCCTCGGGGGCCTGCGGCTTGTCGTCGGGCTCGGAGATCTCGTCCGGGAGGACGTCGTCCACGGCCGGGTTGTCCTCGGGGCTGAGGTCGCGGCCGAGGCCGAGGTCGGCGGGGTCCTCCTCGAGCGCGTCCGCGCCGCCCGGCTGCAGCTCGGGCTCCTCGGTGAAGGGGGTCGGCATCGGGCTCAGGTCGTCGTTCTGCATGTTTCCCTCCCTGGGTGAATGCACGATCGTGTCGCCCCCATGGTGCCCTGACCACCCCCGGAGGGGCGGTACGAGGCTCAGCGCTCGTCCCACCCGAACGTCAGGTACGCCGCGCCGCTGCCGAGGTGGGCGAGCGCGTGCGCCTCGTGCGGCACCATCGGCTCGGGCAGCTCGGCGAGCGGGCACCACCGGATCTCGGCGGCCTTGTGGGGCTCGACGATCCGGGGCTCGCCCGACCACGAGCGGGCGGTGAAGAACCAGTCGACGCGCTCGTCGATCGCCTCGGCGTGCTGGGTGCGCTGCATCGTGAACGCGAACTCGAGCCCGACGTCGGTGACGCCGAGCTCCTCGGCGGCCTCGCGGCGCGCGGCGTCGTACGCCGTCTCGCCCCGCTCGACGTGCCCGGCCGCGGCCGCTGCCCAGTGCCCGTCCATGTAGGGCGTGCCGCTGCGCAGCTGGAGCAGCACCTCGGTGCCCCTGGCCCCGTCGCGGAGGAGGTAGACGTAGGAGGCCGGGACGAGGACGAAGCGGTCGGTCACGCGACCGACCCTAGGCCGGGACCGGGTGCTGCTCAGCGGGCGGTGGGCCCGGGCCCGATGTCGTCGTTCTTGCCGTCCAGCGAGTCGAGGGCGTCGCGCGCCTTGCCGGTCGCCTGGTCGATCCTGCCGGCGTGCTTGCCGCCGGTCTTCTCGTTCACCATGGCGCCGGCCTTGTCGATCCCGCCGGCGATCTTGTCGCCGTGGTCGTCGACCGCCTTGGTGAGCTTGGCCTTGGCCTTGTCCAGGAAGCTCATGGCTCGCTCCTCGGTTCGCGCCCACCCCCGCGGGTGGGACCTCCCGCCAATCTAGGCCTGCTGGGAGGATGGGGGCCATGCCCCTGCCCATCGTCGCGCTCGTCGGCGCCACGGCGTCGGGCAAGACGGGGCTGAGCCTCCGCCTCGCCGAGCGGCTCGGGGGAGAGGTGGTCAACACCGACGCGATGCAGGTCTACCGGGGCATGGACATCGGCACCGCCAAGCTCCCGGTCGCGGAGCGGCGCGGCATCCCGCACCACCTCCTCGACCTGCTCGACGTCACCGAGCCGGCCACGGTGGCGCTGTTCCAGGGCTGGGCGCGCGACGCCGTCGACGACCTCCGCGCACGCGGCGCGACCCCTGTCCTGGTCGGCGGATCGGCGCTCTACACCCGCGCGATCGTGGACCGCTTCGAGTTCCCCGGCACCGACGACTCGCTGCGTCGCGAGCTGGAGGTCGAGCTCGAGCGCGTCGGCAGCCCGGCGCTGCACGAGCGGCTGGCAGGCGTCGACCCGGAGGCGGCCGCGCAGATCCAGCCCGACAACGGGCGCCGCGTCGTACGAGCCCTCGAGGTGATCGCGCTCACCGGTCGTCCGTTCAGCGCCAGCCTGCCGCGCCTGGAGTACGCCGACCCGCTGACCGTGCAGGTCGGGGTCGACATCGACCGGCCGACGCTCGACGCCCGGATCGAGGCCCGGGTCGACGACATGTTCGCGAGCGGCTTCGTCGAGGAGGTCGAGGCCCTGCTCGCGCGGGGTCTCGCGGAGGGCCGGACCGCGTCGCGGGCGATCGGCTACCGCGAGGTCATGGGCTTCCTGGCGGGGGACCGGACGCTCGCCGAGGCGATCGAGCAGACGAAGACCGCGACCCGCCGCTTCGCCCGCCGCCAGGACTCGTGGTTCCGCAAGGACCCGCGCATCGTGTGGGTGGCCCACGACGACCCCGACCGCGTGGACAAGGCGGTCGCGGCGGTCGAGGCGTTGCAGAAGTAGCCGAGATCGATCAAGCGCGATGTCGGTGGTCGGTGCCAAGGTGTCGAGATGGCGACCATCTACTACAGCGGCTGCACGCTCGACGGCTTCATCGCGACCGACGACCACGACCTCGACTGGCTCACCTCGCGCGACATCGACAACGAGGGCCCGATGGCCTATCCCGCCTTCCGCGAGCGGCTCGGGGCGTGCGTCATGGGTGCGACCACCTGGCAGTGGATCCTCGACCACGACGACGACCCGTGGGGCCCGCTGCCGACGTGGGTGATGACGCACCGGAGCTTCCCCGAGGCGCCGGCGAGCGTGCGCTTCGCCCGTGACGACGTCCGCCGGGTCCACGACGAGATGACCCAGGCTGCCGGCGGCAAGGACCTCTGGGTCGTCGGCGGGGGAGACCTGGTCGGGCAGTTCCACGACGCCGGGCTCCTCGACGAGGTGTGGCTCCAGTACGCCCCCGTCACCCTCGGCAGCGGCGCACCGGTGCTGCCGCGCCACGTCGAGCTGCGGCTCGAGGAGGTCGCCCGCAACCACGACTTCATGTGCGGTCGCTACTCCGTCGTGCGCTGACGTACCGCCCCGCAGGGCGTGGACAGGGTCGCCGCGGTGGGGGCAGGGTGAAGGCTCCATCACTCGGGAGGTCCCCATGCGCATGCGTACGTCCCTCGCGGCCGCCGCCACCTCGACCGGCGTCCTCGCCGCGCTCGTCGTCGCGACGCCCACTGTCGCGAGCCCCTCGGCACCCACGTCAGCACCCACCTCCGCGGAGCCGCGCCCGACCGCCAAGAAGGCGACGGCCATCGGCACCGGCGGTGCGGTCACGACCGTCGACCCCGAGGCCTCGGCCGCCGGGCTGAAGGTCCTCAGGGCCGGAGGCAACGCCGTCGACGCGGCGGTCGCCGCGGCCGCGACTCTCGGGGTCACCGAGCCCTACAGCGCCGGCATCGGCGGTGGCGGCTACTTCGTCTACTACAACGCGAAGTCGGGCAAGGTCCGCACGCTCGACGGCCGCGAGACCGCGCCCCGCAAGATGCCGCAGGACGCCTTCATCGACCCGGCCACAGGCAAGCCCTACAACTTCACGCCCGAGCTGGTCACCAGCGGCGTCGGCGTCGGCACGCCCGGCACCCTGGCGACGTGGGACAAGGCCCTCGACAGCTGGGGCACCTGGTCGCTCGCCGACGCCCTCGCACCGGCGACGAAGGTCGCCACCCGCGGCTTCGTCGTCGACGAGACGTTCCGTCAGCAGACGCTCGACAACGAGGAGCGCTTCCGGGCCTTCAAGGACACCAAGAGGCTGTTCCTGCCCAAGGGCGACGCGCCCCAGGTCGGCTCGATCTTCCGCAACCCCGATCTCGCGGCGACCTACGACGCCATCGCGAGGCGCGGCACGAAGGCGTTCTACCGCGGCGCGCTCGCCCGGCTGATCTCCGACGTCGTGCGCAAGCCACGCACCACGAAGAACAACAAGCTCCCTGTGCCCAAGGGGTACCTCACCCAGCGCGACCTGCGCGACTACGAGGTGCGCTCGCAGCGCGCCACCAAGGTGGGCTACCGCGGCCACGACGTCTACGGCATGGCGCCCTCCTCCTCCGGCGGCACGACCGTCGGCGAGGCGCTCAACATCCTCGAGCGCTACGACCTCTCGAAGATGACGGCCGAGCAGGCGCTGCACCACTACCTCGAGGCCAGCGCGCTCGCGTTCGCCGACCGTGGCAAGTACCTCGGCGACCCCGCCTACGTCGACGTCCCGGTCAGGCGGCTGCTCGACGACACGTTCGCGGCCGAGCGCGCCTGCTCGCTCAACCCGGCGAAGGCGGCCACCAAGCCGGTCGCGGCCGGCGACGTGACGTCGTACGACGGCGTGTGCGGGCCGGCGACGGCGAAGGGCGAGACCGACACCGACACCGAGAACCTCTCCACCACCAACCTCACGGTCGCCGACCGGTGGGGCAACGTCGTGGAGTACACCCTCACCATCGAGCAGACCGGCGGCTCCGGCATGGTCGTGCCGGGCCACGGGTTCCTGCTCAACAACGAGCTGACCGACTTCTCCACGGTCTACTCCGCGACCGACCCGAACCGCATCCAGCCCGGCAAGCGCCCGCGCAGCTCGATGTCGCCGACGATCGTGCTCAAGGACGGCAAGCCGTTCATGGCGCTCGGCTCGCCCGGCGGCTCGACGATCATCACCACGGTGCTGCAGATGCTGGTCAACCGGATCGACCTCGGCATGACCATCCAGGAGGCGATCGCGGCCCCGCGCGCCACCCAGCGCAACACCGCCAACGTGACCGCCGAGCCGGCGTTCATCACCGCCTACGGGCCGGCGCTCACCGCGCTCGGCCACAACCTCGTCCCAGCCGGTGACGCCTTCACCAGTGCGGCCGAGATCGGTGCGGCCACGGCGATCGAGTTCGGCCCGAAGCGGCTGCTCACTGCGGTCGCCGAGCCCAGCCGGCGCGGCAGGGGCTCGGCCAAGGTGGTCGACCCTCGGTAGTCCGTGCTGCCGCTGTAACGCCGGGTTGGTGCCTGTACCCACCCCCGTACATCAGGGTGGGTACAGCGGCTGACCCGGCGTTACAGCTCCCGGACGACGGCCTGCCACACTGGGCGCGTGAGCTACCCCTTCCTCAAGGGCCACGGCACCGAGAACGACTTCGTGGTCCTGCCCGACCCCGACGGCTCGGTCCACGGCGGCGCCGACGGGGAGATGGCCGCCGCGCGGGTGGTCGCGCTCTGCGACCGCCGTGCCGGCATCGGCGCCGACGGGGTGCTGCGGGCGGTGCGCCGGGAGGGCGGCTGGTTCATGGACTACCGCAACTCCGACGGCTCGGTCAGCGAGATGTGCGGCAACGGGATCCGCGTCTTCGCCCGCTACCTCCACGAGCGCGAGGGCGAGCCCTTCCCGATGGAGGTCCGGACCCGCGACGGCGTGAAGGTGCTCGACGAGGCGGGGGACGAGATCACCGCCGACATGGGTACGCCGGAGGTGCTGGGCGACACGGCGGTCACGGTGATGGGCCGCACCTGGCCCGCACGACACGTCTCCATGGGCAACCCGCACGCGGTCGCCTTCGTCGACAACCTCGCCGAGGCAGGCCCGCTGCTCGAGGCGCCGGAGCACGACGACGCGATCTACCCCGACGGCGTCAACGTCGAGTTCGTGGTGCGCCGCGGCGAGCACCACGTCGCCATGCGGGTGCACGAGCGGGGCGCCGGCGAGACGCGTTCCTGCGGCACCGGGGCCTGCGCCGTGGCCGTGGTGGCCGCGCTGGCGGACGACGCCCCCCGCGGTACGGCGTACCGGGTGGACGTGCCCGGCGGCACGCTGAGCGTCGTGTGGACCGACGACGACCGGGTCCTCATGACCGGTCCGGCGGTGCTGGTGGCCGAGGGCCTCACCGATCTCTGACGGGTCGAGTGCGCACGCGGCACCATCCGCCGCAGGACCGCGCACTCGACCCTTCTAGGATCCGGGCCATGGACATCACCGGATCCTCCGCCATCGTCACCGGGGGCGCCAGCGGCATCGGCGCCGCGGTCGCCCGAGCCCTCGCCGCGAAGGGTGCCGTGGTCGTCGTCGCCGACCTCAATGCCGAGAAGGGCGAGGCGCTGGCCGCGGAGATCGGCGGCGTCTTCGCCTCCGTGGACGTGACGAGGACCGAGCAGGTCGCCGCAGCCGTCGAGGCTGCCGCCGAGATCGCGCCGCTGCGTGCCTGCGTGAACTCGGCCGGCATCGGCTGGGCGCAGCGCACCATCGGCCGCGACGGACTGCTGGAGTCCGCCCACGACCTCGACGCCTTCCGCAAGGTCGTGGAGATCAACCTGATCGGCACTTTCGACATGACCCGCCAGGCGGCGACGGTGATGAGCCGCAACGAGCCCGACGCCGACGGCCAGCGCGGCGCCATCGTCAACCTCGCCTCGGTCGCCGCCTTCGACGGCCAGATCGGCCAGGCGTCCTACTCCGCGTCCAAGGGCGGCGTCGTAGGCATGACCCTCCCGGTCGCGCGCGACCTCTCCGCTGCCGGCATCCGCCTCAACACGGTGGCGCCCGGTCTCATCGACACCCCGATCTACGACGCGTTCCCCAACCCCGACGAGTTCAAGGCCAACCTCGGCGCCAACGTGCTCTTCCCGAAGCGGCTCGGCCGCGCGGAGGAGCTGGCCAGCATGGTGGTGGAGTGCCTCACCAACTCCTACATGAACGGCGAGACGATCCGCGTCGACGGCGGGATCCGGATGCCACCGAAGTGATGCGCCACTGATTCCACTGGTCCAGACCGAACCCCCACAATTCGACCAAAACCGGGCGCGGCCACGTCTCCGGCGCGAGGGTGCTGGAGGGAGCAGGACCACTCATCCAACGCTGTGGGGGCGACGATGACGGACGTAGCGAGGCCGCGTGTCGCGGCGTTGCAGGAGCACGGAGCGGGCACCAGCTCGATCCTCGATCGCGAGCTGACCTCGCTCGTGCGGCGCTGGGTGGCCGCGGGGACCCGCGGGCCGGAGCGCGTACGACGCGACACGGTGCTGCGGGTCGCGCCCGATCCTCTGCCCGAGGCGCCGGAGCCGGCCGCCGAGTCGACGGCCCCACCGCTGCCGCAGCGGGGCACCCGGGACGACTCCGAGAAGGTGTGCCGCACGGCGCTGCTGGTGGACGCCCGCCGGGTGCCCGCCGACGCCGCCGCCGGCCTGCTGGCGCGGATCGCGGAGCGTGGCCACGTGAACGTGTGCCGGGCCTACGGCGACTGGAGCACCCCCGAGCTCGGCGAGTGGGCCGGACGGCTGCGCCGGGAGGGGCTGCACTCGTTCCACCACTTCGCCGACGAGGACGACGGCGCGCTGGTGGCGATGGCGATCGACGCGGTCGACATCGCCCGCGACGCCGGGATGGACGAGGTGGTCATCGCGGGGGACCTCACGTCGGTGCTGCCCCTGGTGCACCGCCTGCACGGTGCCGGCGTACGCGTCGTTGCGGTGGGAGCCGCCCACACGCCGCGCGACGTCCGGGCGGCGTGCGACGAGTTCATCGACACCGCCTCCCTCGACGGCGACCACGCGGTCCCCGTCGGACGCCACCGGGCCTGATCCACCCCCTGCACCGAGCGACGGTTTGCCCCGCTCGTCCGTGGGTAGTCACGTCCGCATGGGGATGCTGACGCGGGGATCAGTCGTGCTCGCCCTCGTGCTCTCGGGCGCGGTGGCGATGGTGGTCGGAGGTACGCCGGCGGGGGCGGTGGTGGTGGAGTGCACCCAGACCTTCGGGGTCGACGGCGGCCGGGCGGTGTTCCCCGGCCAGGTCGGGGGCTTCACGGTCTACCCCACCGACACGTGGATGTGGTCCGACGGCGCCGTCGCCGACGTGGACGTGCACGTGTCGGTGGATGCCGGCTACCCCTACGAGATGCCGACCTTCGAGATGAGCCTCGTCCACGAGTCGGCCAGCTCGATGCTGATGGGCCGGCGGCGGGTGGACGGCGGATTCCACTCGCTGACCTACGACGACGAGGCATCGCAGGGGTGGGACGGCTCCCAGGGGTCCGGCACCTTCCAGCCCGACCAGCCGCTGGCCTACCACGACCACCGCAGGGTGCGCGGTGCATGGACCGTGGAGATCCGCAACTGGGGCGACGGCGTCATCCACCCGCAGGAGATGTGGGTCCGCATCACGTCCGACACCTGCGACACCGACGGCGACGGCCGTCCGGACCGGATCGACAACTGCCCGACCGTGGCCAACCGTGACCAGGTCGACTGGGACGGAGACGGGGTGGGCAACGCCTGCGACCCGACCCCTGGCGCGGACCCCAACGCTCCCGCACCCACCACCTCGCCGACCACGACGAGCCCGACCACGACGAGCCCGACCACCGGCCCGACGACCGCACCAGTGAGTCCGACGGCCACCGTCACCACCGGCTGCACCGCGGGCTGCGCCTACGTGCGTACGGTCGAGCTGCGCCACCAGAAGAAGAAGCGCGCGCTCGTAGGGGACGTCACGTCGGTCGCGGTGGGCTGCCGATCGGTGGTGCCGGTGTCGATCTGGCGCACGCGCCCGGGTGCGGACCGCAAGCTCGTCGTGCTGACGACGCGCAGGAGCGGTTCCTTCCGGACCAAGGCCCCGCGCCAGCCCGGTCGCTACTACGCCACCGTCGGGTCCGCCGCCGAGCCGCTCTGCGGCCACGACCGCTCCCGCGCGGTGCGCGTCAGGCGTCGCTGACTCCGGGAAAGCATTCGCGCAGGTCAGGCAGGTCGACCTACCCTTGTAGTCATATGACGAACGCACCTGACTTCAACCTCCGCGATGCCCTCGACGCGACCCGTGGCTGGGACGCCGAGACGATCGAGCTCGACGACCAGCTCCTCGAGGGCGACGACCTCGAGGGCGACGACGACTTCGAGTCCGGCTACGCCGACGACACGTCGTACGCCGACTACGACGAGGAGGACCCCGAGGAGCTCACCGTCGGCGCGCAGGAGCTCGCCGAGCGGCACGCGCTGCGCCGGGTCGCCAGCCTGCGCACCGAGCTCGAGGACATCACCGAGGTCGAGTACCGCCAGCTCCGGCTGGAGAAGGTGGTGCTCGTCGGCGTGTGGACCGAAGGGTCCGTCACCGACGCCGAGAACTCCATGGCCGAGCTCGCGCTGCTCGCCGAGACCGCCGGCTCCGAGGTGCTCGAGGCGGTCTTCCAGCGACGCCAGAAGCCCGACCCCGCCACCTACATCGGTCGAGGCAAGGTCGACGCGATCCGCGAGATCGTGCAGGCCACCGGCGCCGATACCGTCATCTGCGACGGCGAGCTCGCGCCCAGCCAGCTGCGCAACCTCGAGGACCGGATCAAGGTCAAGGTCGTCGACCGCACCGCGCTGATCCTCGACATCTTCGCCCAGCACGCGAAGAGCAAGGAGGGCCAGGCGCAGGTCGAGCTGGCGCAGCTGCAGTACATGAAGCAGCGCCTCCGCGGCTGGGGTGGCAACCTCTCCCGCCAGGCCGGTGGTCGCGCCGCCGGCGGTGAGGGCATCGGTGGGCGTGGTCCCGGTGAGACCAAGATCGAGACCGACCGCCGCCGGATCAACACCAAGATCGCCAAGCTGCGCCGTGAGCTCAAGGAGATGCGCGGCACCCGCGACGTCAAGCGCCAGTCGCGCCGCCGCAACCACATCCCGAGCGTCGCGATCGCCGGCTACACCAACGCCGGCAAGTCCTCGCTGCTCAACCGCCTGACCGACGCGGGAGTGCTGGTGGAGGACGCGCTCTTCGCGACCCTCGACCCCACCACGCGTCGTACGACGACCGCGGACGGGCGCATCTACACGATGTCCGACACCGTCGGGTTCGTCCGCCACCTCCCGCACGACCTGGTCGAGGCGTTCCGCTCGACGCTCGAGGAGGTCGCCGACTCCGACCTGCTGCTCCACGTCGTCGACGGCTCGCACCCCGACCCGGAGGGCCAGATCGCGGCCGTGCGACAGGTGCTCGCTGAGATCGGCGCGACGAAGGTCCCCGAGATCATCGTGATCAACAAGGCCGACGCCGCCGACCCGCTGGTCATCGACCGGCTCCGGCGCCGCGAGCCGCACAGCGTGGTGGTCAGCGCCAAGACCGGCGACGGCATCGCGGAGGCGCTGGCGACGATCGAGTCGGAGCTGCCCCGCCCGCAGGTCGAGTTCGACGTGCTGCTGCCCTACGAGCGCGGCGACCTGGTCAACCGGATCCACCAGGAGGCCGAGATCGGCTCCCTCGAGCACACCGGCGACGGCACGCTCGTCGTCGGCCGGGCCAACGCCGACCTCGCCGGCGAGCTCGCGGCGTACGCCCGCTGAGCCGCTGCCGTCGTTGCGATCACCGGGTACCCGGTGATCGCTCGGGTTCCCGTCCGTTGCAACGGTCGGGAACCCGACGAAAGGGACTGGAACCCCGGTCCGAGCGGACATGCGGCGCAGTGCCGGATCGAGGGTGCGGAACCTTCTCGTAGGGTCGCCCGTTGTCGATCAGGGCCCGGATTCGGGCGATCGAAGACCGGTAGTAGAGGATGTCGCGCATGTCACGTGGAGTCTGGATCCGCTTCATCCTCGTGCTCGGCCTGCTGGCCGGGTGCGCGGCGCTCGCGCTCAACGTCAAGCCCAACCTCGGGCTCGACCTCAAGGGTGGCGCGCAGTTCGTCTTCCAGGCCGAGGGCACCGCCGAGACGCCCGCCAACGCCGAGAACGTCGACAAGACCCTCCAGGTGCTCAACCAGCGCGTCAACGCGCTCGGTGTCGCGGAGTCCAACGTGATCCGCCAGGGCGAGGACCGGATCCTCGTCGAGCTCCCGGGCGTCACGAGCGACGAGGAGGCGCAGGCGGCCGAGGACAAGATCGGCAAGACCGCCAAGCTGACCATCCACGAGGTCATCGGCACCGCCCAGCCCGACGCCAAGCCGAGCAAGAAGGACAACCAGGTCCTCCCCTCCGACCAGGGCGACTCCCTCGAGGTGGGTCCCACGGTCATCCAGGGTGACGAGATCACCGGCGCCAGCGCCGTCCAGCGCGACCAGAGCGTCGAGTGGGTCGTCGCGATCGACTTCAACGGCAAGGGTGGCGACACCTGGGCCGACATCACCGGCAAGGCCGCGTGCAACCCGTCCGGCGACCCCAAGCGCCGCATCGCGATCGTCCTCGACGGCGAGATCATCTCCTCGCCCGAGGTCAACACCGGCGTCGGCTGCGACGTCGGCATCCGCGGCGGCTCCACCGACATCACCGGCAACTTCACCGCCACCGACTCCAAGGACCTCGCCGCGCTGATCGAGGGCGGCTCGCTGCCGCTCGAGCTCAAGGCCATCTCCGACCGTCTCGTCGGCCCGTCGCTGGGTGCCGCCGCGATCGACGCCTCGCTCGAGGCCGGCATCATCGGCATCATCCTCACCGGCCTGTTCATCATCGTCGTCTACCGAGTCGTGGGCTTCGCCGCGACCATCGCGCTGGCGTCGTACGCCCTGCTCGCCTACGCCATGCTCGTCGGCCTCGGCTCGACGCTGACCCTGCCCGGTCTGGCCGGTTTCGTGCTGGCCATCGGCATGGCGATCGACGCCAACGTCCTCGTCTTCGAGAGAGCGAGGGAGGAGTACGCCGCCTACCCGTCCGCGGGTCTCCGGCGTGCGCTCGCGGTCGGCTTCAACAAGGCGTGGAGCGCGATCATCGACTCCAACGTCACCACGCTCCTCGCGGCCGGACTGCTGTTCGTCCTCGGCTCCGGCCCGATCAAGGGCTTCGGTGTGACCCTGACCATCGGTGTCGTCGCGTCGATGATCTCCGCGCTGATCATCGCCCGCGTGCTGTGCGACCTCGCGGTCGCCAACAAGCCGGTGGCCAGCCGCCCCAGGCTCAGCGGCCTCGGTGACGTCGGCAAGGTCCGCACCTGGCTCGACCGCAAGAACCCCGACCTCATGAAGCGCCGCCAGACCTGGCTCGGGATCTCGGCCGTGGCCCTGGTCATCGCGGTCACCGGCATCGTGACCCAGGGCCTGCAGCTGGGTGTCGAGTTCACCGGCGGTCGGCAGCTCGACTACTCGGTGAGCAAGGACGTCAGCGTCGACCAGGCCCGCGCGGCCGTCGCCGACGCCGGCTTCCCCGAGGCGGTCGTGCAGACCGCCGACACCGCCGACTTCACCGTCCGCACCGGCGACCTCACCAACGACGAGGAGCAGCAGATCGAGGCCGAGCTGGCCAAGGTCGGCGGAGAGGTCACCAAGGTCGACGACCAGCAGATCGGATCCTCGCTCGGCAAGGAGCTGCGCAACAACGCGCTCATCGCGTTCGGCGTCGCGTTCCTCGCCCAGCTGCTCTACCTCGCCATCCGCTTCAAGTGGACCTTCGGCGTCGCCGCCGTGGTCGCGATGGCCCACGACGTCGTCCTCGTGACCGGTCTGTTCGCGTGGCTCCAGAAGCCGATCGACGGCATCTTCCTGGCGGCCGCGATGACCATCGTCGGTCTGTCCGTCAACGACACCGTCGTCGTCTTCGACCGCATCCGCGAGCGCTGGTACGGCTCCAAGCCGGACGAGAAGTTCAGCGACCTGGCCAACAAGGCGGCCGTCGAGACGGTGCCCCGCACGGTCAACACCGGCCTCGGCGCGATGTTCATCCTGGCCGCGCTCGCCATCCTCGGTGGCGACTCGCTGCAGGACTTCGCGATCGCGCTGCTCGTCGGTCTCGTCGTCGGCACCTACTCGTCGGTCTTCATGGCCACCCCGCTCCTCACCTACTTCCAGCAGCGCTGGCCGATGGGTCGGGTCAAGAAGGAGCGGGTCGTGCGCGACCCGGAGGACTCCGGCGCGGTCGTCTGAGGCTGTCGCCCGCCCTTGGTTTCCCCGCATATGCGGGGAAACCCCGACTTCCGGGGGTTTGCACGCCCCCAGAGGTTCGCGACTCGCTCAGGAAGTCTGGGCCGATCGGCGTAGGCTCAGCGCATGATCTGGTTCCTGCTGATCGTGGTGCTGGCCGTCGTGGCCTACCGCTACCGCGTCAAGATCCTCGCGAAGGTCCTCGGCCAGCCCGAGCGGCGCATCGAGCGCCAGATCGGTCGCAAGAAGAACTACTGACCGCCACTGGTCACACGATGTGGTCGCTCGTCGCCCGGTATGGCGGGACTCGAGCGGCCATATGTCCGCTCGAGTGGGGGCTGGGGCGGCCCGCTTGTGGATGGCGTACGACGAGGTGTCGGCGCCGCCGCGTAGGGTTCTCTGGTGCCTGAGACCGACACCGCCCCCGCCCCCGTCGGCACCCCGGTCTCGGCGGTGCTGGCCCAGGCGGTCGGCGCGCTCGGCGGGCAGCAGCGCGACGGCCAGGTGCACATGGCCGACGAGGTCGCCGAGGCCATGCAGGACGGCCGCCACCTGCTCGTGCAGGCCGGCACCGGCACCGGCAAGTCGCTGGGCTACCTCGTGCCCGCGATGCTCCACGACAAGCGGGTCGTGGTGGCCACCGCGACGCTGGCGCTCCAGCACCAGCTCGTCGAGCGCGACCTGCCGCGCCTCGTCGAGGCGGTCAAGGACGTGCCCGGGATCGACACGTCGTACGCCGTGCTCAAGGGTCGCTCCAACTACGCCTGCCTGCACCGCATCCGGGCCGGCGTCCCCGACGACCAGGGCACCCTCGTCGACGTCCCCACGGGGTCGATGGCCGAGAAGGTCCTCGAGCTGCGCGCGTGGGCGGAGGAGGAGACCGAGCAGGGCGGCAGCGGCGAGCGCGACAACGCGCCGCGCCACACCGACCGCGAGTGGCGCCAGGTCTCGGTCAACCACCGCGAGTGCCTCGGTGCGACCAAGTGCCCCTTCGGCGCGGAGTGCTTCGCCGAGCTCGCGCGCGAGAAGGCGCAGCGCAGCCACCTGATCGTCACCAACCACTCCCTCCTCGCGATCGACGCGATCGAGGAGGTGCCGATGATCCCCGACTACGACACCGTCGTCATCGACGAGGCCCACGAGCTCACCGCGCGCGTCACCCAGGCCGCCACCGACGAGCTGGCGGCGACCGACGTCGAGCGCGCCGCGCGCCGCGCGAGCCGCTGGACCGACTCCGCCGAGGGCGACCCCGCCGGCGACTTGGAGGACGCCGCCCAGCAGCTGGCCGAGGCGTTCGAGGCGATGCCGCCCGGCCGGATCGACCAGGTCCCCGTCCAGCTCGCCGACGCGCTCGTGCTCGTGCGCGACGCGGCGCGCGCCTGCCTGTCCGCCTTCCCGCGCGAGTCGGGCGGCGAGGGGGAGGGCGACGCCGGCCGTACCCAGGCCAAGGGCATGGTGCAGGAGGTCTTCGTCAACGCCGAGCGGATGGCCGCCGGCTCCCAGGCCGACGTGCTGTGGCTCGGCGAGGCGCGGGACCGGTTCCCGGCCCGGCTCCATGTCGCGCCGCTCCAGGTGTGGGGCCCGATGCGCGACAAGCTGCTCACCGACAAGACCGTGGTCTTCACCAGCGCCACCCTGATGCTCGGCGGCGACTTCGGCGCCGTCGCGACCTCGTTGGGGCTCAAGCCCACCGAGCGCGTCGGCTCGCAGATCGCTCCCACCGACCCCGACACGGCGCTGCCGTGGAAGGGCATCGACGTCGGCTCGCCGTTCGACTACGGCCAGCAGTCCATCCTCTACGTCGCCCGCCACCTCCCGCAGCCCGGGCGCGACGGCCTCGGCCCCGCCCAGCTCGACGAGATCTGCGACCTCGTCGACGCGCTCGACGGCCGGACCCTGGGGCTCTTCTCGAGCCGCCGCGCGGCCGAGACGGCGGCCGAGGCGGTGCGCGCCCGGCTGCCGCACCTGACCACGCTCGCCCAGGGCGACGCCCAGCTGCCCGAGCTGGCCAAGCAGTTCGTCGAGGACCCGCACACGTGCCTGTTCGGCACGCTCTCGCTCTGGCAGGGCCTCGACGTCCCCGGCGACACCTGCCAGCTGGTGATCATCGACCGCATCCCGTTCCCGCGCCCCGACGACCCGCTGATGTCGGCGCGCCAAAAGGCCGCCGACCAGGCGGGCGGCAACGGCTTCATGCAGGTCGCCGCGACTCATGCCGCGCTGCTCCTGGCGCAGGGGGCCGGTCGGCTGATCCGCACGACCTCCGACCGCGGCATCGTGGCGGTGCTCGACCCGCGGCTGGAGACCGCCCGCTACGGCCGCTTCCTCAAGGCGTCCCTGCCGCCGATGTGGTCGACCACCGATCCAGCGCTCGTGCGCCAGGCGCTCAAGCGGCTGGGTGAGGCGGGCTAGGCGAAGCTCACGTAGAGCAGCGCGACGACGACCGCGACCACCGCGATCTGCACCAGGAGCCGTACGAGCTCGCTGTCCTGCTCGGGGCGAGGGCTGTCCAGGTCCACGATGACGCTCGGGCTCACGGAGGCGGCGGGCGCCGCAGGAGTGGTGGGCGCTTCCGGTGGCGGTTGCACGCCGGTGCGTCGGTCCAGCTCGGCCACGACCTCGTCGAGCCAGTCGTCCACCGCCGTCATGTCGTAGCCACCGCGCCGCACGGGCGTGAACCGCAGCCCCTCGATGTCGCCGCGGCCGATCCGGGGCTGGGGGAGGGCGAGGTTCTCCAGGACCATGTCCACGGTGCGGTCCACCTGCTCGGCGTCGTACGACTCCCGCAGGCGGACCATGGGGAAGGTCGGGCGGTCGAGGCTCATCGGGTGGGTTCCTCCGTCGGATCCGGGTAGCCGAAGACCTGGTAGTCACGGCGGTACATCCGCGCCACCAGCTCGCGCAGCTCGTCGGACGCCTCGCGGCGGCGGCCGCCGGGCGCGGTCTGGTTCTTCGGCGCGGTCGGCACGGCCGGGGCTCCGATCCGCTCGCACACCTCGGCGAAGTCGCGGTCGAAGGTCTCCAGCCGGCCCACGAAGTCGACCCGGTTGAGGTCGATCATCCGGCTCTGCAGCGTCAGGTGCTGGTCCGTGCCGGGCACCGCCGACAGGTCGTGGGTGGCGGTCCAGCGGGCGAACTCCTCGACGCTCTGCATCCGCTCGTGGGTGCCTGCGTCGAAGTCGTAGTAGTTGTGGTCGACGACCTTGTCGTGCCACGCCGAGACGAAACGGTCGAGCGGGTCGCGGACGACGGCGAACGTGAAGTAGTCGGCGAACGACGCCAGGGGATAGCGCACCCGCATCGCGTGGTCGACGTCGAGGCTGACGCCGTGGGTCTCGCAGTGGTGGCGGATCGTGCGGGTCGCGACCTTGGCGACGCGGTACCAGACGAAGCGGTGGCTGTGGCTGATCGTCAGGTTGTACGCCAACGGGCTGAGCCAGGCCGACTGCTCACCCGCGACGGCCAGCTGGTCCAGCACGTCCTGCCCCGCCGGGGTCAGCCGGCGCCGGTTGCCCGGACGGGTGCGGAAGACCTCGGGAGCAGGTACGTCGTCTGGGCGCGGCATCGCCGCGAGGCTACTACGGAGGGAAGCCCGCCTCGGGGGTGGCGGCATACGACATGTCGTGTGGCCACCCTGGCGGCATACGACATGTTCGGGGCGCTGAACCACGTCGTATGCCGCCACCCTCAGGGGCTCGCACGTCGTATGCCGCCACCCTCAGGGGCTCGCACGTCGTATGCCGCCACCCCGCGGCTGGGCCTAGGGGAGGCGGGAGACGCCGTCGTACCCGCCCGACGGCGCCGCGACGCCGAAGAAGTCGCCGACGGTCGGGGCGACGTCGATGGTCGCGGCCTGGGCGGAGGACGTCGTACGCACCGGGACCCGCGGGTGGCCGCCGGCGACGAAGAACGGGATCGGCATCGTCGCGGGGTGGCCGTGGTTGCCCGGGATCGGGTTGGACCACTGGTCGGGGTCGCTGAAGCGCCAGCCCGCGCGGGCGTAGACGACCACGTCGCCGCCGAGCGGCCCGGTGCGCAGCGACGTGTTGGTGCGCGGGTCGTGGGCGGCCAGCACGCCCGGAACCGCCGAGGTGAGCTCGACCATGCGGGCGACGGCGGCGTCGAGGAGGGCCGGGTCGCCGGTCCAGTAGAGGAGGTCGGCACCGCCGTTGTCGGCGATCACCACGTGACCGGCCAGCAACGGGTCGGCCTCGAGCACGGGCGCGAGGTGGATCAGCTGGTGCGGCAGCGACCAGTCCATCGAGTGGTCGGCGAGGACCACGACCATCGAGTCCGCCCAGCGCCCCGACGACGTCAGCAGGTCGACGAAGCGCCCCACCTGCACGTCGGTCTCGGCCAGCGCGGCCTGTCGCGCCGCCTTGAGCCCGAGCGGGCCGGTGAGGTCGGAGTGGCCGAGCCGGTCGATGTCGCCGAGGTTGACGAAGACCAGGTGCGGGTCGTGCTCCTCGACCATCGTGAGCGCCGCCTGCATCGTGAACGCGTCGGGGGCGTGGCCGGAGACCGGCACGACCGGTGCCGGCTCCCAGCGGTACGTCGCGCGGCTGCCGAACACGCCGTAGAGGTACTCCTTGCTCAGCACCGTGCCGGTGGTAAGGCCGGTGGCGTTGAGCCGCTCGATGACCGTCTGCACGCGGATGTCGTCTGCGCGGTCCATGTCGCGCACCTCGCCGGCGGTGCGGTCATAGATCGAGTTGGCGGGTACGCCGCTGCGGTCGGGGCGCACGCCGGTCATCATCATCACGTGGTTGGGGATGGTCTCCATCACGGGCATCGACGTCGCGCGCGGGTGGTGGAGCCCGCCGTCGCGCAGCGCGCTGGTGCGTGGCATGAGCTCACGCGTGATCTCGTCCGGCCGGCACCCGTCGAGGACGAGGACGTAGGCCCTCTGACGGGTGCCGGCCGCTGCCGCTGCAGCTCGCGGCAGGCTCGAGATGGCGACCCCGGCTGCGCCGGCGGCCAGCAGGGTGCGACGACCGGTCCGGATCTCGTGGCGGCCGCGCTCGAAGGCGCCGCCGCGTCCCGTGCGGCACATCAGGCGCCCACCGGCGCGCTGACGGCCTGCACCTTGTTGGTCCCGGACCTCGTGGCCCAGGAGGCGGTCCAGGACGACCCCGCGGTGCGGTCGGCGCGGTCGCCGACGACGTACCAGTCCATCTGCACCCGCTCCGGCGTCACGTCGAGGACGGAGTAGCCGTGGTCGTCGAAGTTGAGGTACTTCACGTGCCGGTTGTTGGTCTGGATGACCGCCTCGACGGCGAGCGAGCTGGTGCGCGCCGGCGTGCCGGTGATGTCCTTGAGGTTGTTGGAGGTGACCGACGTGCACACCAGCTCGACGCCCGCCGAGTCGCCGAGCGGGTAGGTCGAGGCGTCGTAGGGCAGGTCGCAGGCCCAGCCGGAGTGGATGTCGCCGGTCAGGAAGACCACGTCCTTCACGCCGTTGTCCCGGATGTGCTCGAACAGCTCGCGGCGGTCGTTGGTGTAGCCGTCCCATTGGTCGACGTTGTAGGGCGCGCCGTCGCGCGGCAGCAGCCCGGTGACGTCGTTGACGGGGTCGACGAGGTCGTGCGGCAGCTGCGCGAAGGTGACCGGCGCGATCATCACCGGGTTGCCGACCAGCTTCCACTGCGGCCCGTCGCGGCGCAGCCGCTCCTTGAGCCAGTCGACCTGCGCGCGACCGGTGATGGTGCCGTCGCCACCACCCTCGGGCGAGGGCACCGGGCTCGGCGCTGGGGTCGCCGCCTGCTGGTCGCGGTAGGTGCGCAGGTCCAGCATGTTCAGCTCGGCGAGCGCGCCGAACTGCAGGGTGCGGAAGAGCTGGGTGCCGTCGCCGGTCGCGGCGGTGCCGGACATGCGCACCGGCATCCACTCGTCGTACGCCTGGTGCGCGGCCGCCCGCCGGGCGAGGTAGTCGCCCTCGTCGGGCTGGTGGTTCTCCGCGCCCTCGCGCCACGCGTCGTTGGCGACCTCGTGGTCGTCCCACGTGACGATGAACGGGTGCCTCGCGTGGAGCGCGCGCAGGTCGGTGTCGGCCTTGTACTGCGCGTGCCGCTGTCGGTAGTCGGCGAGCCCCACCATCTCGCGGGCGGGCACGTGCGGGCGGATGTCGGTGTTGGACCGGCCGTAGCCGTACTCGCCCGGGGCGTACTCGTAGAGGTAGTCGCCCAGGTGGATCACCGCGGTGATGTCGTCACGGGCCGCCAGGTGGCGGTAGGCGGTGAACCAGCCGGCTTGCAGGTTGGCGCAGGAGACGACGCCGAAACGCAGCCGGTCCGGGCTCGCGGTGCTGGCCGGCGCGGTGCGGGTGCGGCCCACGGGGCTGGTCGCGCCGCGCACGGTGAAGCGGTAGAAGTACGCCGTGTCCGGCCGCAGCCCGGTCGCGTCCACCTTGACGGTGTGGTCGCGGTCGGGGCCGGTCGCGGCGCGCCCCTGGCGTACGACGTCGCGGAACCGGTGGTCGGTGGCGACCTCCCAGGCCACCGTGGTGCTGGGCCCCTGTCCCGAGCCCGGTGTGGCCTCCGGGGTCGGGGTGACGCGGGTCCACAGCACGACGGCGTCGGGGAGCGGGTCGCCCGAGGCGACGCCGTGCTGGAACGTCGGGCTCGCCGCGGAGGCGCTCTGGAGGCTCGTCGTCGCGCCGGCCAGTGCAGCGGCGCCGGCGCCACCTGCGAGGACGGCTCGGCGGGAGAAGTTCGATGGAGTCACGTCGGGTTCAACGACGTACCCGCCCGAAGATCACGCCCCCTTCCCAGAGTTCACGCGCCGTTCAGGCGTTCCCGACGCTGGTGGGTGGCGGCATACGACGTGGTGTGTCGCCACCGTGGCGGCATACGACGTGGTGTGTCGCCACCGTGGCGGCATACGACATGTCCGACGGCGAAATCCATGTCGTCTGCCGCCACCCTCGGGCGACGTCATGTCGTATGCCGCCACCCTGGGGTGACGGCCTCAGAAGGGAATCCGCCCGCGCAGCGTCTCGGGGTCGGCGACCGGCGACTTCGTCGTCTCGGCGATGAGATCGCGCGCCTTGTCGACGCTGTCCCAGACGTTCCACAGCAGCACGCCGCGGACCTGCCCGGACTTCAGGTAGTACACGACGCCGGTGCCGATCTGGCCGTCCTTCCAGTCCTCGACCATGTCGTTGCGGCTGGTGACCTCGCCGACGGCCTCGTAGCCGTAGTCGAGGATGTCGGACCAGAAGAACGGCGTGTAGTCGTAGGCCGCGTCGGAGCCGGCCATCACCTTGCCGGCGTGCTCGCCGGACTTCTCCGCCTGGTCGACGTGCTCGACCCGACGCCGGCCGAGCAGCGCGTCGGGGTAGGACGCGACGTCGCCCGCGGCGTACACGTCGGGCGCGCTGGTGCGCAGGTGGTCGTCGACCACGATGCCGTTGTCGACCTCGAGCCCGGCGGCCTCAGCCAGGCCGGTGCGGGGGATGACGCCCACGCCGATGACCGCGGCGTCGGCGGCGATGTCGGTGCCGTCGTCGAGGCGGATCCGCACGCCGCCGTCGCTCTCCTCGCCGCCGGCGACCGAGCCGTGCACGATCGTCACGCCGCGGTCGTCGAACGCCTTGGTCAGGCTGGCCGCGAGCGCGCGCGGGAACATCTGCTCCTGCACGTCCTCGAGGTCGAGCACGAGCGTCACGTCGACGCCGTTCTGCACGAGGGCCGAGGCGATCTCCGAGCCGATGTAGCCGCCGCCGACGATCGCGACATGGCTGCCCTTCTCGGCGACCGCGCGCAGCCGCTGGTAGTCCGCGGCGGTGCGGTAGTAGACGACGCGCGGGCCGGGGGGAATCGACAGCGTGCGCGGCTCGGCGCCGGTGGCCAGCAGCAGCTTGCCGTAGCCGACCGTGCTGCCGTCGGCGAGGCGTACGACGTGCGCGTCGGGGTCGATCTCGGTCACCGTCGTGTCCGTGACGAGGTCGACGGCCTCGTCGTCGTCGAGGTCGCCGGCCAGCGACGACCCTTCCAGCGTCTTGTCGTCCTGGAGCCACAGCGCCTTGGACAGGTCGGGCCGGTAGACCGGCTTGTCGGGCTCGGACCCCAGCACCGCGACCGTGCCGCTGCTGTCCTCGGAGCGGATGCCCTTCACGGCGCTGGCGGCCGCGACACCCGCTCCGACGATGACGTAGTCGTAGGACTCCTTGACGTGGCTCATGCGGCCATCGTGGCCCGCGCCGTCAAGGCCTGCAACGGGGTCCTCACCCCGTCGGTGGTCCTCAGAGGCTGCGCAGCACCGCCGTGACGACACCGAGGATCGTGGCGTTGTCACCGGGGATCGGGTCGTAGGCGTCGTTGTGCGGCAGCAGCCACACGTGGCCGTCCTTGCGCTGGAAGGTCTTGACGGTCGCCTCGCCGTCGATCATCGCGGCGACGATCTGGCCGTTGGTCGCGGTCTGCTCCTGGCGGATCACGACGTAGTCGCCGTTGCAGATGGCCGCGTCGACCATCGAATCGCCGGAGACCTCGAGCAGGAAGAGCGTGCCGTCGCCGACGAGCTGCTTGGGCAGCGGGAAGACGTCGGTGACCTGCTCCTCGGCCAGGATCGGGCCACCGGCGGCGATCCGGCCGACGACCGGGATGTTGACCGCGGTCGGGACGACGTCACCGATGCCCGTCTCGTCGACGCTGGACTCCTCGGCGCTGGACATCGAGCGACGGGCCGCCATCACCTCGGGCAGGAACACCTCGAGGGCGCGCGGACGATTGGGGTCGCGCTTGAGGAAGCCCTTCCCCTCGAGGACACGCAGCTGGTGGGCGACGCTGGAGGAGGACGTGAGGCCGACGGCCTGGCCGATCTCGCGCATCGAGGGCGGGTAGCCCTTGGTCTCGATGGAGTCCTTGATCGTGGCGAGCACGCGCTGCTGCCGCGGCGTCAGGCCGGTCGCGTCCGGGGGACCGTCGGGCATCTCGATGACGTTCTTGTCGTCCGGCTTGGCCATCTCGTGTGAACCTCTCGACGCGGTTGCCACCCCTGTGTCCGTCTGCGGTCCGGCTCGTGGGCCGCGAGGTGGCTGGTGCGCCCACCGTAGCCCTCATCGTACCCCGGGATCAAACACCTGTTCGAAGCCGCGTGTCGCTACCCTCCGGCACATGGAGACCTCGTGCGTCGTCACTGGTGGAGCCCGCGGGATCGGGCGCGGGATCGCGGAGCTGATGCTCGCGCGCGGTCACCGGGTCGTGATCGGTGACATCGACGGAGCGGCGGCGATGGAGACCGCGGACCTGATCGGCGCCGCGGCGGGCGTGCTCCTCGACGTACGCGACCCGGAGGCGCACCACGCGGTGGCCGCGGTCGCGGCGGAGCACGGCACGCTCACGACCTGGTTCAACAACGCGGGCGTCGGCGACGACGGCACGCTGGCCGAGCTGACCGACGAGCAGGTACGCCGGCTGGTGGAGGTCAACCTGCTCGGCGCGATGTGGGGCACGCGGGCCGCGCTCGCCGCCTTCGGGCCGGGCGGCGGCGACGTCGTCAACATCGCCTCGCTCGCGGGGCTCGGCCCGGTGCCGGGCTACAGCGTGTACGCCGCCACGAAGGCCGGCGTCGTGTCGCTGAGCGCGTCGGTCAACGCCGAGACCCCGCGCAACGTGCGCGTCCACGCGCTCTGCCCCGACGGTGCCGACACCGCGATGCTCGCCGGCCAGGACCCGTCCGGCCTCGGCTCGCAGCTGGTGCACTCAGGAGGCCCGATCCTCTCGGTCGCGGAGGTCGCCCGGGCGGCGGTGTCGCTGGTCGGGTCGCGGCGTGTGGTGCGCGCGGTGCCGACCTGGCGTGGGGGAGTCGTACGCGGCTCCGCGCTCGCGCCGGGCGTGATGCAGCACGCCGCCGGGCTCTTCGCCGCCCAGGGTCGGCGGGCGATGAAGAAGCGCTGACCGAGCGCGCCTTGTCCCACTCGAGCGGACATATGGCCGCTCGAGTGGCGGAATTCCGCGCGGCCAGCGACCATTTGGCGCACCCAGTGAGCGCGCCAGGTGTGGTCAGGGCAGCTGTACCTGCCCGTGCTTCATCTTCCAGAGGAAGTACTTCTCGAAGCCGAGCTTCATCGCGTGGGCCTGCGGGCCCGGGATGAGCACTCCGTGCTTGCGCGGCGGCAGCATCTTGTCGGCCAGGATGACGACGCCGTTGTTGCCGGCGTCCATCACGCACACGGCCGGGATGTCCCCGAACGCCTTGTGCGCTGCCGGCTGCTCGCCGCGAACCTGGGCGGCGATGTTGACCGCGGCGGTGTGCGCCTGCTGCTCGGTCGGGAAGCCGGTCTTCGGGATGCCCACCGGCGTCGCGGTCGTCCACGGGACGTCGACCGCGGCGGCCACCCCGACGGCGTACACGTCGTCGTAGGTCTCGGTCTGGTAGGTGTCCCTGACCTTGACGAAGCCGTTGTCGTCGGAGATCTTCTCGACGCGGCGGACGACCTCCTGGCCGGAGAACGGCGGCACGATCATGGCGTAGCCGAAGTCGATCGTGCGCCCGTCGGCGAGCACCAGCCGGCCCTCGTCGACGTGGTCCATCGCCGTCGCGAGCACCGCGTCGATCTTCTCCTTCTTGAGGAACATCCCGAGCAGGGTCTCGCCGTGGGGGAGGCCGCCGATGCCGAAGTGGCCGAGGAAGGGCTCGGCGCTGACGTACGTCAGCTTCACCTTCTTCTTCAGCCCCGCCTTCTTGAGCTGGTAGCTGGTGTTGAAGAGGAACTCGTACGCCGCGCCGAAGCAGCCGGCGCCCTGGGTCGCGCCGATGACGATGTCGCCGGGCTCGTCCTGGTCGACGAAGCGACGCCAGGCCTCGCCTGCGTGGATCGCGTCCTCCAACGTGGTGATGGTGTGGGCGTTGCCGTCCTTGCCGAGGCCGGGGATCACGTCGAAGCGGTTGCGGTAGCCGGTGGCGATGACGAGGTAGTCGTAGTCCTGCGGACCCGCGGTCGTCTCGACCCGCTTGGCGACGGGGTCGATGGCGGTGGCCTCGGCGTGGACGAAGTCGACCTGGTGGTCCTCGAACGTCGGACCGACCTTGAAGGTGATGTCGCGTCGGGTGCGCTTGCCGAACGGCACCCAGATCAGCGAGGGCGTGAAGAGGAACTCGTCGGAGGACGACACGACGGTCACGTCGACGTCCCCGTGCAGCTCGTGCTTGACGGTCAGCGCGGCGGTGAGACCGCCGAAGTTGCCGCCGAGGACCAAGACCTTCTTGCGTGACATGACTGCTCCCTGTGTGTCGTCCTTGCTCCTCGAGCCTGCCCGTCGTCCTCGTCCCTCGGCAGGTGCGGAGGTCCCGTCCGCAAGGTCCGTTCGACCTTCGAACATTCGTTCGGCGTGGCGCTTGACGGATTCGAACACGTGCTCTAACGTCGTACACCTGTTCGATCGAACGTCTGATCGACACCGATCCGGGTCCAGACCCACTGTCGGTGGCTCCGACTAGACATCTGCTCGACAGAAACCACCCGGCTGATCTTCCCCAGGAGGCCACCATGAGCACCCTCAGCCTTGCCCCCGCCTTTCCCTCCACCAGCGCTGCGCGCGCCCGCTCGACGGTGCGCCTGACCCGTCGCGGCCGCCTGGCGGTCTTCCTGACCTCGCTCTTCCTGGTCCTCGGTGTCGCTTTCATGCTGGCCGGCGGTGCTGTCGGCACCGGCTCGGCCGGTGAGCCGATCCCGACCGAGATCGTGACGGTCGCTCCCGGCGACACGCTGTGGGACATCGCCAGCGACATCGCGACCGACGGCGACGTCCGGACCGCGATGAACGAGATCGAGCGCCTCAACGCGCTCGAGTCCACCGGCCTCGCCGCCGGCCAGAAGCTCCGCGTCCCGGTCGCCACCGACTGACGCGTGAGGCCTCCATCAGCCGCTTCGACCCCGGCTGGTGGAACCAGGGGAAGACGAGGGGCGGGCCACTGGCCCGCCCCTCGGCGCATTTGTCGCCTTCTCGTGGGTGGCGGCATCTGACATCTCGCCGCTCAGGGTGGCGGCATACGACATCGCCAAGGCCCGTTTCGTTGTCACATGCCGCCACCCTCGCCGAGCGCCGATCCACAGGCTTTGCTTTCAGGGTGGTTCGACAGCCTCGGAGATGGGTAGTTTCAGCGTGCTGACGTTGTCTCGGGAAGGCCTCTCATGCACGTACGCCGCACACTTGCGCTGACCTTCGCAGTTCCGCTGCTGCTGGCTGGGTGCAGTGACGAGGCCCAGCCGACGCCGAAGATGCCCGACCCGACGACTTCGTCGTCGACGCCTTCGCCCACGGAGTCCGAGACGGCTCAGGCTGAGAGTGCGGAGGACTTCATTCGGCGGTGGCAGGCTGCGGCGGACGCCATGGTGCTGAGTGGAGAGACTCGCGACTTCCTCACTCTGTCGAAGGGCTGCCAGGCGTGCACCACCTACGCCGAACAAGTCAGAGACGTGTACTCAAACGGCGGGAGTGTCGAGTTCGGGGGATCTGAGGTCGTCCGCGTAGAGCAGGACTCCGACAAGCCTCCGACCTTCGTCGTAGAGGTCGAGGCTTCTCGTCTTCGGATCAAGGTTCCAGGGGAGGCGCCCCGCGTCTTCCCGGCGGCGACCCAGCGCTACCGAATGACCTTGGCCGAGCGATCCGATTCCTTCGTCATGCGCCACTACTCGGTCATCTGATGCGTGCTTTGACGGTTGTTCTCCTGGCCGTCGTCTTCGGCTTCGGTGGCGCGGGCAGTTCACGCGCAGGCGCCCCCGTCAGTGCAGAACCGACCTGCCTCCAAGTGACGTGGCAAGCGGTTGCGTCTGACTGCGCCTGGACCTACGCGGATTATCAACAGAGCTCGGGTGCGGGCGACGGTCATACCTGGGTGGTCTCCATCCAGTGCGGCAACGGCGGCATCTGCACGGAGCACGTGGAGTGCAACGAGGCCGGCGAAGAGGGCTTCGTCCACGACGTCTACATGGACGGCACCGATGTGGGCGACGTCTGCGTCCCCGCCTCGGAGGTCCAGCAGGTCGACCTCGCGAAGCTGGTCATCCGGGAGTTCAAACGGATCGCCTGGCCTGCGTCCGAGCTGGTCGTGCAGCCGCCTGAAGGCAAGACGCTGGTGAACTTCGAGACGAACTTCTACACACTCGACTCGGAGCCGGTCACCAAGGAGATCACGATCGCCAAGCAGAAGGTGACGCTGCGCGCCCTGCGGTCGGCGTACACCTTCCACTTCGGTGACGGCACCAGCACCCAGTCGTCCAGCCCCGGGCGCCCGCACCCCCATCTCGACGTGACACACAGCTACCAACAGGTCGGCGAGGTCGCGGTCAGCCTGGACGTCACCTATGCCGGCGAGTACCGCATCGGCGATGGCGAGTGGACGGCGATCCCGGACACCCTCACGGTGACGGGTGCGGCTCAGAACCTCGAGGTCGTCGAGGCCCTCCCGCAGCTCGTGCTCCGGTAGCGCGGTTCTCGTGACGTGGATCCCAAGTCACAGGTACCGCAAAAGGCGGCCGGCGCGGCCCCTCGAGCGCCGAGGTGAACTTCCACTCGCACGAGTCGAACTCCATGCCCCGCTGAGCGTGACCGCGTCCCGCGGGCGCTGAACTTCCACTCGTGCGAGTGGAAATCCAGCAAGGACGAGTCAGCGAGCGGCGCGCTTGCCCCCGACGGGGCGCGGCGGGGCGTCGGGCGAGGAAGGGGAGGAAGGCGGCGAGGTGACGCCGAGCGCCCGCATCATCCGGGCGAGGAGCAGCAGCCCCACGAAGAGGCAGGCGATGGCGCCGAGGCAGGCCAGCCCCATGAACAGCCAGGCGGACGAGCTGCCGCCGCGCGCCGCCGTACCGAAGTCGATGGCGGCGTAGACGAGATAGCCCCAGGCGATGACGCAGAGGGTGATGCCTCCACCGATCACGAGAGCACCGCGGTTCAGGGAACGGGGTGCGGGAGTCCCTTTGCGAGACCCTGCTCTCTTCCCCGTGGACACGGGGGACATTGTGGCTGATGACGCCCAGAGGGGTGGCCGGTTTGGACCAGTTGTGAAGTCCGACACGCCGCCTCGAGAGGGGCGGACAGGGCACTGACCTGCGGTTTTGCCGAGCCCTGGAAATTAGTCCGGCCAACATCCGCATTCACTTGCCAAGCCTTGTGGGCGGGACGTACGGTTACCACTACATCTAGTAGTTACACCGCTGTAGTTATCCACATCTGGTGCACAGGCCAGGGGGAGAAGCGCACAGGCCAAGGCTAGTTGTCCACAGGAACATCCCCAGGCGACACCCCGTTATGAGGGTGTACGAACCGCGCCCTGACGCACTCGGAGAGGAGGACCACCATGCACTGTCCCTACTGCAAGAACGAGGACACCAAGGTCCTCGACTCCCGCGTCGCCGACGACGGTGGTTCGATCCGCCGCCGGCGCACCTGCGCGGAGTGCGACCGCCGCTTCACGACGGTCGAGAAGATGCAGCTCACCGTGCTCAAGCGCTCCGGCGCGACCGAGCCCTTCAACCGCGACAAGGCGATCGCCGGCGTCCGCAAGGCCTGCAAGGGCCGCCCGGTCACCGACGCCCAGCTCGCCTGCCTCGGCCAGGACGTCGAGGACGCCCTGCGCCTCAGCGGCCAGGCCGAGCTCGACGCCAACGACATCGGTCTGGCGATCCTCGCCCCGCTGCGGGCGCTCGACGAGGTGGCGTACCTCCGGTTCGCCTCCGTCTACCGCGCGTTCGAGTCGGCCGACGACTTCGACGCCGAGATCAAGATGCTGCGGCTCGAACGAGCCGCCGACGATCAGCCCGCCACGACGGGCTGACCCCCAGACGGCCCGGCAGGTAGTGGGGAAGCTGCCTGCCGGGCTCACCAACCCCCGCGAGACGACTCGCGACGCACCACACATCACCCATCCAACGAGGGATCGAGGAACTCCATGACCGAGACGGTGAGCAGCCGCGCCAAGGGTGCAGCGAAGGGCAAGGGCCTGACGCTGGAGCGTGTCTTCAGCACGGAGGGCACCCACCCCTACGACGCCATCACCTGGGAGCGTCGCGACGTCGTCCAGCAGAACTGGAAGACCGGCGAGACCGTCTTCGAGCAGCGCGGCGTGGAGTTCCCCGACTTCTGGTCGGTCAACGCCTCGACGATCGTCACCACCAAGTACTTCCGCGGCGCCGTCGGCACCGACGCCCGCGAGTGGAGCCTCAAGCAGCTCATCGACCGGGTCGTGAAGACCTACACCAAGGCCGGCATCGACCACGGCTACTTCAAGACCGACGGCGACGCCGAGGTCTTCGAGCACGAGCTCACCTGGCTGCTGGTCAACCAGTACTTCTCCTTCAACAGCCCCGTCTGGTTCAACGTCGGCACCGCCTCGCCGCAGCAGGTCAGCGCCTGCTTCATCCTCTCGGTCGACGACTCGATGGACTCGATCCTCAACTGGTACAAGGAAGAGGGCTTCATCTTCAAGGGCGGCTCCGGTGCCGGCCTCAACCTCTCCCGCATCCGCTCGTCGAAGGAGCTGCTCTCCAGCGGCGGTACGGCGTCGGGTCCGGTCTCCTTCATGCGCGGCGCCGACGCTTCCGCGGGCACCATCAAGTCGGGCGGCGCGACGCGTCGTGCGGCCAAGATGGTCGTCCTCGACGTCGACCACCCCGACATCGAGGAGTTCGTGATGACGAAGGCGAAGGAGGAGGACAAGATCCGCGCCCTCCGCGACGCCGGGTTCGACATGGACCTCGGCGGCGCCGACATCACCTCCGTGCAGTACCAGAACGCCAACAACTCGGTCCGCGTCAGCGACGAGTTCATGCGTGCGGTCGAGGACGGCACCGAGTTCGGCCTGCGCTCGCGCGGCACCGGCGAGGTCATCGAGACCGTCGACGCCCGCGACCTGTTCCGCAAGATCAGCGAGGCCGCCTGGGCCTGCGCCGACCCCGGCCTGCAGTACGACGACACGATCAACGACTGGCACACCAACCCCGAGACCGGCCGCATCACCGCGTCCAACCCGTGCTCGGAGTACATGTCGCTCGACAACTCCTCGTGCAACCTCGCGAGCCTCAACCTGCTGAAGTTCCTCAAGGACGACGACACCTTCGACGCCGCCCTCTTCGCGAAGGCCGTCGAGTTCATCATCACCGCGATGGACATCTCGATCTGCTTCGCCGACTTCCCGACCGAGCCGATCGGCGACACCACCCGCGACTACCGCCAGCTCGGCATCGGCTACGCCAACCTCGGCGCGCTGCTCATGGCGATGGGCCTGGGCTACGACTCCGAGGGCGGCCGCTCGATGGCTGCCGCGATCACGTCGCTCATGACCGGTACGTCGTACAAGCGCAGCGCCGAGCTCGCCGGCATCGTCGGCCCCTACGCCGGCTACGCCCGCAACGCCGACGCCCACAAGCGCGTGATGCGCAAGCACCAGGCGGCCAACGACGTCGTCCGCGTGCTGCACACCGAGGACGGTCGCGTGCACAAGCTGGCCTCGAAGGCGTGGGCCGACGTGATCAAGCTCGGCGAGAAGAACGGCTTCCGCAACGCGCAGGCCTCCGTGCTCGCGCCCACCGGCACCATCGGCTTCATGATGGACTGCGACACCACCGGCATCGAGCCCGACTTCTCCCTGGTGAAGTTCAAGAAGCTCGTCGGCGGCGGCTCGATGCAGATCGTCAACCAGACGATCCCGCGGGCGCTGAAGAAGCTCGGCTACCAGCCCGAGCAGATCGAGGCGATCGTCGCCTACATCGCCGAGCACGGCCACGTGGTCGACGCTCCCGGCCTCAAGACCGAGCACTACGAGATCTTCGACACCGCGATGGGCGCCCGCGCGCTCAAGCCGATGGGCCACGTGCGGATGATGGCGGCCGCGCAGCCGTTCCTCTCCGGCGCGATCTCCAAGACGGTCAACCTGCCCGAGAGCGCCACGGTCGAGGAGATCGAGGACGTCTACATGCAGTCCTGGAAGCTCGGCCTGAAGGCGACCGCGATCTACAGGGACAACTGCAAGGTCGGCCAGCCGCTCTCCGACGGTGGCGGCAAGGCCAAGAAGGACGCGGCCGACAAGGCTGCCGGCGAGACTGCGGTCGAGACCAAGGTCGTGGAGAAGGTCGTCTACGCCCCGGTCCGCAAGCGCCTGCCGAAGTCGCGCGTCTCCCGCACGACGTCGTTCACGGTCGGCGGTGCCGAGGGCTACATGACCTCCGGCGCCCACGACGACGGCCAGCTCGGCGAGGTCTTCCTCAAGCTCGGCAAGCAGGGCTCGACCCTGGCCGGCGTGATGGACGCCTTCTCGATCGCGGTGTCGATCGGCCTGCAGTACGGCGTCCCGCTGGAGACGTACGTCTCGAAGTTCACCAACCTGCGCTTCGAGCCCGCCGGCCTCACCGACGACCCGGACGTCCGCATGGCCCAGTCGCTCATGGACTACGTGTGGCGCCGCCTCGCCCTGGACTACCTGTCCTTCGAGGAGCGCTCGGCCCTGGGCATCTACTCCGCCGAGGAGCGCCAGCGCCACCTCGAGACCGGCTCCTACGAGCCGATCGTGGAGGAGACCGGCTCGGCCGCCGAGCTCGTCGAGGCGCCCTCTGCGTCCTCTGTCGAGATCGTCGAGGCCGAGGAGGTCGAGACCAAGGACACCCACGGCTCCGAGGCTCGCGAGGTCCCTGCCAAGGTGACCACCGGCGAGGCCAAGACCACGGCCGAGCTCTTCGAGAAGCTCACCGGCACCGCCGTCGACTCCCCGCTCTGCATGACCTGCGGCACGAAGATGCGCCCGGCCGGCTCGTGCTACGTCTGCGAGGGCTGCGGGAGCACGAGCGGCTGCAGCTGACCTGACAGAGATGTCGAGGGCGGACCGCGTGATGCGGTCCGCCCTCGTCCACAACACGCGACAGACGTCTTTGCAGTATCGCCCGGAGAGGCATAAGCTTCGAACATGAGCTCGACACACGGCTTCCGCTTCATCGATCTGTTCGCGGGTGTCGGTGGCTTCCACGCGGCGTTGTCCGCCCTAGGCGGAAAGTGCGTGTACGCCGTCGAGGTCGATAAGAAGGCCGCGGCGGTCTACGAGAAGAACTGGGGTGTCAAGGCGCTCGGTGACATCACCAAGGACGCAAGTGACGAGGTCATGAACGTCCCTGCTCACGAGGTGCTCGCGGCGGGGTTCCCCTGCCAGCCTTTCTCCAAGTCGGGCGCGCAGCGAGGGATGGACGAAACCCGCGGGACGCTCTACTACAACATCCTTCGGATCATCCAGGAGCGACACCCGAAGATCGTCCTCCTCGAGAACGTCCGCAACCTCGCCGGCCCCCGTCACATGCACGAGTGGCAGGTGATCATCGAGACGCTTCGCGACGAGGGTTACCGCGTATCCGAGACGCCGGCCGTGTTCTCACCTCACCTCCTTCCGCCCGAACGTGGCGGGCGCCCGCAGGTGCGCGAGCGCGTGTTCATCACGGCTACGTACGACCCGGACGGTCTGACGAACGGGATGGACGTGGATCCGCCCGTGCTGTCGGGACAGCCGGTGGATGGATGGGAGCCCGCCACCTGGCACCTCGAGGACCTGCTCGACGACAGCCACAACATCACGGGCTGCAATCTGACCGACTCCGAGCGGCTCTGGATCGACGCGTGGAACGATTTCGTCGAGACCTGGTACGAGAAGACCGATGGCCGTCGGCCGCCGGGCATGCCGATCTGGGCCGACTCGTGGACTGATGTCTGGAGCACCAAGTCTGCAGTGCGACGAGCCTTCGGGTCGACGCCTCACTACAAGGACCTGATGGAGTCCGACCCGACCCTTCCGCAGTGGAAGGCGGGCCATCTCGCCAAGAATTACGCACTCTTCCTTGAGCACGAGGATTGGCTCAAACCGTGGACGCGCAAGTGGGGCATCTTCACCGACAAGTTCCCCGCATCGCGTCGCAAACTTGAGTGGCAGGCGCAGGACACCCCGCGCCTGTGGGACACGGTGATGCAGTTGCGGCCTTCGGGTATCCGAGCGAAGCGTCCGACATACCTACCGGCACTCGTCGCCATCACGCAGACCTCGATCGTCGGTCCGCGCGAGCGTCGGCTGTCTCCTCGAGAGACGGCACGGATGCAGGGACTGCCCGAGTGGTTCGACTTTGGGGCTCAGGCGCCTTCTGCCACGTACAAGCAGATGGGCAACGGCGTGAATGTCGCTGCGGTCTGGCACGTCGTCCGGGAGCATGTGCTCCGGGACGAAGACCTCCTGAAGCGTTCCGCGCCGGGGCGACGGATCATTGAGGCGATCGCCAGGGCGCCGCTGTCGCCCGACGCCGCACTTGAGGCGCGGCACTAGGCTCGACGCCAGAGGGCCTGGTCTACTCGTCGACGATTGAGTCGGAGTAGATCAGGAAGTTGTCGATGTTCCTCTTCTTGATCATGACCTTGAGCGCCCGCGCCGCCCCGCTCTGCTGCCTGCCCTGAGTGAAATCGCCCAGGACCACGTGGAAGTTCGCTTCGTTGACTTCAAGGATCATCATCTTGACGAAACGGACCGAGGCCTTGAAACGACCGGCATAAGACAGTGGGTCGTAGCCCTTGCGGCTCGTGTATCCAGCCAAACGCTTCCACTTGTTCCATTCGATGGTTGCCCTATCGCCGTCGTCGCGGGCGTGCTTGGTCTCGTGCTCGTAGATGACGTACCAGAACCGTCCATACTGCTCGATGCACCGCCGAATGTCCTCGGCATCGTTGCCGGGTGACTCGTGCTTGGTGACGTCGGATGCCTTGAGGTCACCGTAGTACTCGAGCTCGTCGCCCTTCTTGAACACCAGGTCGTAGTCGAGCAGCCCCTGACCCTTCGCCTTTTGGTATTCCACAAGTGAACGCAGGCCAGCGTTTCGGAGGAACGAGTCAAGGCGGAACTCCACGTAGAAGCCGGGCCACTCGCCTTGGAACGTGTCTGGCCACTCGGCCGCCTTCATCTCCCTGACAGCGTCCAGCGCATGGATCTCGTCGCCGACGAGGAACTCGGTGTTGAAGCCGTGAAAGACATCCACACGAGGCTGCTTCGCCTGATATCCGGCGCGGAGATAACTGGCGAACTGATCGGCGCGGACGCTCGTCAGGCGGTTGCCGTTGCGGTCGACTCTCGCGAACTGGCCAAGGGTCTGAGCCTGGAAGAGGTCATTCGTGCTGACGTGGGCAGCAGAGTTGTTCGCCCTGCGGCGGACATAGGTCGTCGGATCGAAGTCGACGAAGATCGTGACGCCCTCGTAGTGGTAGACGCCAATGAAACGTATCCGACGCCCGTCCGAAGTGGCCCGCTGTGCGATTTCCTTCCAGGTGGGCGGAATCTGGATTCGCTTCTTGAAGCCTGGCCAGGGTCGTCCCAGGTGTGTCACCTGAGCGCTCAATATGAGCTGATCGGCGAAAGTCACGAGGCGCTTGCCGGCGTAGTTTACTGATTCCGAACCTGGCAGCGCATCCAGAATCAACTGATTCTTGACCGACGGGCGCAATGTCCTGTCGACATCCTGCACCAGAGTTCCATCGGGGCCGATCTGATCTACTTCGATGCTTCCCACGGCTCATGTCTAACAGGACGGGGCACGCGGCCGCTGACGATCGCGTCAGTCAGTCTCATACCTTAGAAGTGCCGCCAGTCATGCGAGCCCGATATGCCTGTTCGACCAAGTCAGCAGCTTCGAACGCGGGGAGGTGCTCCCAGACCCGGACCACCTCCCAACTGTTGGCGTCGAGTACTCGGTCTGTGTCTCGATCGCGCAGTTGGTTGCGCTCGATCTTCCAACGCCACCAGTCGCTGTTAGCCTTGGGACGGACGTGGTGCTCGGCACACCCGTGCCAGAAGCAGCCGTCGACGTACACCGCAAGCCGTGCCCGGGTAAATGCGATGTCGATCGTCCTTCGATTGTTGCCGGGGACCTTCATCTGCACGCGGTAGCGCAATCCTCGACGATGGAGCTCCCGGCGGAGGGCGATCTCTGGTCCGGTGTCGCGGCGCGCGAGACCGGACATCTTCGCCGACAAAGCCTCTTGCGGCTTCTGCCTCGCAGGCTCAGCTTCTTTCATGGGCGATGAAGTCTCCTAGCAGATGGGCATACTACGAGCGACCCGAGAAGTGAATTGGCGTTCGCAACATCAGTCGCGACTTGAGTAGACCATCGTCGATCGTGCGTAGACAGTTTGTGGTCGACTGATCCAATCTCTAACCCGCGATCCTCTCGACGGCTAGTCTCCACCCGGCGCCAGACCGGCGCCGAGACTCGGCTTTGCATCTAGGGGGACTGACGTGCCGATCCCGTTGATTGTCGCTGCTCTGATCGCTGCGGGCGCCGCTGGGGGTACCGGTGGTGCCGCTCTCGGCGGCAAGGGTGCGATCAACATGAACAAAGCCCGCAAGACGATCAGGAAGGCTGAGGCGGACTACGCGTCTGCTCGCAAGAAGGCCGAGAAGGCGGCCGAGAAGACGAATCAAACGCTCGTCGTCTATGGGGGACAGCAGGAGAAGGCTATCCGGATCGTCGTGATGAGGCTCGGCGACTTTCTCCGCCGGCACGCGAAGCAGGTCAAGGACGCCGAACGGCTACTGGTCGACGGACTCGATGCCGACGCGGGCCGAGTCGGCCTCGAGGAGGGAAACCTCTCCGTCAGCTTGATGGCCCTGGTGGGAGGGGCTGCGACATCTGCCGCAGTGGGCGGCACAGCTTCTGCCGGAGTGACGGCGGCGGTCGGGGCGTACGGCGTGGCCAGCACCGGCACGGCAATCTCCGGCTTGTCTGGCGCGGCCGCCAGCAACGCGACCCTCGCTGCACTTGGCGGTGGCAGTCTGGCAGCGGGCGGTGGCGGCATGGCGCTGGGCGCCACGGTCCTCAACTTCGTTACTGTCGGGCCAGCTCTGCTGGTGGGCGGCATGGTGCTCAAGGGGCAAGGCACCAAGGCGCTCACGCAGGCGAAGAAGTATGAGGCAGCGGTCAACGTCGAGGTGGCGCGACTGTCTGCCGACTGTGCCCTGTTCAAGGCCGTGCGCATGCGTGTCACGGAGCTGAGCGCGCTGCTCGACCGCCTGGTCGCGCGAGGGATCGATGCGCTGGACCTGCTGGAGTCCGAAGAGTTCGACCGCGACACGCATGCTGATCGCTTCCAGGCTGCTCTGAGCTACGCGCTCGCCGTACGTGACGTGGCCGCCACGCCTGTGGTCGACTCCAACGGCGACATCAACGACGGCACGGGCTCGTTCACCGTCAAGTACCGCAGCATGGTCGACGAGGAGAAGGAAGTTGACTGACAAGATGCCCGACAAGGCCCCCGTCGTGGGCAAGGTAGTCGGGAAGGTGACACCGCTCCAGGGCCTGGACGCGCTGAAGGAGGTCGTCGAGACCGCTCGCGAGTGCTTCATCATCCACGAGGAAGAGTCCACCAAGCGGGCCAGGCTGCATGCCTACGAGACGACCGAAGTCGCCCGCATCAAGGCCGGCGAGACGATCTTGCGCGAGTACTTCGCCCAGGCGTTCGCGGAACGGCGGCACATTGTGGACGGGTTGTTCACCCGTCTCGACGACGCAATTGAGAAGGGCGACGGCACCGCCGTGCACGAGGTGCTGCGCGGCATCGTCGACGTCGCTCGCACGTCACCCCTCGCTGACCTTGGCGACCTGAGCCAGATTCGCGCGGCGCTCGACGATCCAGATCAGGTCTGGGAGCTGTAGGTCAGGGCTACTCCAGCGCGCGTGCGCGGTGCACCTACGTCTTGGTCGCCACCACGAAGTCCAGGTGTCTCGCCAAGTCTCCATGAGCGCGGATCAGCTGCGTCAGAAGGGTCTGCGGTCGTCCATAGTGCGCCGCCACGAAGGGGAGGAGTACCAGCTCAAAGGCAGCAGCCTCAAGCCGGTCGACGTTTTCGTGGATACCCCATGACCGCAGCAGCCCCCGACGTCTTTTCAAAGTCCATGGCGGTCGTGTCGTCGAACAAGGTCATGCCAGACTCGAAGTAGATCTAGCAGCCTGAAGTCTCGACCTCACGATGGATGGTGGTCGCAGACGACTTGGGGCTACCTGCTGTCAGGTGCGTCACGGCTTGGTTCATCCGTGAGTCCCGCCTCGTCTGGTGAGTCGGATCCCGCAACCTTCGGCGAAGCGGTGCGCAATGTCGGAGGTCGTGCCTATGGTCGGTGACGTGGACGGGGTCGCAGGTGCATGGGGTCGTTACGACGCGTGGAACGAGGCGATCGGGGTCGTCATGTTCCCCGAGCTCGAGACACCGGAGCCGGTCTACCTCGATTTCGAGGACGAGGCGATCGAGGCGCTGGGCGTCCGCATTGGCGTGCCCACGGAGAAGGTCGAGGCGGAGTTGTCGGCCGCTGTTGCGTCCACCCTGGCCGTCGGGGGACCGGCGACAGTCTTCGAGCGACACATGCGAAGGACGCGACAATGGGTTCGTGAGGGACGTTCAGGGACACCGCCGTTCCTGGGAGTGCTTGCCACGTTCTGCCTAGCGGCTGAGCGCATGGCGAGGGGCGAGGGAATGTCGTCCCACAACTACTTCGGTCGCCTGCATGAAGTCCTGGCATGGGACAAGGACGACCATCGTCTGGACCAGGCGTACCGCCGCGTGTCGGAGCGACTGTGGGAGGAGCTGAACCGCTGGCTGCTGCAGCTGGACGGCGTGCGGGGCACCCCGACGGCTTTCGTGCTCCACCACCGGTACGTAGGCCTCTCAGTGTCCCAAGCGCTCGTGCGGCGAACAGACCGTGATCGCCTGATCAACTTCTTCCGGCAGTACGGGTTCGCGCCGGGGACGGACGTCGCCCCAACCGAGCTGGAGCTTGTTCTCGACGGATGGATGTCGCAGCGTCCCTGCCTAGCAACGGCCTCGCTGCAGCGGCTGTGGAGCAAGGGGCAGGCGCGAGAGCGCATCGCCCAGGCTGCAGCGGTGGCGCTGGCCAGCTGGGACGGCCGAGTCAGCGAGCGAGCCGCACGAACACCAGGGGAGCCGGCGAGCGCTGGTCACCTGGTGCTCACGTTGGAGATCGGGTCGTTTCCACACAAGCGGTTCGCACTCCAGGCGCTGCTCTACCTTGCCGAGCCCGGGAAGCCGCGCGACGCCCTGGTGACCACCGCGACTCCTGCTGCTCAGGTAGAGCTCGTTCCTGACTTGCCGGGCGCGTTGGGTCTCGGACGAGGCTCGTCGCTCAACGCGGGCGACGTTCTCGAAGGAGTGCTGCGCATCAGGGACAGCCTCGATGACCAGGTCGTCGAACGACGACCACGCCGGATGGTTCTCTTCCGTGAGGACGAGCTCTCGCGCCGCTGGATCGAGAGTCCTCAGGTGATGCTGGGCGACGATGTCCGGCTCTTGGTCCACCAAGATCTCGAGCAACGGGTTCGGGACGTGCTGAGCGTCGTTGCGCGTCCCGGGTGGCAGAAGTCAGAGCCCTACCCGGGCCAACCTGAGGGCTGGACACTCTTTACTAACGTTGAGGTGTTCAACCACCCCGGTGCGCTTGTGCGTACGGACAGGATGGACGACCTCGCACCACTCGTTCCTCTCACCAGCAGCCAGCTCAAGGTGGCTGACGGCTTCGCTCTACCGGGACAGGTACGAGGCAAGTGGCACTCCTGGTCACCGCCGGAGGTCCGGGCAGTCAGTGACGCACCTGACGGGTTCACCGTCCGGGTCGTGGACCTGCACCGCTTCGAGGAGCACGAGGAAGACGAGCCGACCGAGACAGTTCTGGCCGAGTGGGACGACGGCGAGGCCGGGGTAGTCGTGCAACCTCTTGCGGCTCTAGGCCTCGAGGATGGCGACTACCGCGTCGAGCTGGTGCCTCACCACACCGGTGAGGTGCTGACGTCGACCCACGTGCTGCTGCGCAGCGCTGACACTCCGGACCGACGTCAGTGGGCGCTGCTGGAGCAGCTGGCCTACGGACCCGGGATCGGCAGCCTCGGTGTCAGCTCGACTGACTCGTCCAGCTCTGTGAAGGGGCACTTGGTCAGCGGCGCCAAGACACTCGCGCCTGCCGACGTCGCAGTCCCGGCAACGCCTTCCTGGCTGGTGGGAACGCGCTCGGCGACTCGAGAGGTACGCACTGAGGTGCGGCTGACGATGCCGGACGCCGACTCCTGCCTGTACACAGGCAGGCACCGGGAGCAGATCGACATGGTCGAGCATGACGCCAAGGGACGCCCCCTGCAGGCGTGGAGCTATGGACGCTGTCGAGAGTGTGGCCTGGTGCGGAAGTACCCGACCCGGTTGAAGGCATCGTCGTACGGCCGAGGCAGGGCCCCGGCAGCGGCGCCCGCGCCGTTCCACCACGACCTTTCCGGACTGACCAAGCCTGCCGGCAAGGAGCGCGACTGGTCGACCGCCTTCGATGCGCTGCTCCACACCGGCGGGGGCTCCTGGTCGCAGCTGGAGCGCATTGCATTCCAGATCGAGCCGACGGCGCTGTTCGTGGACCAGTTCGCACGCACCCTGGAGGTAGTGGGGCATCTTGACGTGAGACGAAGTGGCACCACTCTCGAGCCGACTTCGTGGGAGGTCGCGCCGACAGCGCTGGTCGGGACTGAGGACGGGTTTCTCTTCTCCGGGTACTGGCCAGCGGGAATCTATGCCGCGGTGGGTGGCGCGATGGAAGCCGCCGGCATGTCCCTCGCGGTCTCGCATCCCGACGACGGTCCTGCGTCCTACTTCGCAACATGTGAGCGGCAGGATCTGGACGCGATCTCAGACCTGCTCGACTCGGAGCAGGTTCCCGTCGTGGATGTTGGGTGGAGCGACGTCGCCGGAGTGTTGCCCCCGCTGAGCGAGGTCCTCGCCGCACTGCCCCGACAGTCGGACAGCCTCGTGGGCGACATCACGTGGTTCCGCCCTCGAGACAACCGGTGGGTTCCGGCCGCGGCGTTGGACGCGCGTGGGGCGTACCGGGTCCGACGTTTCTCAACTGTGGACGTCGTGCGGACCGATGAGGACGTCAGGACGGGCAAGGTCGCACGTTGCACTGTCCAGCTCGGAAAGCACCTAGCGGCACTGATGGACGGTGCGCCGTTGATCGCCTACGACCCGCGGGAGCGCGTCCTGAGCGTTCCCCTGGGTGCGGACTTGCCAGGTCTGTATGGGCGCGCTCTGGTCGCAGCATCGGGTGAACCTCCCGCCGCGCCGGCGGGGCAGCGCCTGCTCCAGTACGGCAACGTCCCGCGCGAGCTTGCATGCCACATCTACGACCTGTTCAGCCGCTAGGAGCCTGAGTTGAAGCCCGTGCCCGCACCCCACCGTGTCGTCTCGGAGATCCAGGAGACGCTGCTGTCCTACATCGACACGGCCTACTGGCTCGCTGACGGGGACGTCATGGACGAGCGCCGCCGGCTGCTGTCGCAGCCGGGCACCCTGTTCCAAGAGCCACTCATCGAGCCGGTGCTCCCCTACCCAGGCACGATCCCGGCTCTCGACACGTGTCTTGAGGTTGGTCTCACGCGCGACGAGGGGCTGCTGCTGCTGCGCAGTGTCTTTGGAGACATCGGCGGACCCGACATGCTGCTGCGCGAGCACCAGGCGGATGCGCTTCGCGTCTCGATGCTCGGAGACGGAACGGCGAAGAACCCAGTTGTCACTTCTGGGACAGGTTCTGGAAAGACCGAGAGCTTCCTGCTGCCCGTCCTCGCGCGGCTGATCATTGAGTCGCGGGGGTGGGGCGCTCCAGGCGGAGCCGACGCATGGTGGGAGTCAAGGCCCGAGCGTTGGACCCGGTCCAGGCCGGACGGTCGACAAGCAGCGGTGCGAACGATCGTCCTGTATCCCATGAATGCTCTGGTCGAGGACCAGGTTGCTCGACTTCGACGGTCGCTGCGACGCATGTCGGCGCTGGGCGGACCCGAGCTCTGGTTCGGCCGCTACACCGGAGCCACGCTGGGCGGAGCCGGCATGCCCGACCGTGGGCGGCACAAGCAGGTCGTTCCAGTGGCGCGCCAGCTCAGGGAGATGTGCGCAGAGATCGACGCCGTCGCTGGAGCCAGCGAGGACCTGACCTCGCAGATGACCGACCCGCGAGCAAACGAGATGGTCACGCGGTGGGACATGATCGCCGCACCCCCGGACATCCTCGTCACCAACTACTCCATGCTCAACGTGATGCTGATGCGCGACACCGAGCAGCCCATCTTCACGAAGACCCGCGACTGGTTGGCGGCTGACCCCGAACGTGAGCTCACGCTGGTGGTCGACGAGTTGCACCTCTACCGCGGGACCCAGGGTGCCGAGGTGGGAATGATCGTGCGCAACCTCTGCGACCGACTTGGTCTTGGTCCGGAAAGCGGTCAGCTCAAGGTCGTCGCCACGAGCGCGTCGCTGGACAGCGACCGTGCTGAGTACCTGGAGCGCTTCTTCGGTGTGGATCGCACTACGTTCCGCACGATCCCGGGACGTGCGCTCGACATCGGTGCGCCGCTTCCTCTTGATCCTTCAGGCGTGAGGACGAAGGTCGAGGCCGGCGACCTAAGTGGTCTCGACGCGGCGCTCGCTGCGGCTTGTTTCGACGACGCGAACCCAGGCACGTTACGGGCAACATCGATGAGCGACGTCTCGCGGCACCTGTTCGGAGGTGCAGGTCACGAGGACTTGCTGGCTGGCTGCTTGGAAGCCCTAGGCGCTCGACCCTCCGATGGGCAGATCCCCTTTCGCGCGCACGTGTTCCTACGGTCGATGCGTGGCGTGTGGGCGTGCTGCGATCCGTGCTGCTCGGAGGTCGAGAAGGACGCGGGCCGGACCGTGGGCAAGCTGTACGCCGCCGCCAGGCACTTCTGCGACTGCGGTGCCCGCGTGCTTGAGCTGCTGTACTGCGACCACTGCGGAGATCTTGGTCTCGGCGGCTACGTGGTCGGCGGAAGCACGGACGGCGTGTTTCTGTCCGCCACTCCTGCCGAGGCTCAGCCAGAGTCTGAAAAACTGGTGTTCCGGCGGGCGGCCAACCGCTACGTCTGGTACCGCCCGGGCGCGCCGACGAGCCTCGCCCGCTGGGAACACACCGGGCCCGGTGACAGCAAGGTCAAGCTCGGCTTCTCCAAGGTTCAGCTTCATCCGCGTCTGGGATACCTCGATCGTCAACCGGGGAGCGACCCCACCGGGGTGTCGCTCTCCTACTCAGCGCCCGAAGGGTGGCATCCGCCCGCGTTGCCGTCGCAGTGTCCGTCGTGCGCGCACAAGGAGCAGCAACCGCGGTTCCGGCACGGAGTCGTGCGGTCACCGATCCGTGCGCACACGCAGGGCATCGACCAGGCGACCCAGCTGTTGGTGTCCCAAGTGGTGCGCTCGGTCTCAACCACTGACAAGCCGGAGAAGACGATCGTCTTCACAGACAGCCGGGACGACGCAGCGTCCATGGCGATGGGCCTGGCCGAGAACAGCTTCGCCGATCTCGTGCGACAACTGGTTCGAAGAGCACTCGACCAGGAGGATGAGGTCGTCCGCGTCCTGCGCGACGGGGCGCACCCGGGTCGCCTGGACGCGTCTGACATGGGCCGGTACGACCCCCTTCGTCAGCAGTTCCCGGAGGTCGCCAAGGCCTACATGGCAATAGCGATGGACCTGGCACAGCAGTCGCACACCGACGTCGTGGCCGCCTTTGAGTCCGAACGCTCTGGACTCCACGAGGCGCCGTGGCCAGACCTGGTTGAGCAGCTGACCATCGAACTCGTCCGCGTGGGCGTACCCCCTAGCGGCCAACGTGCAATGCTGATGGAGCTCGAGGATGGGAAGCCGTGGAACGCGGCTTTCGATCCTCCCGAGCCAGGCGAGTGGGTGCCGCTCCCCGAAGGTTCCGCCCGCCAGCGCTACCGCGGGCTGTACCGACGCTACCTCGTGATGGCGTTGGGGGACGCGCTGCTAGGCGGGCGCGGCCGGGACCTGGAGATGACCTTGGTGGGCCACCTGGCCCCCGCTCCCGCTCTTGGCGTGGCACCCGAGCTGCAGGACGTCGTCAGCTCGGTGATTCGCCTGTACGGCCTCACCGACCGTTGGAGTCCAGGACACCAGAGCGACGCCAAGGGACGCCCCAGGGCGGTGGACAACTACCTCAAGCGAGTGGCCTCGGCGAACGGCATGGCTCTTGAAGACGTCGACTCAGCGGTCACCTCTGCGCTGAGCGCGATGCTCGAAGGTCCGTCCCTCGCGCTCGAGAAGACGGACCTGCCAGTCGTCATTCGACGGCATGGTGACGAAGTGTGGATCTGTGCCAAGTGCACTACCCGGCACCTTCACCCATCCGCCGGGGTGTGCGTCCGGGAGGGCTGTGACGGCGCCCTCTCCGCGGCTGATCTCGCGCCCCTCGCTCACGGCGACTACTACGTCAAGCTCAGTCACCAACCAGCGACCCGTCTCGCTGTGGCCGAGCTGACGGGTCAGACGCGCCCGCCTGAGCTCGCCCGTGCTCGACAGCGGCGGTTCCGAGGGGCCCTGCTGCCTCGCCCGGTCGAGAACGACCGCACCAGTCCTTTGGACGTCCTGAGCGTGACGACGACGATGGAGGTTGGGATCGACATTGGTTCGCTCAGCGCGACGGTGATGGGGAACATGCCGCCTCAACGCTTCAACTACCAGCAGCGCGTCGGCCGCGCCGGTCGGTCAGGGCAGCCGTTCTCCTACGCCGCCACGTTGTGCCGCGACCGCTCGCACGATGACTACTACTTCGTCGAGGCGGTTCGCATGACCGGCGAGACACCCCCTCAGCCGTTCCTCGACACCGAGCGCGAGACCATCCTGCGCCGCGTGGCCAACGCAGAAGTGCTGCGACAGGCCTTTCGCACACTCGCCGAGCCTCCGCCCGCGCGCGGCAGCGTCCACGGATCGTTTGGGCGAACGGTGGACTGGCCGGAGCGGCGCGCGACCATCGCGCACTTCCTGGAGTCCTCGTCCGAGGTCGAACGGGTGGTCCGGCGACTTGGCGCGTTCACGGCGGTGGACGAGCAACGAGTTGTCGAGATCGTGACGGGCATCCGCACGGAACTGGTCAAGAGGATCGACGAAGCGCAGCTGGATCCCTTGCTGACCCATGCTGACCTGTCTGAGCGCCTCGCCAACGCAGGCGTTCTCCCCATGTTCGGCTTTCCCACACGAGTGCGTTCGCTCTTCTATCCCGAGGGCCACGGGAGGGTGCACGAGGTGTCCGACCGACCACTGGGCCAAGCCGTGTCGATGTTCTCGCCGGAGTCACTCGTGATCCGTGACGGCTGGGTCTATCAGGCCAACGGATTCGCCAGCTACAACCGACGGACCGGACGTTCCGAAAATCCATTGTCGGCGACGGTTGCAGTGTTGCGGTGCTCGTCGTGCACCTACGCGGTTTCTGACCTCCCTGGCGCGACGCCATCCAATTGCCCGGTGTGCAGATCAGCAGTCATCAGCACCACCATGCATCAGCCGCTGGGCTTCCGAACCTCGGAGAGCAGGTCCGACCGACGAGCGGACGAGTACGTGTCGAGCAGCGCGTCGCGCCCTGTTCTTGGCTGGGTCGAAGCCCCCACTGAGCCAGAGCGTCCTGGAGCCATGGACACGTGGGTCATGGACCAAGGCAAGCTTCTGACGGTCAACGACAACGGTGGACGGCTGTTCCAGACCGAACGCCAGGCTGACGGCAGCCACGTCGTGGTGGAGGGCGACGGCTCGGGGCGCGCCGGGTTCGCGATCGGCGAGGTGCGCGTGACGGACGCCCTGATGGTGCTACCCAACCGTCTCGCGCTCGAGGGCGGATCCGTCGCGGTTCAGCCCCACGTATGTCCGAGCGGACTGGCAGCACTGCAGTCCTTCGGTGAGGCGCTCCGCCGTGGCGCCCAGGCTGAGCTCGACATCGACCCGTCAGAGATCACGGTCGGGCTCCAGTCTCGACGCATGGACACGGTGGTCAGCGCCGGCATCTACCTCGCTGACACCCTGGAGAACGGTGCCGGATACGCATCCGAGCTTGGGTCATCTGAGCGACTGCTGGCGGTGGTGTCTCGCCTCGCGGACTCGCTCGGCAACCTGTGGCATGCAGAGCCGCACATCTCGTGCGACTCGTCGTGCCCCGACTGTCTCCGCTCTTACGACAACCGCCACCTCCACCCGTTCCTCGACTGGCGCCTGGCACTCGACGTCGCGGACCTTTGTCTTGGGCGGGATCTGAAGGTAGATCGCTGGTTGTCGCTGGCGCAGTCGACGGCGACGCACTTCGTGGAGACGTTCGGTGAGCCGCTCGGCGCCGCTGAAGTGGGTGAGGAGAGCGGCCTCACCTACGTCCGCTCCGGGCGGAGGGCGGTACTTCTGACGCACCCGCTGTGGCGCGTAGACCAGGCGGGGTGGACGGCTCAGCAACGGGCGGCGACGTCGGCGCTCAGCGGTCAGGGACTTGCCGTAGGGGTCAGGGACGTTCGCCTGGCACGTGCATACCCTGATGGGCTCTACCAGTTGCTCGCTTAAGGCCCAAGAGTGCAACTCGCGCGTGCGACTCGCGTGCACCTGCTCGGGACTTTTTGCAGTTAGCGATGATCTCTGGGGCTCGCCCCTGGGCAATAGCGCTTGAGGAGCTGGTCGGCCCAGTCTGCGAGCTCGTCGTCGCGGCTCGCCGCGTCGCAGAAGTCTTCATGGCTCCAGTAATTCGTTGTCACCGGCAGGTCCACGCGCGCGAACCGCTCGACGACGGCCTGCGCGCTCTGGTCGTCTCCGCGCCCCAGCACGACGGCCATGGCGGAGTCGATCCTCGGACTCGTCTCGCCGGCAATGCCGCGGCGCAGGACTGAGCTGGTCAGCAACACCGACCGGAGGAACTGCGACCCGCCAGCCTTCACTAGGGCGTCGGCCTGCTGGTCCGTGATCTCGCAGTCGCGGAGCGAGTCGGCGTACCGACCGGTGTCGAGCTTCTTGGGGGAGAAGGTGTCGACGTACTTCACCTCGATCGTCAGCAGCATGTGGCTGCCGTCTGCAAGTTCGAGGAGCGCGGCGATGTCGAAGCCAGAGCGGTCCCCCGTGTGATGCTGCCTGGGAGGGAACCACTCGGCTTCGATGCCGGCGAGCGTGTGGGTCGGCGCAGTCGGATCCTGAAGTGCGCCGAACCCCACCACTTCCCGCCCGGTCAGCCGCGCGAACAGACGCGCCGCGGCCTGCTGGTGGGAGCGGAGGTGGCCAGCGATCGAGAAGGCTAGAGGTTGGCTGGACAGCAGGTTTCGCCAGAGCCTGTCGGGCTCAGCCACGCCGTCGATCGCTCGCAACTGGGCCAGTCGCTGGTGGGCGTACTCGGCGGCACTTGGAGGAATGAGATTCACGCCGGCTTGTTCGGGGGTGAGTCCCTCGTGCTCCTCAGCGAAGTAGTTGGCGAGCACCGGATATCGCGAGCGAGCGCGCTCATCACTCGGAGGCCCGGCGGGCCAGCCGATTTCGTCCCGCCACGTGCCTTGGTGCGCTCGATGACGCCGTACGACCGCGGAGTCACTCCTGACATGCGGCAGCTCTGTGCTCATTGATCCCCCTAGGTGACGACACAGTACGCCGGCGCGTCTCATGTGTCAGTCAAGGCGAAGAGCGCGCTTCGTCCTCACGGTCGGCTGGTTCGCCAGGGTGGCCTACGCGTTACCGTCGGCGTCAGGCGAACTCGTAGGTGATCTTCGCCTCGGGGGCCACGCTCAGGATGATGTTGTCGTAGAAGGCCTTGGTCTGCTCCTGGAGCAGGTCCTCGTTGTCCTCGAGGTGCTTCTGCTGTGCGTCCTCGCCGAGGATCTTGGTGATCATCTCGGTCTGGTCAATGTCCTCGGTCACCCAGCTGAGGACCCCGTCGTCCGTCACGGCGACCTCGAACTCAGGGTCGCTGTACCCGATGACCTCGAACGCGGGAATCGAGATGGTGTACGCGTCAGCTCCGGTCTCCCTGACATCAACCGCGGCGCCGTCGATGCCGAGCTTCCCCGTGAACGTGTACTGCAGGTACACCTCGTCCGACGTACCCGGGATGCACTTGCCGAACGCCGTTGAGCAGCGCTCCTCGCTGGTGATCCCCTGGATACCTAGGGCAAGCAGCGAGACTTCCTCGGTCCGCTTGATCGACTGGACCACCTGCGAGTCTGCCGCCTCAGACTTGATGCCGAATGGTGAGAGCAGTCCCGCGTTCTTGAGAACGGTGAACCCCACGATCGCGACAAGGAAAACAGCGAATGCAGTCACGACGCGGACAGCGGACTTGGAGACGCGAGACATTAAGACAAGACCTCGAGAAGTGGCGGACAAGATGTGACGGGAGACCGCCGAGGGTGGACGGTACCCGGCGCGCATCGCCTCGTCAGCGTATTGCGGAAGTTAGGCGGGTCCTGCGCCGTCGGCAGGACCTGCCCCGAGTATCGGGGCGGCCAACCCCCGACCCCTCAGGTCCGTCCTCGACAGCCGGCGGGGTCAGTCGAGCTCGCTGAGGCCCGGCGACACGTCGACCGATTGCGGCCGCAGCACCTCGAGCGGCACGACCTCGAGCGCACGCTCCCAGGTCGCCGACAGCACGACCGCTGGGGCCACCCCGGCGTCGTGCGCCCGGAGCCAGCGTGCGGCCACGACACACCGGCGGTCACTTGGCACGAGGCCGGGGAAGTGCCACTCCGGGCGAGGCGTGGAGGGGCCGTTCCCGATCGAGGCCTGGTGGGCCAGGAACTCCTCGGTCATGACGGCGCACACCGCGTGCAGCCCGACGTCCTGCGGGCCGAACGTTCAGGTGCCGTCGCGGTAGAACCGGTGACGGGGTCGATGCCGCAGGATCCGAGGTGGCCGCCCCGCTTTTCGTAGTACCTGGCGAGGGGGGTCTCGGCGCGACGTCGATGACGACCTCGCGGGCGACCGTCAGTCCCGCGCCGGAGCGCGGGGAACTTGCTGTCGACGACCTCGGCAATTGGCAGCTTGTCTGCGGTGAAGATGTCCTTCTTGTCCGCGTCGTACCAGACGTGGGCGACGCGGTACCCCGCTTTCGGTTGTCCTTGGCGTCCGCTGACTTGAGCACGCGCTCCTCGGCGACGTCGCCGTCCCTGGTGCCAACGCTGTCAGCGAGCGCAGGTCCCGGCAGCTCGTTACAGCCATGCCAACACCGTCCCCCCGCCTCGCAGGGTGGGGCCAGAAGAGGAGGTCAGCGACCGAAGTCTCTCGCCCTCGTGTGGGTGCCGGACTGCCGGGCTCGTCCTGGCGTCGTGGTGCCTTGGGCGTCTTGAATCTGGCGGAAGCTGTCGCTGCTCGCCGAAGTTGGTGACCTATGTGGGTTTGCCTGACTAGGGTGTCGAGCTGTTGAAGACCGAGGGGGAAGCGCGTGGAGACCAAAGTCAGGACGCCGCATGAGGTGTTCTTCATGCCTCAACGCCTGCTGGTCCCACTCTTTCAGCGTCCGTACGTCTGGACGCGGGAGAAGCAGTGGTCGATGCTTTGGGAAGACATCCGCCGCCACGCCGACCTCAGGCGTCAAGGGAGGAAATCCAGCCCGCACTTCCTCGGGGCTGTCGTCCTGCAGAATCAGTCGGCCTCGGTTGGGAATCTGCCCTACTGGACGATCATCGACGGTCAGCAGCGTCTCACCACGATGCAGCTCCTTCTCGATGCCGCACATCAGGCATTGACGCTGGTAGGTGCGGACACGTTGGCGCGTCAGGTCGAGGACCTGATTCGCAATCCCGAGCACTTCTGCGGTTCCTCGGAGGACCGGTTCAAGGTCTGGCCGACCAATCGTGATCGCGCCGCGTTCAACGACGTCATGGCGGCAGCGCTGCCGGTGGACTACACGATCCTCCCGCACCGGGACAGCCGCATGACTCAGGGCCATCAGTTCTTCAGCGAAGCGATGACTGACTGGCTCGCGACGGGAGCGTACGAGTCCCGAGCGGAGGCGCTCACCCACGTGTTGCTCAACGGGCTTCAGCTGGTCGTCATTCAGCTCGAAGCCGACGAAGACAGCCAGGAGATATTTGAGACCCTGAACGCGCGAGGCACCCCGCTGACCGCAGCTGATCTCATCAAGAACTTCGTCTTCCAACGACTTGATCTGCCTGCCGCGGAGAGCGAGGCTTCCTACGAGAAACACTGGAAGCTCTTCGAGACCGCATTCTGGGAGAACGAAGTCGGAGCCGGGCGTAACGCCATGGCACGCAGCTCATTGTTCTTGAACCAGTGGCTCATCGCGCAGACCGCAGAGAACATCGGCGTCCGCGAAGTGTTCTCCCGATTCAAGTACTTCGTGACCCACGACCTTGACGCGGCAGTGGGCGATCTACTGCCGGCGATACATCGCGCTGCCATTGACTACCAGTCGTGGACCGAGACAGCACGCGTGAAGGATGGCGTACTTGATCGCCTCACGCTGTTCGTCTACCGGATCGGCGCACTCGATTCCGAGGCGACAAAACCCTTGCTCATCTGGCTCAGAGACCCCGCACTGGAACCGGTGGCCGCCGACGTGGAGAACCGCTTCCTGACGCACCTGGAAAGCTGGCTCGTCCGCAGGTCCCTACTACGACTCTCCACTCAGAGCTACTCGGACCTGGTCGCGCTCCTCCTCCAGGAACTCAAGGAGAATCCCCGACAGGACGCGGCGACGGTCACGGAACGGGTGCTTCGCGAGCAGACGTCGGGCAATCTGTACTGGCCCGCCGACGAGGAAGTGCGCACGTGGTTGGCGACCGCGCCGATCTACCGACGCCTTCGACGTGGACGGCTCCGCATGGTTCTCGAAGCCATCGAGGACCACCTGCGTGGGTATGACAGTGACCGACCTTCCTACGCCGGCCAACGGGTGGCGCGTGATCACCACGCGATCGAGCACATTCTGCCGCAGCAATGGCAAACCCATTGGCCGGTCGACGATGTTGCATCGCGTTTGACACGAGACAATCACGTCCATGTCCTGGGGAATCTGACTCTTCTCACGCGCGGCCTGAACAGCAAGGTAAGCAACGGACCTTGGCTTGGAGAGACCGGAAAACGGGCGTATATCGCGCAACATGACGTGATGCTCATGAACAACGACGTCCGCGCCGTCAGTGCCGATGGGTGGGATGAGCAGAAAATCGATGAGCGAACTGAGCACATGACCCGCGCGATCCTCGAGATCTGGTCCACCCCAGCCGGTCATGCGGGCATTCACTCTGGCATTGCCACTCAACCCAGCTCATACATCGGTGTGGACGCCCTAATCTCTGAGGGGCTCCTGAAAGTGGGCCAGACGCTCATCGGTCGGGGACGGACGAGCGACGTTCAAGCGTCGGTCCTCCCGGACGGATCGCTCCAAGTAGAAGACCGGATATTCGAGAGCCCCTCCGGTGCGGCTCGATTTGTCAAGAAGCGGAAGATCAACGGCTGGACGTTCTGGGCCGTAGATGCAGCGAACGGCATCCGGCTTGACGACCTTCGCAGTCAGTACTCACTGCAATTCGGTGTCGACGTTGCCAACGACGACGACCAGGAAAGCGAAGTCGCCGAGTAGCGCGAGCTGCCCTGTAGCGGCAGCAAGACCTCGCCCAGCAAGACATGTGCGAGCGACGCGCAGCGTGCCGCTCAATTGCGCCTGAGCGCGTGCCCAAAATCGGGGCCGCCCCTAGCCCCGAGACCGCCGTACGCTCGACGAAGGCGACGCGAGGAATGGGGTGGACGGGCAGCCGGAACTCAACCTGCACGTGCTCGGCGAGCTCACGGCCACGCGAGAAGGCGCGGTCGTGGACCTCGGCGGGCGCCGCCAGCGCGCCGTGCTGGCGGGGCTGGTCATCCAGCGGGACCAGGTCGTGCCGGCCGACCGGCTGGTCGACTGCGTGTGGGGAGACCATCCGCCGGCCAACGCCCATGGGGCGCTGCAGGCGTACGTCAGCCACCTGCGCCGGCGGCTCGAGCCCGACGCGGGTGCCCGACACCGGGACGGTGTGATCGCGCGGGCCGGGCCGGGCTACGTGCTGCGCCTGGCACCGGATGCCGTCGACGCGTGGGCCTTCGAGCGAGACGTCGAGGCGGCGGCGGGCCAAGCGCCCGGGGAGGCGGTCTGCACACTGGACACGGCACTGCGGAGGTGGCGCGGTCCGGCGTACGCCGACTATGCCGGGGAGGCGTGGGCCGAGGCGGAGGTCGCGCGGCTCACCGAGCTGCGCTCCGTCGCCCGCGAACGCCTGCTGGGGACCCGGCTGGAGCTCGGCGAGGCGCAGCTCGTCATCGGCGACCTCGAGGCGCTCGTCAAGGAGGACCCCCTCCGCGAGGAGCGTTGGCGCCTGCTCAGCCTCGCGCTCTACCGCTCCCACCGCCAGGCTGCGGCACTCGAAGCCTTGCGAAGAGCACGCCACGTGCTCGCCGAGGAGCTCGGCGTCGACCCGGGCCCGGCCCTCCGATCGCTCGAGGCCGAGATCCTCGCGCAGTCGTCGGGCCTCGAGGCGCCGACGCAGCGAAGCGCCACCGTGAGCGTTCCACGTCCGCGCACGCCCGACGGGCTCGTCGACCGCGAGCGCGAGATGGCCGTGCTGGAGGAGAAGCTCGACGAGCTGGGCGAGGGCGGATCCGGGTGCGTGCTCATCGAGGGGTCGGCGGGCATCGGCAAGACGCGCCTGCTCGACGAGCTGCGACGCCGCGCGGTCGGCGCCGGTGTCTTCGTGCGGTCGGCGCGGAGCAGCCCCGCGGAGCAGGGCTTCGAGTGGGGCGTGGTCCGGCAGCTGTTCGGCGCCGGTGCCGACGAGGCCCTGCAGAAGGGCGACCGCTTCGCGGTGCTCCGCGGCCTGTGCGAGGTCACGACCGACCTCGCCCAGGACGCGCCGTTCGTGATGTGCGTCGACGACGTCCAGTGGTGCGACGAGGCGTCGCTGCAGCTCCTCGCCTACCTCGTCCGCCGCCTGGAGGGACTGCCGGTGCTGCTCGTGCTCGCGCTGCGCACCGGCGAGCCGCACGCGGCCGACGACCTGCTCTCGGAGCTCACAGGAAACGAGTCGGTGTCGGTGCTGCGCCCCGCCCCGTTGTCGGAACAGGGCACCGCGACCCTGGTGACCGACCGCCTCGGTCGGGGCGCCGATCCGTTCGTCGCGGCCTGCCACCGGATGACCGCGGGCAACCCCCTGCTCCTGCGCCAGCTGCTGCGCGCGCTCGCCGACGAGGGCGTGCCGCCGGATGTGGCGCACGTCGACACGGTCCGGGCGGTGGGCTCGCGCGCGGTCGCCTCGCTGGTGACGCTGCGCCTGCGCCGCATGCCGGCGGCGGTCACGACCGTCGCGCGGGCGGTCGCCGTGCTGGGCACGGACGCCGACCTGGTGACGGTGGCCGACCTGGCGCAGCACTCGGAGGAGGACGTCGCGGGTGCGCTCGACGTACTCACTCGCAGCGAGATCCTGCTCGACGGTCACCCGCTCGACTTCGTCAACCCGCTGGTCCGCGACGCGATCCACGCCGACATCCCGGCCGGCGAGCGCGCACTGCTGCAGGCGCGCCTGGACCGGCGGCTCAAGTCGTACTCAAGTCGCGCCGATCATGCTGGAGTGCCCCCAGGAGGGAGGCGGTGACGATGCACCAGGCGGAGGCGTTGCGCGGGCTGGCCGGCGGTGCCGTGCACCTGCCCGGCGACCCCCTCTACGACGAGGCGCGGATGCCGTGGAACCTCCAGGTCGACGAGCACCCGGCGGCCGTCGCCTACCCGGCCGACCCGCAGGAGGTCGCGCTGGTCGTCAAGGCTGCCGCGGCGGCAGGACTCCGGGTCGCGCCGCAGGGCACGGGGCACGGCGCCCCGCCGCTCGCCGGCCGGCTCGGCGACGCGGTGCTGCTGCGCACCTCGGCGATGACCGGGCTCCGCATCGACGCCGCCACTCGTACGGCGAGGGCCGAGGCCGGCGTGCTCTGGGGTGACGTGGTCGCCCGGGCCGGCAAGGTCGGGCTGGCCGGGATGCACATGTCGAGCCCGAGCGTCGGCGTGGTCGGCTCGTCGCTCGGAGGGGGAGTGAGCTGGTACGCCCGCCAGCACGGCCTGCAGTGCAGCGCCATCACAGCCGTCGAGCTGGTGCTCGCCGACGGCACGTTCGTGCGCGCGACCGAGGACCACGACCCCGACCTGCTCTGGGCGGCCCGCGGCGGCAGCGGCGGCTTCGGGGTCGTCACCTCGCTCGAGTTCGACCTGCTGCCGGTGCGCACGGCGTACGCCGGGATGCTGGCGTGGGACTGGCAGCAGGCCCGCCGCGTGCTCACCGCGTGGGGCGCGTGGACCGAGGACGCGCCAGAGTCGGTGACCAGCGTGGCGCGGATCTTCCAGGTGCCCGACATCGAGTGGCTGCCCGGGCAGCTGCGCGGGCGGCAGATGGTCATGATCGACGCGGTGGCGCTCGGCGACCCCGAGGCGGGGGCCCGGGCGATCGCTCCGCTGCGTGCGTTGAAGCCCGAGATCGACACGTTCACCGAGATGCCCGCGGCCGACATCGCGCACCTGCAGATGGACCCGCAGGAGCCGACCGCGGTCTACGCCAACAGCGTCCTGGTGCACGGCTTCCCGGCAGACGCGGCGGACGCGCTGGTCGACGTCGCCGGCCCCGGCTCCGGCAGCAACCTGCTCTTCGTCGAGCTGCGGCAGCTCGGGGGCGCGCTGGCGCGGCCGTCGCCCCGCGAGGGCGCGATGGACCACCTCGACGGATCGTTCCTGGTGCTCGGCGTCGGGCTCGACGTGGGCACCGGGTGGACGGCGGTGCGCGAGGGCGCCACGCGCATCCTCGACTCGCTCTCGCCCTGGACCTCGGCTGCTGCCTACCTCTCGATGGCCTACGAGGCCGCCGCCCGCCGCGGCTGGTCGCCGGCGGCGTACGACCGACTCCGTCGAATCCGTCGCGAAGCCGACCCAGAGGGACTGTTCGTCCCGCCCCAACGGGCCTCCGGCGACTGATTCCGCAGTCAGGCTCAAGTCGGACGCAAGTCCGGCTCAAGCGTCCGGGTGCACCTTCGTCTCGTCAACGACGACACGAAAGACCACCCGGAGGAACGCATGACCATCGCACAGACCAGCCCCGCAGCCGTACAGTTCGCGGAGCTGGACGCACTCACGATCGGCACCGTCGCGGTCCCCGGCGACAGGGCGTACGACGCCCTCGTCTCGCCGTGGAACCTCGCCATCCCGGTCCGGCCGGCCGCCGTGCTGGCCGCCTTCGACGCCCAGGACGTGGTCGAGGCCGTGCAGTTCGCGGCCCGCCACGGCATTCGCGTCACCCCGCAGGCCACCGGCCACGGCCCCATGGCCGCCCTGACCACCGAGCTCCTGGTCACCACCAAGGAGCTCGACGAGGTGGTCGTCCACCCCGAGGGCTGGGCCCGCGTCGGGGCGGGCGTGAAGTGGCTCGAGGTCGTGGAGGCCGCCGCGCCCCACGGTCTCGCGCCGCTGTCGGGATCGATCACCGACGTCGGCGTCGTCGGCTACACCACGGGCGGCGGCCTGGGCCCGATGGCCCGCACCTACGGCCTCGCCATCGACAAGGTGCGCGCCATCGAGGTCGTGACCGGCGACGGCGTGCTGCGGAGGGTCACGCCGACCGAGCACCCCGAGCTCTTCTTCGCCCTGCGGGGCGGCAAGGGGATGCTCGGCATCGTCACGGCGATCGAGTTCGACCTGGTGCGGCAGCCGCGGTTCTACGGCGGCTCGCTGTGGTTCGACGGCGCGGACGCTCCCGCGGTCATCGAGGCCTGGCGCGCCTGGTCGGAGGAGCTGCCGGAGGAGGGCACCACGTCCTTCGCGCTCTTCCAGCTGCCGGAGATGGAAGGGGTGCCGCCCATGCTGGCCGGCAAGCTGACGCTGTCGATCCGCTTCGTGTGGACCGGCTCGGCCGAGGACGGGGAGCGTTGGTTCGCCGCGATGCGGGCCGCCGCACCGGTGATCCTCGACGACGTGGCGGACAAGCCCTACACCGCGATCGACTCGGTCCACACCGACCCGCTCGACCCGACCCCGGCCTACGAGGCGGGCCACGTGCTCACCTCCTTCCCTGCCGAGGCGGCCGCCGCGTTGCTCGCCCTCACCGGTCCTGGGGTGGCATCGCCGCAGATCTTGGTGGAGGTACGCCAGCTCGGCGGGGCCTTCTCCCGGCCCGGTGAGCACCCGGCCGCCTTCGCCTCGCGGGCTGCGGCGTACTCCTTGCTCATCGTCGGCATCTCGGAGATCCCCGGCGTGGAGGACCACGCCGCCGCGATCCTCGACGCGATGGCGCCGTGGGTGGGCGGGAACCGGCTGCCGAACTTCACGTTCACCCCGGAGGAGTACGTCGACGCCTACGACGAGGTGACGCTCGCTCGGCTGCGGCGGGCGCGGCGGACGTACGACCCGGACGGCGTGATGACGATCGGCGGCGTGCTCGGCTGATCCCCCTGCGACTCGTGGCCCCCTGGTTGGTGGGGGTCACGAGTCGTGGTGTGTCTGGGTCTCGATACGCCGCTCGTTCCTCGCGGCTACTCGACCATCGATGTGCGCACGAGGTAGGCGTCGTGGTCCGAGAGGCGCTTGCCGTCCTTCTCCGCGACGATGCGGGTCGCCTCGCCGACACTGCCGTTCGGCACGGCGACGTGGTCGATGGTGAGGAGGTCGTCGATCCGGTGCGGGAGATCGGCCGTGGGGACCACCAGGCCGAGCTCGCCGAGCGCGCTCTCGATCGCCGCGCGGCCGCCCGTCGAGCCGGCGTACTCCTTCCCGGTCAGGGCGTGGTTCCAGTCCCCGCCCCACACCACGCGGTCTTCTCGGCGTGACGCTCGCCGACCCACGGTGGGCGGGAGCCGCAGCTGCGCCAAGGCAGCACCGAGCTGACGTACGTCGTCGCGCCGACCTGTGCCTGCGCGCTCGCCGGGTGCGGGTCCGGGGCCGACGCCATCGGCAGCCGGCTGGCGACCGCAGCCCAGCGGCGCCGAGGTGCCATCGCGCTTCCCGAGAGATGTACGGAGTAGCCGGGCAGGGTCGTCCGCTCGTCGACCTCGGTCAGCAGCCAGACGTCGAGGTTCCAGGTTCCGATGCGCACGGGCGCATCCTGTCGGACCGATCGGTCGATGCGCACGCACGAAGCGCGAAGAGGGCCTCAGTCCAACGCGCTGAGGTCGGGCGGCACGTCGACCGAGTGCGCCTGCAGCAGCTCGAGCGGTACGACGTCGAGCGCGCGCTCCGACGTCGCGGAGAGCACGACCGGCGCCGCAGCTCCGTCTTCGTACGCCTGCAGCCAGCGGACGGCGACGACGCACCAGCGGTCACCCGGGACGAGGCCGGGGAACTGCCACTCCGGGCGGGGCGTGGAGAGGTCGTTGCCGACCGAGGCCTGGTGGGTCAGGAACTCCTCGGTCATGACGGCGCAGACGGCGTGCAGGCCGACGTCCTGCGGGCCGACCGTGCACGTGCCGTCGCGGTAGAAGCCGGTGACGGGGTCGTTGCCGCAGGGCTCGAGGTCGCCGCCCAGGACGTTGCGCTCGCTCATGGGCCGATCATCCACGACCGCTGGAACGATCGGATCAGTCGCGTTCCCAGGGAGCCTCGTCGCCCATCTTCTCGTAGTACTTCGCGAGGTGGCTCTTCGCGCGATCAACATCCTTCGAGGGCATGTCCACACCGCCGCGCCCGCCGACCATGACGTTGCCGGCGGCCATCACTCCGCGCGGGATGGCGCGGAGCTTGCCGTCGACGACGTCGGCGATGAGCAGCTTGTAGGCGGTGAAGTTGTCCTTCTTGTCCGCGTCGTACCAGACGTGGGCGTCGCGGTACTTCTCGTTCGGTTCGTCGTCGGCGCCCGCCCACTGGCGTACGCGCTTCTCGGCGGCGTCGCCGTCCCAGTCGTGGTCGCGGTCGGCGAGGGGCAGGTCCTGGAAGCTCGTCACAGCCATGTCTCCACGGTCCCTCCGGCTCGCACGGTGGACCACCCCCGAAGAGGGGTGCGCGCGCGATGGCGACGCGACCGCGCACGACCGCATGGGGTCAGCACGATGCCGGCTAGTGCGTGTCCAGCCAGACGAGGTCACCGTCGCGGGTGAGCTCGAGCTCGTCGTGCTCGCACACGGCGCGGTCGGCGAAGTCGTGCTCGACCAGCACGGTGCCCTGCGAGTCGCGCACCTCGAACGACCCGTCCCCGTCGACCAGGCACTGCCGTTCGCGATCGGTGAACTGCGTGTCGAACCGGAAGGCCGGATCCAGCGCCGCATCGGTGAGCGGGCGGCCGGCGCCGTCAAGGACGAAGATCCTGAGCTCGTCGTGCCCGGTCTTGTTGAGGAGCAGGGCGGTCCCGTCGTCGCTCGCGGGGCACCCGCTGAGGCAGGCCGCCATCGCGAGCACGGCGGCGAGGCGGCGTGCGGTCATGGCGTGCATCCTCCTACGGCGGGGCTGCCGGCGACGGGGTTTGGGTCTCGATGCGCCCGCTCGTGCCTCGCCTACTCGACCACCGAAGAAAGGGCGGGCTACTCGACCACCGCAGCAAGTGGTACGACGAGGTCAGCCGCGTCGCGGGTGGCGGCCACGAGCTCGGCGTTGGGCTGGTCGACGTCAGCGACCCAGGCGCGGGCGGCGTCGGGCGTCTTGCCGAACTGCTCGTGCCGGCGGACGAGGCGTTCCCGGCGTACGTCGTCGGCGACGTCGACGTACCAGGCCTCGGCGAGCAGGGGGCGTACGCGCTCCCAGCTGCTGTCGGGCAGCAGGAGGTAGTTGCCCTCCGTGACGACCAGCCGCGCGGACGGTGGGATCGCGAGGGCGGCGGCGACGGGCTGCTCGAGGTCGCGCTCGAAGCCGGGGACGTACAAAGTGCGGTCGGGTTCGTCGTGCAGGCGCCGGAGCGCCGCGACGTAACCGTCGACGTCGAACGTGTCGGGTGCGCCCTTCCGTTCGCGCAGACCGAGCCGGTCGAGCTGGACGTCGGCGAGGTGGAAGCCGTCCATGGGCAGGTGGCCGACGGCGTCCGGGCCGAGCGCGTCACGCAGTCGCGGGAGAAGCAGCTCAACCAGCCTCGACTTGCCGGCGCCCGGCGGACCGGTGATGCCGAGGATCACCCGGCCTGGTTCGTCCAGGAGTGCCACGGCGCGGTCCACCAGGGCGGATGGTGCGGGAGCGCGCATGTCGTGAGGGTAGTGGTCATGCCGCCAACGGCGACGCTCCACAGGTGGTCGAAGACTCTTGCGAATAGTGCCTACAGTCGCCTAGGCTGGGAGGACGTTCCACCAGATCAGGGCCACCAGGACAAGTCACCAGTGCGCCAAACCCTGGCTCGTGGGGCGAGTTGCGAGGGTCATGTAATTGCCCCCCTGCTGGGGCCTCCAGGAGCGACGACCGTTGATCAGCTGCGCACGCGCGCGCTGGACCCGTCGTCGTGAGGAGGCCAGATCGTGACCCACCCGATGGTGGCTGCTGCGTCCGACGTCCGGTCCTCGCTGAAGGCGGTTGCCGACGCCAATCCGACCTTCATGTCGGTCGAGGAGAAGGCGACCGCACTGCAGGACCTGGTGGCTGCCGAGGGGCAGCTGGTCGAGCTCCGGCTGCGGATCCTCGCCGACGCCGGCGACCTCGCCGCAGGCACCGCGGCGAAGGACGCGGCGGGCTGGCTGGCGCACCACACGCGCACGAGGTACGCCGACGCCCGCGCGGACCTCCGGCTGGCCGAGGCGCTGGACCGGGACCGCCAGCGACTGGCGGCTGCCATGCGCGAAGGCGGTGTCACCCTGGCCCAGGCGCACGTCATCGACCGCGCCCTCAGCGCCCTGCCCACTGGGGTGGACGCCCAGACCGTCGCCGAGGCCGAGGCGCACCTGGTCGAGCGGGCGCGGGAGTTCGGCCCGAAGGAGCTCGGACGGATCGGTCGCCGCATCCTCGACGTCGTCGCTCCCGAGGTCGCGGAGGCCGCCGAGGGGGTGCGGCTGGCCGAGCTCGAGGCGCACGCCGCGGAGCGCACGCGCCTGACGATGCGCCGGCTCGGCGACGGCACGACCCGCATCTCCTCGATCGTGCCGGATGCGGCCGCGACGAGGTTCGCGAGCTATCTCGAGGCGCACGCCAACCCGCGTCGTACGCCCGTCGACAACCATGCCGACCAGCGCTGCGACGCGGGCACCCCGACCGCGCACGACCCGGTCGCCCGGCTCGCCCGCCCGCGCAGGATGGGGGAGGCGTTCGTCGCCTTCCTCGAGACCGTCGACGCGGGCCGCCTCCCGATCCACGGAGGCAACGCCACGAGCGTGATCGTGACGATCCCGCTGGACGCGCTGCGAGCCGAGCTGGCCGCGGCCGACCTCATCGGGTCGGGACTGGTCCTCGGCGACGACCTCACCGGAGACCGGATCTCTGCCTCGGAGGCCCGCCGGCTCGCGTGCAACGCCAGGATCATCCCGGCCGTCCTCGGAGGTGGAAGCCTCCCTCTCGACCTCGGCCGCGCACGCCGGCTCTACAACGCCACCCAGCGCCTGGCGATGGCGGTGCGCGACAGGACGTGTCGCGCCGAGGGCTGCGACATCCCCGCCGACTGGTGCGAGGCCCACCACCTCCATCCGTGGGAGCTCGGAGGCCGCACCGACATCGACGACGGCGTCCTGGCCTGCAGTCATCACCACCACCGGTTCCATGACACGCAGTACCTGGTCGAACGTCTCCCCAACGGGGACTTCCGCTTCCACCGACGCAGATAGGCCGCAAGGAGCCGGCACAGGGGTGATCGTCAGGGCTGGAAGACCACCTTGACCATGCCCTCCTCCTTCTTCTGGAAGTGCTCGTAGGCGGCGGGCGCCTCGGAGAGCGCGAGATGGTGGGTGGCGAAGGCGTCGACGCCGAACGGGTCGTCCTCGATCAGCATCGCGAGCAGCTCGTCGGTCCAGCGGCGCACGTTGGCCTGCCCCATCCGGACCTGGACCTGCTTGTCGAAGAGCTGGAACATCGGCATCGGGTCGGCGGATCCGCCGTAGACGCCGGAGATCGAGATGGTGCCGCCGCGGCGTACAGCGTCGATGGCGGTGTGCAGCGCGGCGAGGCGGTCGAGCCCGGCCTTCTTCATCATCGGCTCCGCGATGGCGTCGGGCAGCAGGCCGACGGCCTTCTGCACAGCGGTGGCGCCGGGGGACCCGTGGGCCTCCATGCCGACCGCGTCGATGACAGCGTCCGGGCCGCGGCCGCCGGTGGCCTCGCGGACGACGTCGCCGACGCCGCCGACCTCGTTGGCATCGTCGAGGTCGAGGGGCTCGGCGCCGAACGCCGCGACGCGGGCGAGCCGCTCGGGCACGCGATCGACGGAGAACACGCGGTGGCCGGCGCGTACGCCCATGCGGGCCGCCATGTCGCCGATGGGGCCGCCGCCGAGGACGAGCAGCGTGCCGCCGTCGGGCACGTCGGCGTACTGCAGCCCCTGCCACGCCGTGGGCAGGACGTCGGAGAGGAACAGGAACCGGTCGTCGGCGTGCTCGTGCGGCACCTTGACCGGCAGGAAGTCGGCGAAGGGGACGCGCAGGTATTCCGCCTGGCCGCCCGGGACCTGGCCGTAGAGCTTGCTGTAGCCGAAGAAGCTGGCGCCCGTGCCGTGCTCGTGGTTCTGCGTGGTCTCGCACTGGCTGTAGAGGCCTCGGTCGCACATCCAGCACGAGCCGCAGCACACGTTGAACGGCACCACGACGCGGTCGCCCACCTTCAGCTTGCTGACGCCGGGGCCGACCTCCTCGACGATGCCCATCGGCTCGTGGCCCACGACGTCGCCGGCCTCCATGAAGGGCGCGAGGGTCTCGTAGAGGTGCAGGTCGGAGCCGCACAGGCCGGTGGAGGTGATCTTGATGATCGCGTCCGTCGGCTCCTCGATGCGCGGGTCGGGGACCTCGGTGACCTGCATGTCGTGGACGCCCTGCCAGGTGACTGCCTTCATCGTGATGAACCGCCTTCGCTCGAGAGTGATGAAGGTCGTTCCGTACCCGACCGGGCTGGGGTCATGCGAGAGACGGCGCGAGCGGCGGCCAGCCCGACCGCGGCGAGCAGGAAGCCCGCCGGCAGGTCGAGCACCCAGTGGTTGCCGGTGGCCAGGACGACCCAGCACATGGCGAGCGGGTGGAGCGCGCACCAGACCCGCACCCAGGGTGAGCGGGAGAGCCCCCAGACGACCGCGCACACGATGACGAGGTAGCCGACGTGGAAGCTCGGCATCGCGGCGATCTCGTTGGCGATGCCCACGGGCCGGGCGGCGTCCTCGACGAGGCTGGACGCGACGGTGTCGGAGTAGCCCAGGGCGGTGAGGCGTGGCGGCGCGAGCGGGTAGAGGACGTAGACCGGCAGGCCGACGATGCCGGCCGCGAGCAGGGCGTTGCGGAGGCGGGCGTAGTCGCGGGGTGCCCAGACGAACAGCACGACCAGCGCGAGCGCGACGACGGGCAGGTAGCCCCAGACGTAGAACCAGGCCGCGACGCTGCCCAGCCACGGCACGGCCTCGACGGCGTCCTGGGCCGCGTGCTCCCAGTCGAGGTGCAGCCGCTCCTGCAGCGCGAGCAGGGAGTGGGCGTGGGCCACCGCGACGTCGACGTCGTCGAGGGTGAGCCACCGGACGAGGACGTTGACCAGCAGCGCGACGCCGACGACCCCGAGCTCGATGAGTACGCCGACCGCGCCGGGGGCGCGGCGCACGAGCAGCGACGTCATCGCCGGGGCGGCCAGACCGGGACGACCTGCTCGACCGTGAGCGCGGGATCGGCCAGCAGGTCGGGCTCCGCGACCAGGCGTCGGATCACCTCGGCCGTCTTCGCGAAGTAGAAGCCGTCGGCCGCGCGCTCGTCGAGGGTGTAGACGACGTCGAGGCACCGCCTCGCCACCACCGCGCCGGAGTCGTCGACAACGGGCTGCGGCGCGACCTTGCCGATCGAGACGAAGGCGCTCGCGGTGCCCATCTCGTAGAGGTGGTGGAACGGCGGGTCGATGCCGATCGAACCGGCGTGCACGACGTAGACGCTGGTGTAGAGCGGGATCGCCTCGACGAGGGCTCGCGGCACGAGGTTGTGGTAGTCGAGCCAGCGGATCCCACCGGCGACGCCGGCCAGCACCGGTCGCGGCCAGGACGAGAAGAAGTCGACCAGGCGGTCGTCGCCGCCGCGCTCCACCGCCGCACGCTCGCGATGCACGACGTCGTCGACGAGGCGGCGTACGTCCTCGACGGACTCCGTGCCGGTCAGCACGATGCGGGCCTCGGACTCCTCGGCCTCGTCGCTCATGCCCTGCTTGACCACGAAGGAGATCGAGATGTCCTCGCGCTGGTAGGTGCGGCGGCCGGCGACGAACCGGTTGGTCTCCGGGCGCAGCCGCATGGTGCGGGCGATCGAGGTGAGGAAGACGTGGAAGAGGGTGACGCGTTCGCCGCGCGACCGGTCCGCGTTGGTGGCGTCGAGCCAGGCGAGGAGTCCGTCGACCTCGATGCGCTGCTGGAAGTAGACGATCGACTCGGTGCGGGTGCGCATGACGTGGGGCACCACGCGGCGCAGCGGCGGGAGGTCGCGCACGTAGGTCCCGTCCGGGCGCCGCTTCAGCACCATGCTGCGAGCGTAGGACTCCGGCGTCGGCCGCGCGGCGTTTCGGAGGGACGGTCAGGCGGACTCGCCGATGTCCTCGTTCCAGAGCTCGGGGTTGGCGGCGATGAACTGCCGCATCAGCTCCTTGCACTCCTCGTCGTCGACGACGACCACCTCGACCCCGCGGGAGCGGAGGTAGTCCTCGCCGCCGTAGAACGTGGAGTTCTCACCGATGACGACGCGGGGGATGCCGTAGAGCAGGATCGCGCCGGTGCACATGTCGCACGGCGACAGGGTCGTCGCCATGGTGGAGCCGGCGTAGACGCTCGCCGGCAGCCGGCCGACGTTCTCCAGGCAGTCGGTCTCGCCGTGGCGGATGGCGCTGCCCATCTGCACGCGCCGGTTGTGCCCGACACCGAGCACGCGGTCGCCCTCGGCGAGGGCCGCCCCGATCGGGATCCCGCCCTCGGCCGCGCCGGCCCGGGCCTCCGCGATCGCCAGGGCGAGCAGTTCTTCGTCGGTCATGGACAGCTCCTCGTGTCAGGCACGCCGGTAGGCCTTGAGGTAGGACCCCGGGTAGTGCACCTTGCGGCCCCAGACGGCCAGGGCGGTGATCACCGCCACGTAGGGGAGCGCGAGCATCACCTCGCGCGGGACGTCGCTGAACGCCGTGGTGATCGCGAGCTGGAGCTGCAGGGCGTCGGTGACGGCGAAGATGAGTGCGCCGAGCACGACGGGCCACACCCGCCACTTCGCGAAGATGACGAGCGCGATGCACACCCAGCCGCGCCCGTTGATGATGTTGAGCGTGAAGCTCCCGAGGACGGCCAGGGTGAGGAACGCGCCCCCGATCGCCATGAAGGCGCCGCCGACCGCGAGCGCGCCGTAGCGGGTGGCGTTCACCGAGATCCCCGCCACCTCGGCGGCCTCGAAGTTCTCCCCGACCGCGTGCAGCCGGTAGCCCAGGCCCGTCGAGCGCAGCACCCACCAGGTCCCCGGCGCGAGCACGAGGAAGGCGACGTACGTCAACCAGTGCTGCTCGAGCACCGGCACGTCGGGCAGCCAGACGTCGAACTTGTCGTCCAGCTGGGGGCGCCCACCGGCGTACAGCATGCGGAAGGTGAACTCGCAGGAGGCGATGAGGAGCAGCGTCAGACCCAGCCCCGAGACGTGCTGGTTGAGGCCCAGCGTCACCGTGAGGAGGCCCATCACCACCCCGGCGACGACTCCGGTGGCGATGGCCGCGAGCAGGCCCCACCACGGCGACCCGGTGCGCAGCGCGACGAGGAAGCCGGCGAAGGCGCCGGCATACATCGTGCCCTCGATCCCGAGGTTGAGGACGCCGGTCTTCTCCACGACCTGCTCGCCGATCCCGGCCCACACGAGGGGAGTGGCGATGGTCAGCATGGCGCCGAGCACGGCCAGGAGGTTGATGCTCATGCGGTGCTCCTGGGTTGGCGCCACTGGATGCGGTACCGGCGCCAGCTGAGCGCGGACAGCACGGCCAGCATGAGCAGCGCGCCGAAGATGCGCCCCAGCTGGGTCGGCACCTGGAGCACGAGCGAGACGCTCTCGGCGCCCACGGTGATGTCGCCGAGCAGCAGCGCGACGAGTACGACGCCGAGCGCTGTGAGGCCGCCGAGGGTCGCCACGACGATGCCGGTGTAGCCGTAGCTGTTGGAGATCCCCTGGGTCAGCTGGTGCTGGACGCCCATCACCTGCGAGGCACCGCCGACCCCGGCGATGCCGCCGGACACCAGTGCGGACCGGAAGCGCAGCCGGTCGACCGGTACGCCGCTGAAGGCGGCCGCGTCGGGCGCCGCACCCGCGGCCCGCAGCCTGAGCCCCACCGGCGTACGGCTGGACACGAACCACGTCACGGCGATGAGCGCCAGTGCGAGCGCGAACCCCCAGTGCACGCGGGTGCCGGGCACGATCTCGGGCAGGTCGTAGCCGCTCCCGAACCGGTCGGAGTCGGTGAACCCGCTCTCGCTGTTGCGCCACGGCCCGTTGAGCAGGCCCTGGACCACGAGCAGGGCCACGGGGTTGAGCAGGAGCGTGGTGACGACCTCGTCGATGCGGCCGTGCCGCTTCATCAGGGCCGGCAGGAGGCTCCAGGCGGCTCCGCCGAGGCACCCGGCCAGCAGCCCCAGGGGAAGGGCCAGCACGGCGGGGAGGTCGGGGAGGCTCAGCGCCAGCCAGGTCGTCGTCACGGCGCCCATGAGGAACTGGCCCTCGGCGCCGATGTTCCAGTAGCCGGCGCGGAAGGCGATGGCCACCGCGATGCCGGTGAAGAGCAGCGGCGTCGCGGACAGCAGCACCTCGTAGATCCCCTGCGTCGAGCTGAGGGGCTGGAGGAGGTAGCGCTCGAACGCCGCGGGCGGGTTCGCGCCGGCGATGCGGATCGGCACGGCCGTGAGTGCGATCGTCGCCAGCACGGCCAGCAGGATCGCCACCGGGGCGACCCAGCGCGGCTCGCTGCCGCGCAGCACGACGCGCATCATGCGTGCACCTCGTCGCCGGCCATCATCCTGCCGAGCCGGTCGTCGGTGGCCTCCGTGGCCGCCACCTCGTCGATGATCCGGCCGCGGAAGAGGACGAGGATGCGGTCGCACAGGGTGCGCAGCTCGTCGAGGTCCTCCGAGATCACCAGCACGCCACCACCGCGCGCCTTGAGGGTCTCCAGCTGGTCGTGCACGTAGCGGTAGGCGCCGACGTCGAGCCCGCGCGTGGGTTGGGCCGCGACGAGCGCCCGCGGCTCGCGCCAGAGGGTGCGCGCCAGCAGGACCTTCTGCATGTTGCCCCCCGAGAGCGTCGCGATCGCGTCGCTCGGCCGTGCCCGGATGTCGAACCGCTCGATCAGCTCCTCGGCGTGCCGGCGGATGGCGGCGTTGTCGAGGACCCCGCGACGGGTGAACGCGGGCAGGTCCTCCAGCACGAGGTTCTGCTCGACGCTGAGCTGGGGGATCACGCTGCCACGGCGGTCCTCGGTGAGCCGCCCGAGCCCCGCAGCCAGTCGCTCGGCGACCGAGCGGTGCGTCACGTCGCGGCCCGCCACCTCCACGCGGCCGGCGCCGGCCGCGAGGGTTCCGGCGAGCACGCCGGTCAGCTCGGTCTGCCCGTTGCCGCTGATCCCGGCGACGCCGACGATCTCGCCCGGCGCCACCTCCAGGTCGACCCGGTCGAGGACCGGGTAGCCGCGCACCTCGTAGGTCACGCCGTCCACGCGCAGCGCGGGGGTGGAAGAGGCCTCGACGGACGTCGTCGTGGCCTCCGGGGCCGGCGCGGCCGGCGTGAGCCCCACCGCTGCGGCGAGGTCCGAGTCCGCCGCCACCGCGGCGTCGGGCACCGTCGACCCCATCATCAGGGCGGCCAGCTCCCTGCTGCTGACCTCGGAGGTGACCCGCTCGCCCACGAGCGTGCCCCGGCGCAGCACGACGACGCGGTCGGAGATCTCGGCGACCTCGCGGAGCTTGTGGGAGACGAAGAGGACGCCGAGGCCCGCTGCCTTGAGCCGCTCGACCGTCCGGAAGAGGGCCCGCACGTCCTGCGGGGTCAGCACCGCCGTGGGCTCGTCGAGGATGAGCACCTTGCAGTCGTGGAAGAGCGCCTTGACGATCTCGACGCGCTGGCGCTCGCCGATCGAGAGGGTCGACACCAGGCGCTCCGGCTCGAGGTGCACCCCGATGCGCTCCATCGCCTCCTCCACGCGGGCCCGGTGCCGGCGGACGTCGACGCGGCCGAGACCGACCCCGGACAGGGCGACGTTCTCGCGCACCGTCATGGTCTCGACGAGCGAGAACTCCTGGGTGACCATCCCGATCCCCGCAGCCATGGCGTCACGCGGGGACCGGAGCGTCAGCGCCCGACCCTCCACCCGGACCACGCCCGCGTCGGGACGTACCAGCCCGTAGACGGTCTTCATCAGCGTCGACTTGCCGGCGCCGTTCTCCCCGAGCATCGCCACGACCTCGCCCGGCGCCACCGTGAGGCTGATGGCGTCGTTGGCCACCAGGTCGCCGAAGCGCTTGGTGACGCCGTCGAGCTCGAGGAGTGGCGCAGCGCTGCTCACTTCTTGGAGACGTCGATGGAGCCGGCCGGCGCCGACTCGTCCACCGGGGTGGTGAAGGAGCCGTCCATGATCTCGGCCTGCTTGTCCTCGACCTTCTTCTTCAGGTCGTCCGGCACGCCGCCGACGACGTCGGTGTTGATCGGCGCGAGCTCGCTCCCGCCGTCCTTCATGAATGAGTACTCGCCCAGGTCGACGGCCTCGGGGCCGCTCGTGGCCTGCTCCACCACCGCGTCCACGGTGGGTCGCATGTGCCAGATCAGGGAGGTGACGACGTTCTTCGGGGCCTCCTCCTGCTGGTCGACCATCATGCCGATCACCGGGATGTCGGCCTCCTGCGCAGCGGCGATGACGCCGTCGCGCTCGGCGAACAGCACGTCCGCGCCGGCCGCGACCTGTGCGTTGGCGGCCTGCTTGGCAGCGGCCGGGTCGAAGAAGGTGTTGATGAAGGAGACCTTGACCGTGGCCTTCGGGTTGGTCTCCTTCACGCCCTGGACGAAGGCGTTGACGATGCGGTTGACCTCGGGGATGGGCATCGCGCCGACGACCCCGATGGTGTTGCTCTTCGTCAGGCCTCCGGCGAGCATCCCGGCCAGGTACGCCGGGTCCTGCAGCCAGTTGTCGAAGACGCTCATGTTGGGCTCGACCGGCTTCTCGCCGGATCCGAAGGCGAACGGGATGTCGGGGAACTCGGCCGCGACCTTGCGCACGGCCTCCTCCGCGGCGAACGCGTCGCCCATGATCGCGTCGGGCTCCTCGCTGGAAGCGATGTTGCGCAGGGTGCGCTCCATGGCGTCGGCGGTGTTGACGTTGTCGACGTGCTTGTACTCGATCGTCCCGTCGTCGGCCGCGCTCTGCAGCGCGGTGTGGATGGCGCCGTCCCATGGCTCCTCGAGGGGCGTGGCGAAGACGCCGTAGACGAGCGGCAGGTCCTCGCCGCCGCCGTCCCCTCCACCGCTGCCGCCCGACGTCTCCTCGCCCGTCGTGCCGCCGCACGCGGCGAGGAGGGTCAAGGTGACCGCCGCGACCCCGGCCAGCAGCCGGTGCGTGCGGGTGCGAGCTGACGGGGTGCGCATGGGTGCCTCCACGTGGTCCGGGGCTGTCGGGAGCCTGTGCCAGCAGTGAACCGCCCGGACCGCGCGAGCGACAAGGGGCGATACGTCATTTCGAAGCGGTAACAACAGCACACTTCGTCGCTGTGGTGGCACCGCGAGCAGCATGATGTCGGCATGGCCGTGACGGTGCAGGACCTCCTCGACCTGCCGGTGCTGGGCGAGGCCCGGCCCGAGGTGCTGGTCGGTGGCGACCTCGACCGCCGCCCCGTCCGGTGGGTGCACACGTCGGAGATCTACGAGATCTGGCCGCTGCTGCGCGGTGGGGAGGTCCTGCTGACGACGGGGCTCGGCCTGGTCGGCGCCTCCGCCGAGGCCACCGAGGTCTACGTACGGTCCCTGGCGAGCAAGCACGTCGCCGCCCTCCTGCTGGAGCTGGGGCGCACCTTCACCAGGCCTCCCGTGGCCCTGGTCGCGGCCGCGGCGCAGCACGCCCTGCCCCTGGTCGTCCTCCACGGTGTCGTGCCGTTCATCGAGGTGACGGAGACGGTGCACCCGCTGCTGCTCGACCACCAGGTCGACGAGCTCCGCACCCTCGAGCGGGCCACTGCCGAGCTGAACAGGCTGCTCGTCGACGGCGCCGGGCTGCCCGCGCTGGTGGACCGGGTCGCCTCGCTCTGCGGCGGGCCGGTCGGGCTCTATGCGGCGGACGGTGCGCTCCTGGCCGGGGCCGACGTCGTCGGGGCCGACGACGCCTGGGAGGTCGGGGTGGGCACCGGGCCGTGGGCCCGGCTGGTGGTCAGCGAGGTCGGCCACGACCGGGCGCGCCTCGTCGAGCTGTGCGCCGGCTCGCTGGCGGTGGCGCTCGCCCACAGTCGCGCCACCGTCGTCACGCCACGCACCGCTGCGGCCGCCCTGCTCCGCGACCTCGCGGCCGGCAGGTACGTCTCCGGTGCCGAGATCGTCGAGCGCGCCTCCGCCCTCGGGCTCACCGCCCAGCCCGGGAAGCGGCTGCTGGCGCTGGTCGTCAGGACCACCACGCTGACGTCGGGCCGGACGGGGGCCGAGGCGGTGGTCCACGCGGCGCGCCGGGTGCTGGACACCTGCGCGGCGGCCGAGGTGGACGGCGAGGTCCTGATCGCCGCCAGCCTGCCCTTCGCCGAGCTCCGCGAGCGGCTCACCGGCCTGCTGGAGTCCATCGACGCCGAGCTGCGCGCGACCGTGGGCGGCTCGGTCAGCCTGATGGCCGCCGGCCCGACGGTGGGTGACGTGACGGGCCTCGCGAGGTCGGTGCCCCAGGCCCTCGAGGCGGCGACGCTGGCGACGAAGCTGAGCCTGCGCTCACGGCTGGTGCTGGCCAGCGACCTGGGCGTCTACAACCTGCTGTCCGGCGTCGTGGCCGACGCCGAGCTGGAGCGGTTCGTCGACGAGCAGCTGGGGCCCCTGCTGGAGCAGGACGCGCGGACCGGGTCGGAGCTGGTGCGCACCCTCGACGCCTACCTCGAGGCCGGGCTCTCGAAGACGACCGCCGCGGCGGCGCTCGGCATCCGGCGGCAGACCATGTACGCCCGGCTGGAGCGCATCAGCAGGCTGCTGGGCGGGTTGGCCCCCGACGACCGGCAACGACGTACGGCGCTGGACCTCGCCCTGGTCACCTGGCGGATGCGGTCGTCGGCACCCACCCACCGGCCACGCTGACCGGTGGGCGGGCGCCGCGAGCGGCTCAGTCCAGCAGGTGGTCGAGCGCCCTGCCCATCACCGCCTCGCGCTCGGCCGGGGTCGAGATGCCCTCGAGGCCGAAGCCCATCAGGAGCGAGCGCGGGGTCGTGATCGTCGTACCCACCGGGAAGCCGCTGGAGCTGGTGACCTCCCAGTCGTTGGCGTTCGCGGCGCTGCCGGTGGCGGCGCCGGGGACGGACCAGCCGTCCAGCCCGGACTCGAACGACGTCGACGTGCCGTCGGGCAGGGTGACGTCGTCGACGAAGGTGCCGAGCCCCTGGGTGCCCCAGTCGCTGGCGTAGGTGATCGAGACCTCCACCGACTTCCCGGCCCAGGCGCCGAGGTCCACCGACCAGTCCTGCCAGCCGGCGGAGCTGCCGGAGGCCGCGTTCCACGTGCCGGTCGACCCGGTCGGGGTGCAGGTCTCGGTGGCCTCGTCGTAGGTCTGGTAGTGGTCCATCTGCGGGTGCAGCTCGCGCCAGCCGGCCGCGCAGCTGTCGCCGGTGGCCGTCGTCGTGTGGCCGTTGGCGTCGGGCAGCGTCGTCCAGTCGTTGCCGTCGGGCGTGCGGGCCTCGACGAACAGGTAGTCCCAGCCCGCCTCGGTGTCGTACGACGTCCAGAAGTCGAGGCTGCCGCCGCCGGCCGGGACGGTGACGGTCCTGGTCAGCCGCTTGTAGGACACGTCGGCGATCTGGCTGTAGGCGTACTGCTCGCCCGTGTGCGGGTCGAACGGGCCGCCCGGCTTGTCGAAGCGTGCCGACGGCCAGCTCTCGAACTGCGGGTACTGCTCCGCCGGCAGGATGCCGCTGGTCGAGATGAACGACGACGTGGCGGTCTGGTTGTCCGCCGACTCCGGGCCGTTGAGCCCCCAGTCGAGGTCCACGAACGGGTCGTCGATCCCGGTCACGCCGTAGGCGTTGCCGCCGTCGTCGAGGCCGTCGCCGGCGATCTGGAGGTAGCCGCCGAACCAGTACTGCAGGACGTCGTTGGTGCCGTCGCCCGACCCGCGCAGCGCGAGGCAGCGACGTGGGTCGATCCCGGCCGGCAACGGGTTGCAGGCGATCGTGCCCTGCGGGTCGTAGCGCTGCGTGCCGACGTTGCCGGTGTACTGCGAGCCGGCCTGGTTGCCGGTGTAGAGCACCTTGCCGCCCTCGTTCATGTAGGCGCGCATCTCCAGCATCTCGTCGAGCGCGAGCCGGTCGACGTTGCCGGCGCCGCGTCCGGCGGTGCGGGTCACGACGTCGTTGCCCGTGTACCAGACCACCGCGTCGTAGTGGCTGAGCACACCGAGCGCGTCAGGCGCGGTGCGGCCGTTGCCGTCGACGTCCCACACGTCGGCGTCCTCACCGTTGGCGCGGATCGCCTCGAGGTAGGAGTCGACGTAGAACGGGCCGCCTGCGGGCTGGGGCGGGGACGCTCCCGTGTAGTCCTCGGCCGCGACGACCAGGACGCGGTTGGTCGACTCTGAGACGGCCCTGTAGGTGAACGACGGACTCCGTTGCCCACCGCCCTCGAACCAGACCTCGACCGAGTCACCCGGGTTGGTGCCGGTGACCACGCCACGCACTTGGTGGTAGTGCGTCGACGTCATGCCGTACTTCTCGCCGCCGGCCCACTCCTTGGTCGGCGCCGACTTCGTCGCACCGCCGTTGACCTTCCACTTCGCGGTGACGGCACCGAGGCTGCGCCTGGCGAGCACGGCGACGGGCTGCGGGTCGCCGTAGGACTTGGTGAAGCTCAGCTGCACGCTCGGCAGGCCGCTCTTGTAGGCGTCCTCGGAGTCGAGGTAGAACGGCTTGGTCTTGATGCCGAGCGAGGACTTCGGGTTGCTCGGGTCGGTCGCGGAGTCGGCCACGGACTCCGCGAAGGGCAGGTTGCGCTCGAACTCGGCCTGGACGAGCTGCTCGTCGTCGGGGAAGACGAAGCCACACCCCGGGCAGCCGGGGGAGAGCTCCGGCGTCCACGCGAGGGTGCCGGTGGCCTCCTGCGCATAGCCGTCGACCTCGCCGTTGGTGACGTAGAGGACGTCGGACGACAGGCCGGGGTGGAAGTCCTTGATGGCCGGCCGGTCGAGGTTGCCCGAGAGCGCGTAGTAGATCGGGTCGTCCGCGGTCGGGGTGCCGATCTGCCAGCCGTCGTTGTAGAGCAGCCACCGGCCGTTGGAGTGGTAGTTGACCATGAACTCTGCCTTGGCCATGTCGAAGAGCCTCATGGCCGCCTTGGTCTCCGGCTCGGAGGCGGGCGACGGGCCGCGGTAGGTCTCGCTCGAGGGGATGTCGGACGACCCCTCGTTGTCGTAGCCCCAGTGCGAGGGGAAGTTGCGGTTGGGGTCGACGCCGTCGCCGACCTGGGTGATGCCGTCACCGTTGTTGTCGCGCAGGTTCTTCCGCCACAACCGCTCGTCGGTGAAGGTGTACTCGTAGCCGTCGGGGTTCATCACGGGGAAGAACCACAGCTCGGTGCTCTGCAGCAGCTTCTTGGTCGGCTCGTCGTCGGCGGCCCATCGCTGCAGGTAGGTGTTCATGATCCGGCGCGTCATCTCCGGGGCGATCCACTCTCGCGCGTGCTGCGTCGAGCTGAAGATGACCGCCGGCCGGGAGCCGTCCTTCAGGCCGCGGGCGCCCTGCGTCACCTTGAGGGCCAGGATGTCGCGGCCCTGGTGGGTCTTCCCGAGGTTCACGAGCTTCGTCACGCCGGGGTAGGCCTTGGCGGCTGCCACGAGCTGGTCGCGGTAGCCGCCGGGCTCGTCGTACGAGCGCCAGACGGTGTAGCCGTTCCTGGCCTCGGCGGCGGCGAACTGCCGCACGGTCTTGCCGCCCTTGACCCGTGCGAGGCGTACGTCGATGCCCTCCGCACGCAGCGTGTCGGCCTCGTCGGCGGTCAGGACCAGGGACACCTCGCTGGTGTTGCCGGTCGGGTGGGCCTCCTGCAGGTCGTAGCCCCGGCGGGCCAGCGTGCGCAGCTGCGCGTCCGTCACCCCGGTCGCCGTCCAGGCGTCGAGCGGCTGGTCCTGCTGCGGGGCCGCCGGCGGGGCCGACGTCGACGACGGCGGAGCGACACCGACACCGAGCGCCGCGACGGCGACGGCGACGACGGATGCGGACAGGACTCTTCGGATGGCAGGACCCTCCCGAGAGCGAGTGTGATGCGCGTCACAATGCCACCGTGCGGCGTCGTCGGGAAGACCGCACGTCGATGGCGCTCGTGCCCGCGGGTCCTCGCAGGACGTGACGTCCGGGTCGTCCCGGTCGTGACATTTGCCCCTCCCACGACCTGGGGACGCTCCCTAGCGTGGAGGGGAGGGGAGGCGGTCGCCGTGGCAGACGTGCTGGTCGTGGAGTCGCTGGTGCGCCGGTTCGGTGACCTGGTGGCGGTGGACGACGTGTCGTTCCGCATCGCACCGGGGGAGACGTACGGCCTGCTCGGGCCCAACGGGGCCGGGAAGACGACGACGATCTCGATGGTCGCCGGCTTGATCGCCGCCGACGCCGGGAGCGTGACGGTGGCCGGGCAGGCGATGACGCCGCGCACCACCGAGCCCAAGCGGCACGTCGGGCTGGTGCCGCAGGAGCTCGCGATCTACCCCGAGCTGAGCGGCCGGGAGAACCTCGCGCTCTTCGGCAGGCTGCAGGGCCTGCGCAAGGCCGAGCTCCGGGCCAGGGTCGACGAGGTGCTCGAGCTGATCGGCCTCGCCGACCGCGCGAAGGACCGCAGCAAGGAGTACAGCGGCGGCATGAAGCGCCGGCTCAACATCGGCATCGGCCTGCTCAACCGACCCACGCTGCTGATCCTCGACGAGCCGACCGTCGGGGTGGACCCGCAGTCGCGCAACGCGATCCTCGAGTCGGTCGAGGCGCTGTCGGTCGAGGGGATGGCGGTGCTCTACACGACGCACTACATGGAGGAGGCCGAGCGGCTCTGCGACCGCATCGGCATCATCGACTCCGGTCGGCTGCAGGCCGAGGGCACCCGCGACGAGCTGGTCCGGCTCACCGGCGGCACCGACACGATCCGGCTCGGCGGCAGCGGCGACCTAGGGGCCGCCGCCGAGGAGCTGCGCCTCATCCCCGGGGTCGAACGCGTCGACACCGAACGGCGCTCGGCGACGCTGACCGTCAAGGACGCGCCGGCCCTCGTCGCGCAGGTGGTCGGGACCGCGACGTCGTACGGCGTGGTGCTCTCGGACGTCGAGATCTCGAGGCCCGACCTGGAGTCGGTCTTCCTGCACCTCACGGGGAAGGGCCTCAGGGACTAGCGGTGACCGAGATGCGCCAGCTCCTCACCCTCACGGCCTCCGACCTGCGGCAGCGGATCCGCGACAGGTCGGTGATCATCTTCGCGCTGGTCGTGCCGATGGCGCTGATGACGGTCTTCAACCTGGTCTTCGGCACGACCGAGGACCTCGACATCGCGCCGGTGGCGGTCGCGATCAGCGCACCCGCCGGCGACGACCTCGCCCAGGTGGTGACGGCGGTGGTGCGTGACCTCGACGGCGCCGACGAGCTCGTCGTGACGGTCGAGGCGGTCGACGAGGCCACCGGACGGCGGCAGGTCGAGGACGGCGACGCCGCGATCGCGCTGATCGTGCCCGCCGGGTTCGGTGCGGCCGTCCGGGCCGGCGAGGCGGTCACCGTCGAGGCGGTCCGCGGCGACGAGGCCGGCATCGAGGCAGACATCGTGCTGTCGGTGGTCGACGGCCTGCTGGGAGAGCTCGCCTCCGGCGCCGTCACGGCGCGGGCGGCGCTCGCCGAGGGAGTGAGCCACGACGAGCTGGGCGCGGTCGTCGAGCAGGCCACGACCGGCGGTCCGGCGTACGACCTCACGCGTGGACGGGCCTCCGACGAGCAGCTCGAGGCAGGCGCGTCACTGGTGGCCGGCCAGGCTGGGCTGTTCCTGCTCTTCACGGTGAGCTTCGGTGTGGCGGGACTGCTGGTCGACCGCGAGTCCGGCGCCCTCGCGCGGCTGCGGTCGATGCCGATCCCGGGCTGGGTGGTCGTCGCGTCCAAGGCGCTGGTCAGCTTCGTCCTCGGCGTGGTGGCGACCGGCGTGCTGCTGGCGCTGGGCAGCGCGCTCTTCGACGCCGACTTCGGGTCGCTACCGGCCGTCGTGGTCCTCGTGCTGTGCGCGTCGGCGGCCGGGACGTCGGTGATGTTCCTGATCGTGCGGGTCGCGCGCACCAGCGAGCAGGCGAGCATCGCGACGTCGATCGTGGCGCTCGTGCTCGGCATCGGGGGCGGTGCGTTCTTCCCGGTCAGCGCGACCGGTCTCCTGTCGCGGGTCATCGACCTCAACCCGGTCGCCGCGCTGCTCCGGGGGCTCGGCACCACGTCGGGCGGCGGCGGGCTGGCCGACATCGGCGTCCCCGTGGCGATCATGCTCGGCTTCGGCGCGCTGATGCTGGCTGCGTCGCGGCTCGTGCCGGACCGGGGAGCGCTGTCATGACCAACGCGCTCACGGTCGCAGGCACCGAGCTCCGCCTCTTCCTGCGCGACCGCTCCAACCTCTTCTTCGTCTTCGTCTTCCCCCTCCTGCTGGTGCTGATGATCGGGCTGCAGTTCGGCGAGGGGGCGCGTGCGGGGCGGGTCGCGGTGAGCGGGGCCGAGACCTCCCTGCAGGCCGGGCTGGTCGCCCAGCTCGAGGACGAGGACATCGTGGTCACCGACCCCGGGTGGGACGACGCGCTCGCCCTCCTGGCCCGTGGCCGGCTCGACGTGGCCGTCCGCGTCGACGGTGCGGCAGCGACGGCGTACGACGCGGGCGAGGCGGTGACCCTCGAGGTCGTTCGCGGCTCGTCGAGCAACGCGCAGGTCGTCGAGCAGGAGGTCCGCACCGCGGTCGACGCGCTGCGCGCGGAGCGCAGCCGGGCGCTCGCGCTCGAGGCGCACGGCGTGCCTGTGGACCGGGCGCAGGACGCGCTCGCCGCGGCCGCACGCGACGTCAGCGCCCCGCAGCTGGAGGTGGCCTACGTCGACGAGCTGAGCAAGGAGTTCGCCGGGCTCGGGCAGTTCGACTTCGGGGCGTCCGGGCAGCTGCTGCTCTTCGTCTTCCTCGGCTGCCTCGCCGGCTCCGCCACCCTCATCCAGGCGCGTCGACTCGGTGTGGTGGCGCGGATGCTCGCCGGACCGATGACCGCCGGCCAGCTCGTCGCCGGCCAGGTCCTCGGGCGGTGGGCGATCGGGCTCTTCCAGGGCGGCTACATCATGCTCGCCTCCAGCGTGCTCTTCGGCGTCGACTGGGGCAACCTGCCGCTGTCCCTGCTCGTCCTGCTGCTCTTCAGCCTCGTCGCCTCCGGCGCGGCGATCCTGCTCGGCACGCTGCTGGACAACGAGGGAGCGGCCGGCGGGCTGGGCGTCGGCCTCGGCCTGGTGCTCGCGGCGCTCGGCGGCTCGATGCTGCCGCTGGAGCTCTTCCCCGACACCATCCGACGGATCGCCGACCTCACGCCGCACGCGTGGGCCTACGACGCCTTCGCGGAGATCCAGCGGCGCGGCGGGAACCTCGTCGACGTGCTGCCGAACCTCGGGGTGCTCGCCGCGATGGCCGTCCTGCTGGTCTCGCTCGGCGCATGGTCGCTGCGCCGGAGCCTGGCGAAGGCCATGTGACGCACGGTCCAGCCCACCCCGACGGACGTTGACCGTGCCGGGGCGCTCACTACGGTGGAAGCCATGACCGACGAGATGAACCAGGCAGCGACCGAGGCAGCCCAGCGCGTGGTCGACGAGGTGAGCTCCTACCAGTACAGCGCCGAGGACGGCACCATCGCCGAGCAGCTCGACCGGGGACTCGCCCAGGCGAAGGTCTCGCTCGACGACGACGAGCGGACCCGCATCCTGGCCGACATCGACGGCATGAAGAACGAGCAGTCCAGCGTGCCGCAGGTCAGGTCCGCGACCCCGGTGGAGTGAGGCAGCCATGGACGTGCGCGGACTGCTGACCGAGGGCTTCGGCCGCATCACCGAGCTGTACGACGGCGTGGCGGACGGGCTCGACGACGACACCCTGCACCACCGACCGGGTGGCACCGGCAACCCGGTCGGCTGGCTGCTGTGGCACCTGGCCCGGGTGCAGGACGACCACGTCGCGCACCTCGCGGACCAGCCGCAGGTGTGGGAGCAGTGGCAGGAGCGCCTCGGGCTGCCCAACGGCACCGACGACATCGGCTACGGCCACACCAGCGAGCAGGTCGACGCGATCCGGATCACCGACGTCTCGCTGCTCGTGGACTACCACCACGAGGTCACCCTCGCCACCGCGCGCTACCTGGAGACCGTCGACGAGTCGGAGCTCGACCGCGAGGTCGACCAGCGCTGGGACCCGCCGGTCACCGCCGGCCAGCGCCTGATCAGCATCCAGGGCGACTGCCTGCAGCACCTCGGCCAGGCGGCCTACGTCAAGGGACTGCCGCGCTCCTGACCCAGGGAAGGGGCACAAGGTCCCTTGCCGGACGCCCCGGCGCGGCGCATGGTGGATCCATGAAGGCTCAGGTGGGCGACAGCCTGGTCGCCGAAAGCAACAAGGTCGACGCGGCCCCCCGGCACGGGGAGATCGTCGAGGTGCGTGGTGCGGACGGTGATCCGCCCTACCTCGTGAGGTGGAGCGACGGCCACGAGGGGCTGGTCTACCCCGGCGCCGACGCGCACGTCGTCCCGGCCCAGCGCTGACCCGGCCGGTGCTGTCCGGCTCCGGACGTACCAGTAGAGCATCAGCCCCGAGCTGACGACGTAGAACGCGTGCAGGACCCAGATCGGTCCCAGCGGCAGGTGGAAGACGTAGACGGAGTGCACCGCGTTGCCGAGGTTGGCCAGCGCGATGTTGCCGAAGCTGTACGACGACAGCTCCCGCGTGCGGCGCGCCTTGTGGAGCATCGGCAGCACGCTGCCCACGAAGACGGCCGTGGAGACCGTCCCCGCGAGCACCGGCAGCGTCGTGTCCATGGCTCGACGCTAGGTCGCGCGGTCGCCGGCTGGCATCGGCCGATCCGCGCATCCGCCCCTCCGGCGACGTGGGGTCGATCACCCATCTGCCGTCACACCAGCCCGTGCTCGAAGGCGTACGCCGCGGCCGCGGTGCGCGAGCCGACGTCGAGCTTGCCGAAGATGTTGGAGAGGTGGCGCGCGACGGTCTTCTCGCTCAGCACCAGCTCGCCGGCGATCTGCGGGTTGCTGCGTCCGGACGCGACGAGTCGGAGCACCTCGACCTCGCGGGCGGTCAGGCCGCCGGGGAGGGAGGCGGGGGCCAGGAGCGCCGAGGCGAGGTCGGCCATGGGTGCGGCGCCGACCTGCCGGAACACCGCGCGCGCGGCGGTCAGCTCGCGCTCGGCGGAGGACGAGTCGGCGAGGGCGAGCAGGCAGCGTCCGACGAGCAGGCGCGCGACCGCGGCGTCGTACGGCGCCGACGCCTGCGCCCAGAGCTGGTGGGCCTTGCGGAGGTAGGGGAGCGCGCCCGACGCGTCCCCGGCGGCGAGCTCGACGGCACCGAGGGCCTGGGCCGCGGCGGCCGAGAGGGCGGTCGCGCCCACCTCGGAGGCGAGCGACGCGAGCTCCTCGGCGAGCGGCCGCGCCCGAGCCACGTCGTGGGAGGCGAGCAGCACCTCGACCGCGGCCGGCAGCAGGCGGCACCGCTGCACGGGCCCGTCGGGGGCGGCGAGCAGACGGTCGACGGCCGCCAGGGCAGCTGCCGGCCGGCCGGCGGCCAGCCACAGCAGCGCGAGCCCGGGCTGCGGGTCGAGCCCGAGGTCGGCGGCTCGCTGGTAGGCCGCGTCCGCGTCGTCGAGCGAGCCGCGCAGACGCAGCACGTCGCCGGTCTCGAGGAAGGTGAGCCCGATGGCGCTCGGCGTGCCGAGCTCGTCGTAGCGCTCGGCGGCCCGGGCGTACTCACCCAGCGCGTCGTCCCACGCGCCCCTCAGGCGCATGACCTGCCCGCGGTGCACCGCGCACTGGCCGGTGAACGCGAGCAGGCCCGGCTGGGCGTCGCACCAGCGCTCGAGGGCCGCGGTCCACTCCGCGACCCGACCGAAGTCGCTGATCTCCTGGGCGCCCTCGATGGCGGTGCAGTAGACGTGGCCCGCGATGAACGGCGACACCTCGCCGGTGATCACCCGGACCATGGAGTCGTCCAGCTGCGCCAACCCCTCGGCGAAGCGTCCGGCCATGATCGCGAGCCGTCCGCGGGCGCAGGTGCTCATCGCCGTCAGGTCGGCGTCGTGGAAGCGCCGGCCCAGCGCGTGCGCCTCGTCGGCCAAGTCCTGCGCCGTCGCGAGGTCTCCCTCGCCGAGCGCGCGGTACATCATGAGGAACCGCGCCCAGCCGCGCTCGGCGCACTCCTCGCCGATCTCCTCGACCAGCTCGGCCGCCCGGGCGGCCCAGCCGCCGGCGAGCGCGTGCTCGCCGTGCTCGGCCATGGCCATCGACAGGCGGAAGGCGCACCCCGCGGCCGAGTGGAGGTCGCCCGCCTCGCGGTGGGCGAGGAACGCGCGCTGCAGCACCCGGACCACCTCGTCGTGGGTGCCCACGAGCTCGACGGCCGCGCTGAAGCTCCCCAGCTCGGCGGCGCTGAGGCCGTCGGGCTCGGTGCGGGACCAGGCGTCGTACGCGGCCTGCCAGTCACCGCGCGCGAAGTGGTCAGTGGCCTGACTCACGGCTCGAGCCTACGACCGATCAGGCGGCCGCGGACAGGCTCGTCGCGGCCTTCCCCAGCCTGCGGGAGCGGCGCGCGACCCGGTCGGCGACGTAGGCCGCGTCCCGGCCCACGCCGGGCAGCACCATCGAGCTGAAGGCGTACTGGAAGCACAGTCCGCAGAAGAAGAGGCCGGGTGCGTCGTCGACGACACCGCGCATCTCGCGGGGCCAGCCGTCCTCGCCGACGATCGGCAGGTGGATCCAGTCGAAGGCCTGGCGGAAGCCGGTCGCCCACACGACGGTGGCGACGTCGCGGGGCGTGCCGTCGACGACGGGCCGGCCGTCGCGGACCTCCTCGACCCGGCTGGTGCACCGCTCGACCCCGCGCGCGGCCAGGTCGCGCCGCTTGACCCGCAGCATCGGTCCGCCGTGGTTGCGCAGCTCGCCCATCAGCGCGGCGCGCATCGGGCTGCGCCGGGTGAGCACGTGCTTCCAGGCGAAGAGCAGGACCGGGAAGACGACGCGGAACGCGGGCGACCCGAGCCGGGGCGGGATCTCGCCGCAGTCGCGGCCGGCGAGGATCGTCGGGTGCGTCTCGGCGAGCTCGAAGGCGATGTCGGTGCCGGAGTGGCTCGCGCCGACGACGAGGACCGGCCCGTCGTTGACCTGGCCGGGTCGGCGGTACTCGCTCGAGTGCAGCTGGAGGATCGCCGGGTCGAGCTCGTCGGCGATGGCGGGCACGTTGGACGTACGCCCGAACGTGCCGGTGCACACCACGACGCTGCGGCAGGTGTAGCGGCCGCGGTCGGTCGTCACGACGTAGCCGTCACCGTCCCGGTCGAGCGCCTGCACCCGCGTCTCCAGGCGTACGGGCAGCTCGAACCTGTGGGCGTAGCTCTCCAGGTAGTCACCCACGGCGTCCTTGCCCGGGAAGGTCCACCGCGGTGCGGGGAACGGCAGGCCGGGCAGGCCGTCGACGTGGGCGGGGGAGTAGAGCTTGAGGCTGTCCCACTGCCGTCGCCACTGGTCGCCGATGCGGTCGGCGGCGTCGAGGATGACGAACGGGATGCCGCAGCGCTGCAGGTGGTAGCCGGTCGCGAGGCCGGCCTGGCCAGCGCCGATGATCACGGTGTCGATGTCTGTGGTGGTGTCCATGCCGCGACGCTATTTCGCGGGCGCCTCGCCCCGCGTCGGACGCGATGCCCAACTCGTTCGGTCCCCGGCATGGGTGGATGCACCCATGCGGGGCGGTGGCAGCATGTCCGCATGCCCGCCGAGCTTGTCGTCCGCGCCGCCGGCTTCGCGCCGGTCAAGGGCATGCGCCACCTCGCGCTCCCCTCGGTCGAGCTCGACGACCACGGCCCGGTGGGCGACCGCGAGTGGTGCCTGGTCGACGTCGCGGCGCGGCGGGTGCTGCGTACGGTCCAGCACCCCGCGCTGGTGGGTGTGGTGGCGCGCGCCGACGCCGGCAGGCTCTCGATGACCCTGCCGTCGGGCGAGTCGGTCGCGGCTCCGCCTGTGCCGACGGGCGAGGTGGTCGAGTGCGACTACTGGGGCCGCTCCGTCCCGCTCGTGCTGACAGACGGGCCGCACGCCGAGCTCTGCTCGCGCTTCCTCGGGAGGGACGTACGACTCGCTGCCGCGCCGCGGGGCGGGGTGGTCTTCGCCTCGCCCGTGACGCTCGTCGGCACCGCGTCCCTGCAGGACCTGGCCCAGCGGGTCGGACGGCCCGTGGAGCCCGCCCGCTTCCGGGCCACGCTCGTCGTCGAGTCCGACGAGCCCTACACCGAGGACGCCTGGCTGGGGACGGAGGTGCGCGTCGGCGAGGCGGTCCTCAGGGTCGGCGGGCCGGTCCCGAGGTGTGCCGTCATCGACCACCACCCCGAGACCGGCGTGAAGGACGCCCGGCTGCTGAAGGCGCTCGTCGCCTCACGCCCGACCAACGCGGTGGGCGAGCCGGTGCTGGGGGTCTACGCCGATGTCGTGGGGCCGGGGCGCCTGGACGCCCCGGCCTCGACTCACTTCGAGGCGAACCAGGGGTGGTGCAGGTCGTAGAACTGTGCGTTCGCCATGGCGTACTGCAGGTCCGCCTGCACCTCCGCCGGCGGTTCGAGCGACTCTCCCTGCCGCGCCGCCTCCTCGCTGGTGAAGGCGACGGTCTCGGTGAAGGTGCCGTCCGGCTCGATGGCCAGGGTGCCCCCGATGATCTCGGGGCGCATCTGGTGCAGCGAGTCGGTGTCGGAGGTCATCATCGTCCGGAGCCGCTCGGGGTCGTCGACCTTGCCGCGGATGACCTGGACGAAGCCCGCGTTGTCGGACCCGCCGTCCATCAGGAGGGTGACGTCGTCGCAGTCGTGGAACTCGACCGGACCGTCGAAGAGCTCCATCATGCGGGACGCCCACGCGTCCTGCTCGGGCCTGCCGGAGTTGGCCATCGCGGACTCCCGCGAGTCGAACCGGACGATGCCCATGAACATGTCGTCGTCGGTGAACCCGTAGGTCCCTCCGAGCCAGCCCGGTGCGCCGGAGCCGAGCTCGTTGCGCCAGGTGTCCAGGTGCTCGTGGAGCTCCTGCTGGCGCGTGCACTTGCCTTGGATGATCTGGATGAACACGCTGCTCCTCCTCGGTGTGGTCACCCACCTCTCGGGATCGGGGGGTGGGAGGGCAGTCCACGAATCTACGCCCGCTGAGCGGCCGGGGACAGGGCCGCCGACCGGGCCGTCGACCGGGTCTAGACCGTCGTCGCCGCCGAGCTCGGTGGTACGCCGTCCTGCCGCACCGGTGACTGTCGGTGGTCGTCCCTAAGGTGCTGGGTGTGGGGATCGCGGGGGCGGTCCGGACGGGGGTCGACGATGGATGCAGGTCTGGAGCGCCGGTGGGACGGCGACGTGGAGACGGCGTGGACGGAGTTCCGCCGGCGCCTGGCGGACCGGTTGGCCGGGTTGCCGGAGGACGAGCTCCTGCTCGTCGAGCTGGCCGGCGAGACGGGCAGCGGCACGCGGCCCTACTGCCAGGCCCTCGCCGGCGAGGACACGCTGCGGATCGAGGCGGTCAGCAACACCTACCTCGCTCGCACGCACCGGCTCGACGCGACCCAGGAGGAGGCGTTGGAGCGGATCGGCTTCGAACGACCCGAGGCGGAGGACTGGTCCGAGGGGGAGACCAACTTCTTCGCCACCCTCGAGCAGCGCGAGGCCGACCTGGCCGCGGTGATGATCGTGCGCGCGATGCGGGAGGTGTACTCGGTCATCCACCCGGTCTGGCTCGACGCCGGGGGGCTCGAGCCGACGGCGTTCGGGGAGGAGCAGCCGCCAGCCGCTGCGCCGCGCCCCGACCTGACACTCATGCCGCGCTCGGGGGAGGAGGTGCGCGAGGCCGTCGACGCCGCCGTCGCCGAGCTCTACGAGGAGGCGCCCGAGTGGGACGACGACGGCGACCTGCCCCTGCCCACCGAGCACCACGTCGTGTGGGTCTCGGTCAACGGCGCCAACCCGCGGGTCCTGCTCCACTGCTGCCTGCTCGTCGACGTCACCGACACGGCGGCCGCGCTGCGCGAGGTCAACCGGCTCAACCGGCAGGAGTTCGGACTCACCTTCGTCCTGCGCGACGACAAGATCAGCGTGTGCCGCGAGATCGCCGTCCACGTGGTGCTGCCCCAGGTGCTCCGGGAGGAGGCCGAGCGCCTCCTCGGTCAGGTCGACGGCTGGGCCGCCGAGCTCGCCGACACGCTGGCGCCGCAGCGCGAGGAGCGGTCCTCGCGCCCCAGCCGCTTCGGCACGGCCTACGCCGTCATGGTCGAGCTCGAGCGCGCCCAGCGCGAGTCGGTCGGACCGGCCACGATGGCGCGGATCTTCCACCACGACACGGGGCTGCTGCTCAAGGCCATCCGCATCACCGAGCAGCGGCGTCGCGAGATGCGGGGCAAGGCCCGCCGCGCGAGGGAGGAGGGCCGCAGTCGCGACGAGCTGGTGGCCCGCAGCCGCCAGGACTACATGCGCGGCCTCACCGCGCGGATGCGGGCGGCGCTGCGGCTCGTCGTCGACGCGCCGGTGCGCAAGGTGCAGCTCGACCAGCTGGCGCTGTTCGACGAGGACGAGGCCGGGACCTCCAGGTGAGCGCGTTCCGCCCACGCAGGTCCGCCAGGGATGGTGGGGTGGGCGCATGGTGCGACTGATCCCCGAGGAGCCGACCTTCGCCACCACCTCCGAGCAGGCGGTGTGGGAGCGGCTGCGTGCGAGCCTCGGTGACGACGACGTCCTCATCGCCCACCTCCGGCTCACCGACGAGCGCAAGGACCACGAGGCCGACCTCGTGGTGCTCATGCCCGACGTCGGTGTCGTGGCGCTGGAGGTCAAGGGCGGCAGCGTGTGGTGGGACGACGGGTGGCGCATCATGCGCCGCGGTCGCGAGGCCGTCATCCACCCCGTCGACCAGGCGCGCGACGTGAAGTACGCCCTCCGTGGCTACGTCGAGGGCGATCCCCGGTGGGGCAGCCGCACCCGCGTCGCGTGGGCGCACGCGGTGGTGACGCCCTACTCCGACTTCGGCGACGACTTCGCGCTGCCCGACCTGCCCCGCTGGGCCCTCCACGACGCCGGCGACCAGGAGCACCTCGTCGGGCGGCTGCGGCACAACGCGCAGCGGATGACCCACGGCCACCGCGTCGCGACCGCCGACGACGTCGACGAGATCGCCGACATCCTGACCGGCCGCCTGCCCACGTCGTACGACGCCCGCGCCGAGGCCGACGAGCGCGCCGACGCCGCCGACCGGCTCACCCTCGAGCAGGCCACGTTGCTGCGGGTCACCCGGTTGCTCAACCGCGTCGAGGTCCGCGGCGGGGCCGGCAGCGGCAAGACCGTCCTGGCGTTGCAGCAGGCCAAGGAGCTGACGCGCGGTGGCCACGACCGCAAGCCGCAGCGCGTCGCCCTGCTCTGCTACTCCATCGGGCTCGCCGAGCACCTCAGGCGGGAGGTGGCGACGTGGGAGCGACGTCAGCGGCCGGCGTTCGTCGGCACGTTCCACGCCTTCGGGCAGCAGTGGGGTGCCGCTGACGGCGATCGCACCGACAGCGAGTTCTGGGAGGAGCGGCTCCCGGCGGAGATGGCCGAGCTGGCCGCCGCGCTGCCGGACGGGAAGAAGTACGACGCGGTGATCGTCGACGAGGCGCAGGACTTCGCCGACTCGTGGTGGACCCCTGTGCTGCGCGCGCTCAAGGACGAGGAGGAGGGCGGGCTCTTCCTCTACTCCGACGAGAACCAGCGGATCTTCGCCCGCTTCGGCCGCCCGCCGGTCGCGCTGGTGCCCCTCGTCCTCGACCACAACCTGCGCAACACCCGGCAGATCCACGAGTCATTCGGTCCGTTGGCCCCGAGCCGGATGTACTCCCGCGGTGGCGACGGACCCGCCGTCCGCTTCCTGGACGCGAGCGGGCAGGACCCGCTCGACGTCGCCGACGACGAGGTCGACCGGCTGCTCGACGGCGGCTGGGAGCCGCGGCACGTCGCGCTCCTCACCACCGGGCACCGGCACCCGATCCAGGTCGAGCGCACCGACTTCCACGACCAGGACGGCTACTGGCGCACCTACTGGGACGACGACGTCTTCTACGGCCACGTCCTCGGGTGCAAGGGCCTCGAGCGGCGGGCGGTGGTGCTCTGCCTCAACGAGGACGGCTCGCGTGACCGGGCCCGCGAGCGGCTCTACGTCGGCATGTCCCGCGCGACCGACGAGCTGGTCGTCGTGGGCGATCCCGCCACCGTGAAGCGGGTGGCCGGCAACGACGTGGCCAGGAGGCTCGGCATCGGGTGAGCGCCGCCCGGCAAGGGAGTGATCCGTCACGAATCCCCCGAAATCACCCGCAGGGGTGCATACTCGAAGCAACATGACCTCCTCCAACGGCTCCCGGCCGAAGCACCTCCGCAGCAGCCCCTTCGCCTCCGCCCCCGAGGCCGTCGTCAAGGTCTTCGAGGTCGACGAGCGCGTGAGCCACGACCTCTACGGCCTCGGCAAGGTGCTCAGCATCGACAGCCACGCCGTGACCGTCGACTTCGGCTCGCAGACGCTGCGGATCACGCCGCCGTTCGCCAAGCTGCACCACCTCTGACGCGGTCGGCTCAGCCGCAGGGCACTGATCCGAGCCGCGCCAGGCCCTCGCGGTCGCCCGGGCCGAGCTCCACCTGGCCGGAGTTGTCGACGAACATCAGCTCCATCGGCTCGGCGACGTGGCCGAGCCCGACGACGTGCGCCAGCTCGTGCACCAGGATCGCCTCGAGGACGCGGGGTCGCTGCTGCACGTTGGCGGTGGTGAAGACCTCGACGTCCAGCACGATTCCGCCGGTCACGTAGTAGCGGCGCCCCTGCGCACCCTCCTCCGCGGCCGCGCCACCGAGCCCGGCGACGGATCCGGTGAGGCCGGGATACTCGTCGGCGTCCCCCCAACCGATCACGACCGGTCGGCCCCCGCCCAGCGGCACCAGGGTCCCGGTGAAGGGCCGACGGTCGGTGTCGCCGTCGTCCTCGAAGGCCAGGCCCGTGGCCGCCGAGATGCGGGCGACCGCGCGGTCCAGCATCGGGCGCGCTCCCTCCGGCATGCCGGCCGGGTTGACGGCGTACGTCACGGGCGAGCACGGGTCCCAGCCGACGGGGTCGTCCGACCCCGGCTGCGTGCTGGCGAAGGTGAAGGTGCCTCCCCGGTCGAGGATCGTGGGAGCGGGCAGTCGTCGTTCCTGGCCGAGCCCGATGAGGCGGCGTACGGACTCCATCTGCGACGACGGGTGCAGCAGGACGACCCCCACCAGGACGGCCGCGGTGAGGCCGACCGTGAAGGCGGTCGAGGTCCTGAGCGGCTGCGGCACGGACCGAGTATCACCGCCGACCACGCTCCGCCGAGGACGAACGGGTCAGACGCACGGCGCACCGCGGTGTGGTCTGGTCAACCCAGCTCGGTCGGGTGCGTCAGCAGGCCAGCGATCTCGGCCCGCGCGCGGAGCTCCGGTCCGAGCAGGTCGAGGACGGTCGCGCCTTCAGGCAGCGCCGGGAGCATCTCCACAATGCCGACATCGATGAGGTTGCGGGTGTCGAAGTCACCTCGAGCGAATTCGTTCTCAAGCCATCCGAACACCTCGCCGACTCGACGGGGGTCGGTCTCGCTGTGCTCGTGCAGCCACTGGGCGACGTCGCCCATCAGCAGGTAGGGGAGCAGCTCGCCCTCCTGGTCGGCCAGGTGCTCCTGGAGCAGCGGCTGGAGCTCAGGGGCCTGCTCGACCAGGCGGTGCGTGAAGTCGGCCTCGACAGTCATCGGCTCAGGAGCTCCTTCAGCTCGTCGGCAAGACTCTGTGCGATCTCGCGATCGTGCTGGCTGGCATCTTGCCGAGTGCGCAGCCACCGTTCCAGACCTCTCAAGATGTCACGGCCCTTCCTGACATGGTCCTTGCCGTGCACGAGCTCCTGGCTGACGAGCTCGTGCCGGATGGCGTCCATCGTGGTTCCATCGCCTGTGCGGTTGTCCTGTGCCACCCCCTTGAACAGCTGATTGACGTAGTTGTTCAGCTTGGGGTCGTCGACTTCCGGCCTCGGACGCCCTGGCTTGGCTCCTCGTCCGAGCCACCCGGCCGGATGACGCATGCTGCCGGTCTCCCCGCGAGCCGGGACGCGGAGGAAGCGCTCGAGCCGCGAACGGACGGAGGCCAGGTCCTCGGCGACCCGGGAGAGCCGGGCGGCGGCAGTCGCGACGGCTGCGCGGAGCGACACGAGGAGCGCCGTGAAGCGAGGTGCCTGCGTACGGATCCGCGCCGCCACCGCTCCGGCTGCGGCCCCGCCGCCGAGTCCGCCCGTCAGGCCTGCGACGACGACCGAGATCGCCGCTCCCTCGACGACCATCTGGGCGACCTCCGCCAGGAGGGCGCGGGTGCGCGCCCTGACGTCCTCCACGGCGTCGGCGAAGTCGTCGCAGGCGGTGGCCAGGGACGCCAGCTGCCAGGCGGTGTCGCCGATCAGGACGCCGAGGTCGGTCAGGGCATCGACGGCGAGGGGGACCTCGGGAGACCGCTGCTGCTCCACGAGTGCGATGGCCGCGTCGACATGGTCGGCGAGGTCGGCGGTCGCCGTGGCAGCCCGTCGCCACTCGCTCGCCGCGGTCCGGAGCCGTCCCACATCTGCTCCTGGCCAGACGAAGCCCTCCACCTGGTCGAGGATCCACGCGTCGACGACCCCGAGGGAGGGCTCCTGGTGTCCGAGGCTCGACGGAGGGGCGGGCGGCCGCACGCGCACGAACGAGTCGTCCAGGTGTCCACCCGCGTAGGCAGAGACAGCCAGGCCGGCGGCTGCCGCCTCGGCCGCCGCGTGACCGACGCCCGTCGAGACGAGCAGACGACCCACGCCGATGAAGGCATGGGTGAGGTCGGCCATCGCAGCGACCGCCTCGCCCGCGCCGGCGTCGTACGCCCGGGCGAACGCCGTACTCGTCGCGTCGTTGCCTGCCATGCCGGCGTGGTGGATGAGCCGCGCTGCGAGGGAGTCGGTCAGGACCGCCGCTGCCTGGTTCGCCGTCAGGCAGGCATCGGCCGCCCGGGTGAACCCCCCGCACTCCACAGTGATCCGCACGCCCCCACCTTCAGGGCGTGCAGGACGCGGCCGCCAGTGCCCTCACGGGATCTGTGGAGAGAGGTCATGTGTGTCCACAGTCCTGGCGCCCGGGGTTTTCGGCTCGCCCGGACGGGCAGGGGGTCCTGCATGCACTACGACACCGACTTCATCGGCTCCATCCGGGTGAGCCCTCCGCTCGGCGACGACGAGATAGACGTCCTGCTGGACCTCGCCGACTCCCAGCGCACGCTGCGCGGCACGCCGACGGGACGGGGCAACGCCGAGGTGCCGTTCGCGCGGATGGCCTGGGACGTGTGCCTCGACGGGTGCTGCCTGTGGTGGACCGGGGAGGAGGACGACAAGTGGATCGGGCCGAGCCTCGCGTTCATGGTCGACCACTGGTTCCGCCACGGGGCGGTGGGAGAGGGCCACCCGAGGCTCGCAGCCTTCACCTTCGACCACGTGCTCGACGGGGTCGTGGCCGTGCGGGGACGCGACCGGTCGACCCTCGTCGAGGTGAGCAGCAACGTGGTGACGTGGCGCCTGGTCGACGAGCCGTGCGACGGCTTCGTGCTGCGCGTCCCGCCCGGGTCGGAGCCGTCCGGGGGTCGGGAGCCGAAGGGTCGCCCGCTGCCGTCCAACGTGATCGACCTCAGGTCGAGACGGGCCGGGGGCGGCGGAGGTGCCGCCGGCTGAGCGAACGGCCAGGGGTCAGGGGCGGACCGCAGTCCAGAGCGCGACGTTGGCGGCGACGGCCTCGGCGTAGTGCCCATCTGCTGCTTCGGCGATCCCGCGCAGCGCGGCCAGGGCGGTCACCATCTCGGCGCACCCCGTCCGCCAGGCGGCGTACGACGACGCCTCGGCGCGGCCGGACTGCCCGGACCAGGAGGCCTCGAGCTGCTCGTGGGCCTGCTCGACCTCACCCGCCAGCGACACGAGGTCGCGCTGGCAGGCCGCGAGGTGCTGGACAGCGCTGCGCAGCTCGTCGAGGTCGACGTCGTAGGCCGTCATCGCAGCCGTCCGACCAGCCGCTCGGCGGTCTCCGCGCCGGACTCGTCGGCCCGGTCGATGTCGTCGCGCGCCAGGTCGATCGCGCCGAGGAGCGCGGACAGGGCGTCGACGACGTCGCGGGCGCCGGAGTCCCACTCCTGCCACCGCGACGCGAAGTGGGACGCGGCCTCGCCGCGCCACGAGGACAGCAGCACGTCGATGGCGAGCTCGGACGCCCGGCGCCGCTCGTCGAGGCCGGCCAGGCGCGAGGCGAGGTCGGACGAGGCCGCCGCGTGCGCGGCGCGGTCGAGGGCGACGGATCCCGAGATGATCATGGGTCGACCCTGACCTGCCGGGCCCCGGCGCCGACACCCCCGCGCGCCGATCTGTGGAGAACCGGGAGCGGTCCCCGGCCGGCCGCCCGTCTAGGGTGGGTCCACCTATCTCGGAGGTAACTCGTGGACCCCATGTCCCCCGTCCATGGCACCGGCACGCTGCTCGTGATCGCGGCGCTCGCGGTCGCCGTGCTGCTGGTGCTGATCATCGCGCTGCGCATGCACGCCTTCGTGGCGCTCGTCCTCGTCAGCCTGGTCACCGCGATCGTGGCCGGCGTACCCCTCGCCGACGTGCCCGCGGTGGCGATCGGGGCCTTCGGCTCGACGCTCGGATCGGTCGCGCTGCTGGTCGGGCTCGGCGTGATGATCGGGCGCATCCTGGAGGTGACCGGGGGCGCGCAGGTGCTGGCCGACACCCTCATCAGCCGCTTCGGTGAGAAGCGGGCGCCGTTCGCCCTCGGCGTCGCCGCGCTGCTCTTCGGCCTGCCGATCTTCTTCGACGCCGGTCTCGTGGTCTTCCTGCCGATCATCTTCTCGGTCGCCAAGCGCTTCGGCGGGTCCGTCCTCCTCTACGCCCTGCCGGCGGCGGGCGCGTTCGCCTCGATGCACGCGATCGTGCCGCCGCACCCCGGCCCGGTCACCGCGGCCACCGAGATCGGCGCGAGCATCGGCCTGACCCTGGTCGTCGGCGTCGTCGCCGCGGTCGTCGCGTGGGCGGCCGGCGTGTACGCCGTCACGATCGGCTGGCTCGGCAAGGTCTACGTCCCCATCGACGACTCGATCCTCACCGGTGGTCGCGAGGTGGACGAGGAGGCGCGTCCGGCCTTCGCGCACGTGCTGGCGATCCTGCTGCTCCCGCTGGTGCTGATCGCCCTCAACACGGTGCTGACCACGCTGCGCGCCAACGAGTCGATCGCGGCCGAGGGCGGGTTCGTCGACGCCCTGGTGTTCATCGGCCAGACGCCGGTCGCGCTGCTCATCGCGCTCCTCGTGGCGACGTACACCCTCGCGATCCGCCACCACTCGCGCGGCGACGTCGAGGACCTGCTCAACGACGCGCTCGGCCCGATCTGCGCCATCATCCTGATCACCGGCGCGGGCGGCATGTTCGGCGGAGTGCTGCGCTACAGCGGGATCGGCGCGGCCCTGTCCGACTCGCTCGCCGACCTCGGGCTGCCCCTGATCGTCTCCGCCTTCGTCATCGCCACGATCCTCCGGGTGGCGCAGGGGTCGGCGACCGTCGCGCTCACGACGACGGCCGGGCTGCTCTCGGCCGCCGTCGCCGAGGCCGACCCGTCGTCGCTCCAGCTCGTCGCGCTGGTCCTGGCGATCGCCGCGGGGGCCACCGTCCTGTCCCACGTCAACGACTCCGGCTTCTGGCTGGTCAGCCGGTTCTTCGGGATGGACGTGAAGACCACCCTCAAGACCTGGACGGTCCTCGAGACCACCCTGGGCGTCAGCATCTTCGTGCTGGCGCTGGGGGTGTGGGCCGTCGGATGAGGGCTCCGCTCCACCTGGTCTTCATGGGCGTCTCCGGCTCGGGGAAGTCGACGGTGGCGCGAGCCGTGCAGCAGGAGCTGGGCTGGGAGTACGCCGAGGGCGACGACTTCCACCCGCCCGCCAACGTCGCCAAGATGCGTCAGGGCACTCCACTGACCGACGCCGACCGGTGGGGCTGGCTGGAGTCGCTGGCCGGGTGGACGGCCGAGCGCGACGCGAAGGGCGAGCCGACGATCATCGCCTGCAGCGCCCTGCGCAGGGCCTACCGCGACGTGCTGCGTCGTGGCGGCGAGGGCACGTTCTTCGTCCACTGCACCGGCGACAAGCACATGATCCTGGAGCGGATGAGTGCTCGCGAGCACTTCATGCCGCCCAGCCTGCTGGAGTCCCAGCTCGACATCCTCGAGCCGCTCGAGCCCGACGAGCAGGGCATGGACGTCGACCCCGCGCTCGCGGTCGACCTGATCGTCGCGCAGGTGCTCGACCGGATCGGCCTGGCCTGAGCCCGGTCCTCAGTTGAGCACCACGATGCCGGCGTTGAGGGCCGTCGCGAAGCACACCCAGGCGAGGTAGGGGACGAGCAGCCACGCCGCGAGGCGCGAACGACGCCACGACCACGCGATGAGCGGCGCCACCGCCGCGGCGAGCACCAGGACCTCGACCAGCGCGGCGGTGTAGAGGTCCGCGGCGAAGAAGAGCGGCGTCCAGGCCAGGTTGAGCAGCAGCTGGGCGGTCCACAGCCACATCACCCGGTCCCACCCGCCGGCGCGCCACAGCAGCCACCCGGCCACGCCGATCATCACGTAGAGCACTGACCACACCGGCCCGAAGAGCCACGACGGCGGCGCGTACGGCGGTAGCTCGAGAGCGCGGTAGGTCGCCTGCGAGCCCGCCGCCGCCAGTCCGCCGAGCCCCGCCACGGCCGTGACCGCGACGAGGAACGGCAGCACCGTCCACCACTGGCGGGGGTGCGGCACGACGGACACGTCCCGGGAGGTCATGCCTCCATCATGCCGACGCCCGACGGCGGGCCCGCAGCACCGCGTCGGCGACGGCGACCTCCTCGCCGGTCTGGGGGTGCGCCTGTGTGCGGGGACGCGACTCGCACACCTCGACCTCCCACTCGTCCAGCCCATCATCCAGGGCAGGCAGCAGCTGGTCGGCCGTGTGCATGAAGGAGCGGTGGCCGTGCCGCAACCCGGTGGCGAGGTCGCCCGGGTCGTGCCCGACGACGAGGAGCGTGCCGCCGGGGGCGACCGCGGAAGCGAGGCGGCGTACGACGTCCACCATCCCGCCGTCGGGCAGGTGCACGAAGTGCGAGGTCACGAGGTCCCAGGCCTCCCCGTCCGGCTCGAAGGTTCGTACGTCGATCCGCCGGGTCTCGACGCGGTCCCCGAGCCCGGCCTCCGCGGCGTGCTCGGCGACCCGCGCCAGCGCCGCGTCGGCGAAGTCGGACGCCGTCACCTGCCAGCCGTTCTGCGCCAGCCACAGGGCGTCGCCGCCCTCGCCGCACCCGACGTCGAGCGCGCGGCCCGGCGCGAGAGAGGCGGCCTCGGCCTGCAGCTGCACGTTGACCTTGCCGCTCCAGACCCTCTCCCCGGCGTAGCGCTCCTCCCACGCGGGCAGCTCGAACAGCTCGGCCAGCTCGGCCCGCTGCTCCTCCACCGCCCGGGCTGCGTCATCCGAGGCGAGCTCCGCGTTGATGAAGGCGCCCACCCGCATGCCGTGGGCGGCCGAGGCCATCAGCGTCATCGAGATGTCGGTCGCGTTGCCCGCGGCGAAGACGCCGGGCACGGCGGTCGCTCCGGTCGGCTCGACCGCGATCACCGACCCCAGCACGGCGTCACCCATCTCGACCGGCTGCGGCTCGATCCCGAGGCCCGCGAGGTGGTCGGCGCGGACGTGTGGCCTCGACGCCACCACGATCGCCTCGCGTTCGAGCACCGAGCCGTCGGCCAGCCGCAGCCCGACCAGCTCGTCACCCTCGGAGACCACCTCGCGCGGTGTGCCGAGCTCGAGCCGGACGCCGATCGCGGACAGCCTCTCGACGTCCTCGTCGGGCAGCTCGACACCGTCGTGCACGACCACCACCACGTCGTCGGACAGCTGGCGGAACAGCAGCGCCTGGTGCGTGGCCATCGGGCCGGTGGCGAGCACTGCGATCGCCCGGTCGCGCACCTCCCAGCCGTGGCAGTAGGGGCAGTGCAGCACGTCGGTGCCCCACCGCTCGGCCAGTCCCGGCACGTCGGGGAGCTCGTCGACGACACCGCCGGTCACGAGCACGCGGCGTGCCCCTACCTGGTCGCCGCAGGTGGTGGTGACGCTGAAGCCGTCCTCGGTCCGGTCGACCGCGACCACCCGGCCGCTGACGACCTCGACGTCGTACGCCGCCACCTCGACGCGGCCGGCCGCGAGCAGCTCCAGCGGGGGGATGCCCTCGCGGCCCAGGTAGTTGTGGGCGTGGTCGGCGGGCGCGTTGCGGGGCTCGCCGGCGTCGATCACCAGCACCGACCGCCTCGAGCGCCCGAGGGCCATCGCGCCGCTCAGGCCGGCTGCGCCGCCGCCGACCACCACCACGTCGTACATCGTCTTCTCGCTCATGCCACGAGCCTGTACCCGGCTCTGCCGTATTGACAAACATTCTTGCCAGAGTGGCAAACTGGGCCACATGGACGACGACGACGTGCTGCGCGGGGTCGGGCCCCGGCTGCGCCAGCTGAGGCTCGAGCGCGAGGCCACCCTGACCGACCTCGCTGAGGAGACCGGCATCTCGGTGAGCACGCTCTCGCGCCTGGAGTCGGGGCAGCGCAAGCCCACCCTCGAGCTGCTCCTGCCGCTCGCGCGGGCGCACCGCGTAGCCCTCGACGAGCTCGTCGACGCCCCGGAGACGGGCGACCCGCGGATCCGCTCCAAGCCGGTCGTGCGCCACGGCCGCACCTTCATCTCGCTGACCCGCCGACCCGGCGGGCTGCAGTCCTTCAAGATGGTCATGCCGGTCGATCACGACCGGCTGCCGACGCTCCAGACGCACGAGGGCTACGAGTGGCTCTACGTCCTGAGCGGGCGCGTGCGGCTGGTGCTCGGCAGCCGCGACCTGGTGCTCGAGCCGGGGGAGGTCGCCGAGTTCGACACCCGCACGCCCCACTGGATCGGGAACCCCGGGCCGACGCCCGCCGAGGTGCTGGCGATCTTCGGCCCTCAGGGCGAGCGGATGCACGTCCGCTCCTAGTGTGGTCGCATGACCACCCGCTGGCTCTTCGGTGACCAGCTCGGCCCGCACTTCGCCGACGACCACCGCGGCCCGCTGCTGATGGTGGAGTCGCTCGGAGTCCTGCGTCGGCGCCGGTTCCACCGCGCCAAGGCGCACCTGGTGCTCAGCGCGATGCGGCACCGCGCAGCGCAGCTGGACCGGATGAGCTACGTCCGCGCGGAGACGTACGCCGACGTGGTGCGGGACCGCGACGAGGTCGAGGTCGTGCACCCGACGTCGTACGCCGCCCTCGGGCTGGCCGAGCGGCTCGGCGCCACCGTCCTGCCGCCGCGGGGCTTCGCGACGCCGCGCGAGGACTTCGAGCGCTGGGCCGAGGGGCGCGGCGGCAAGCGGCTGCTGATGGAGGACTTCTACCGCCGGGCACGGCTGGCCCACGGCGTGCTGCTCGACGGCGGCGAGCCTGCCGGCGGGCAGTGGAACTTCGACCACGACAACCGCCAGCCGCCGCCGAAGGGCGCCGCGACGCTGGGGGTCACCGAGCCCTGGTGGCCGACCGAGGACGACATCGACGCCGAGGTGCGCGAGGACCTCGACCGGTGGGAGCGCGACGGCGAGATCGAGACCATCGGTCGCGACGGGCCGCGACGCTTCGCGGCGACCAGGCGCGAGGCGCTGGCGGCGCTCGACCACTTCGTCGAGCACCGGCTGCCCGACTTCGGCGCGCACGAGGACGCCGTCCTCGAGGGCGATCCCTGGATGGCGCACAGCCTCGTCAGCGCACCCATGAACCTCGGCCTCCTGGACCCCCTCGAGGTCGTCGAGCGCGCCGAGGCGGCGTACCGCAGCGGTGCGGCGCCGATCGCCAGCGTCGAGGGGTTCGTGCGGCAGGTCATCGGCTGGCGCGACTACGTCTGGCACCTCTACTGGCACCAGGGCGATGCCTACCGCAGGGAGAACGCGCTGCGCGCCACCGAGCGGCTGCCGCAGTGGTTCGCCGAGCTCGACGCGGACGCGACCGACGCCCGATGCCTCTCGCACGCCCTCGACCAGGTGGCCGAGCACGGCTGGGTGCACCACATCCCGCGGCTGATGGTGCTGGGCTCGTACGCCCTCCAGCGCGGGTGGGCGCCGACCCAGGTCACCGACTGGTTCCACCGCGCCTTCGTCGACGGCTACGACTGGGTGATGGTGCCCAACGTGGTCGGCATGTCCCAGCACGCCGACGGGGGAGTGATGGCCACCAAGCCCTACACCTCGGGCGGGGCCTACATCAACACGATGTCCGACCACTGCGGCTCCTGCCGCTTCGACCCCAAGGTGCGCGTGGGGGAGGACGCGTGCCCGTTCACTGCGGGCTACTGGTGGTTCCTCGACCGGCACCGCGAGAGGTTCGCCCAGAACCACCGGATGGCCCGTGCGGTGCAGGGGCTCGACCGCCTCTCCGACCTCCACGCGCTGGTGGAGCAGGAGGACGACCGCGGCAACCGGGCGCCGTGAGGGTCAGGCCCCCTGGCGTGCGGCCCTCTTGGCCTCGGCCTCCGCGCGACGCTCGACGAAGCGGGTCGCCTCGCCGTCGAGGGCGGACACCGCCGCCGCGAGCTCCTCGCGCGCCTGCTCGCCGTCCGCGTCGAGGCCCTCGAGGTCCCAGACGCCCCACTGCCGCAGCAGGGGAGTGACGATGTCGTCGTGGTGGATGCGAAGGTCGTAGATCCCGGCCTTGGCCATCTGCACCGCCTTGCGGGAGAAGCCGGGGATCACGCTGCCCGGCATCTGGAAGTCGACGACCTCCTCGGTGATCGCGCGCATCGTCTGGCTGGGTGCGAGCTGCAGGGCCGCGGCGACGATGTTGCGGTAGAAGATCATGTGCAGGTTCTCGTCCTTGGCGACCCGGCTCAGCAGCTTGTCGGCGATCGGCTCGCCGGTGTAGCGCCCGGTGTTGCGGTGCGAGATGCGGGTGGCGAGCTCCTGGAAGGAGACGTAGGCGCAGACGTTGAGCACCGACTTGTCGAGCGCCTCGTAGCCCGTCTCCATCGTCTCCATCCGCGCCCGCTCGAGCTCGACCGGGTCGACGCCTCGCGTGACGAGCAGGTAGTCGCGGATGCAGAACGCGTGCCGGCCCTCCTCGGCGGTCCAGCGGTTGACCCACGTGCCCCACGCGCTGTCCCGGCCGAAGGCGCGGTCGATCTCGCGGTGGTAGCTCGGCAGGTTGTCCTCGGTGAGCAGGTTGACCTCGAGCGCCGTCCGCGCGATCGGCGACAGCTGTGACTGGGCGAGCTCCCACGGCTCACCCCCGAGGTCGGCGAAGTCGCGGCCGAGGCTCCACGGGACGTACTCGTGCGGCATCCACTCGTCCGCGATCCCCAGGTGGCGGTCGAGGTTCTCCGCGACGGTGGGCTCCAGCTCGGTCAGCAGCGCGGTGGTGTCGAGAGCGGCCATGGATCCATCTCCTCGGGTCCGGACGAGGGCGCGGTGTCCTCCCGACCCTGCCTACACCCGCGCATCCGCGATGAACAGGGTCCTGACGAACCCAGGCGGTTCGGCCGGGTCCGCTGGGGCCGTCGACACCTCGGTGCCCGTCACCTCCGTGGTGACCGTTCCAACTCGCCCCGCGCCGGGGTGGAGTGCCGCCGCGAAAGGCCTGCGGCCAGACCGGACCAGCCAGACAGGACGCTGATGGAGCGCAGACGAACACATGACGAACCATGACGCACCACCTGTCACTCACAACGCTTTGGCAACAGGTCTGGTGTGGCCCGTGGTGCCAGTGGGACACTCTCCGCGCTCGCCCGGGGGTCTCGGGACCCCCATACACCCCGTCACACCCAGTTCTGCGAAAACGCCACGGAATGTCGCGAGACTCTTTAGGTTGAGTCTGCTCCGGTCCACCCGGGGTCGTTTCGTCGTCGAAGTCGCTCACCTATCGCGAGGCACACATGACTCAGGATGCAGCCCAGGCCCGCAAGGGCGCGGGCATGTCGGTCGCCGGTTGGCCCCTGCGCCGCAAGATTGCGCTCGCGCTGGCGATCCCCCTGCTGCTCGCGGCGACCCTCGGCGGTCTCCGGGTGCAGGGCGACTACGGCGACTCCCGCCAGGCTGCCACCAGTGCCAAGCAGGTCACGATCATCCAGCCTGCCGTCGACTACCTGACCGCCTCCGAGGCCGCGATGGTCGCGGCGCAGACCGACAGCGCCGCCAGCCAGGGCGACCTGATCGACGCGATCTCCGACATCATCACCAACGCCGAGACGCTGGTGCAGACCCGTGACAGCGCCGACCTCGACGAGATCCAGGTCGCCCACGTCAACGCGCTGCTCGACCTGAGCCAGGCGATGCGGGCGGAGGGCGCCGAGGACCTCGGCCCGGCCACCTGGATCGCCCTGGTCCGTCAGCTCGAGTCGAGCGTCTCCCAGCTGGTCACCAGCGTGAACGCCGCCCAGGAGACGCCCGAGCCGCGTCTGGAGCAGCTGTCGCAGGCCATGAGCGGCCGACTCTCGCTGGCCCTGCAGCAGGGACTTCTCGCCACCACGCTGTCGCAGTCGAGCTCGCAAGAGCTCTTCTCGGAGATCGGCGTGGAGGCGGCGGCCATCGACCGTCTCGCCGGCTCGGTCGACGGCGCGGAGGACCAGACGGCCCTGCTCCGTACGCAGAACACCAAGCACGCCGGTCAGATCCGCGACGACTCGGCCACCAACCTCGACGGCCGCGACGCCTACGTCCCCTACGACGAGATCACCGAGGAGCTCGTCAGCGGCGTCACCGCCTCCCTCGACGAGGCCGCCTCCGACGCACAGCGCAACGCGCTCATCGGTGCGGTGCTGACGCTGATCGCCCTCGGTGCCGCCATCTTCATCGCGTTCGTCATCGCCCGCAGCCTGCTCGAGCCGATCGGCCGCGTGCGTGAGGGAGCCCTCGCGGTGGCCCGCCACCGCCTGCCCGACGCGGTTGCCCGGATCCGGGCGGGCCAGGAGCCCGAGCCGATCACGACGATCGACGTCACCACCAACGAGGAGATCGGACAGGTCGCCCGCGCGGTCGACGACCTCCACCGCCAGGCCATCCACCTCGCCTCCGGTGAGGCCCAGCTGCGCCAGACGGTCAACGCGATGTTCGTGACCCTGTCGCGCCGGTCCAACTCGCTGGTCAACCAGCAGCTGGCCCAGATCGAGCGCCTCGAGCACGACGAGGAAGACCCCAAGCGCCTCGAGTCGCTGTTCCGCCTCGACCACCTGGCCTCGCGCATGCGTCGTACGGCTGACTCGCTGCTGATCCTGGCCGACGCGCCCAACCGTGCCGCCGGCACGTTCAGCCTCACCGTCGGCGAGGCCCTCCAGGCCGCGACGTCGGGTGTGCAGGACTACCAGCGCGTGCAGATCCTGTCCCACCTCGGCACCCGCGTGGGCGACGAGGCGGCGGCCGACGTCGTCCACCTGCTCACCGAGCTGGTCGACAACGCGCTGACCTACTCGCCGCCTGCCGAGCCCGTGCGCCTGGCCGCCAAGCTCGGCGCCGACGGCGTGACCATCACGATCACCGACTCCGGCCTGGGCGTTCCGCCCGCCGAGCTCGACCTGCTCAACCGCGACCTCGCGCACGGCGCCGAGGCCACCCCCGACACGGCTCGCCGCATGGGTCTGTTCGTGGTCTCGCGTCTCGCCGAGCGTCACGGCATCAACGCCTCGCTGGCCCGCAACCCCGGCGGCGGCATGACGGCCACCGTGCTGCTCCCGCCGTCGGTGCTGCCCGAGCTGCCGCAGACCGCGGCGCCGGCTGCCGGCGCGGCCGCGAAGTCGGTGGAGACCGTCACGGCCAAGCCTGTCGAGACGGCCAGGCCGGCCGAGGCCGCTGCCGCGACCGCCGCGCCGAAGCGTGACGCCCGCAAGCTCACCCGCGCGGAGAAGGCCCAGGCCAAGGCCGCCGAGAAGGCCGCCGAGAAGCAGGCCGCCAGCGACGCGAAGGCCGCCGAGCGTGCCCGCGCAGCGGAGGCCAAGGCTGCGAAGAAGGAAGCCGCCGAGGAGGCCGACCTCGAGCCGCCGACCGCCCCTGCCGCCGGTGCTGCCGCCTCTGCTGCTGGCGCTGCAGCCGCTGCCCCCGCTGGCGGCGAGTCCGCCGGCACGCCGGGCCGACCGTCGCTGGACAGCCTGCTGCCGCGCCGCGAGCCGGGCGCCAACATGCCCCGCACGGGTGCCGACGCCTTCCTCCCGCCGGAGACCTCCGGCGCGACCGGGCCGCTGTTCGGCAAGCGCACACCGGAGCCGGCCGCCGAGGCCGAGGTCACCGAGTCGACGGAGACGGCCGCGGAGCCGACCCCGGCCGAGAAGGTCGCGCCGGTCGTCCCGATCACCGCCCTCGCCTCACGTCAGCGCGCCCAGGCCGAGGAGGCCCGCGTCGCCGAGAAGCCCGTCGCGCAGGAGCCGGTTGCCGAGCCCGTCGCGGAGCCCGTCGTGGAGGAGCCGGCCGCGGAGCCTGCTCGCGCCCACGACCCGCTGTCCGACCCGCTGCCCGAGAGCGCCTTCGACCACACCGACGAGCAGCAGGCAGCTGAGCAGCAGGTCGACGAGACCCAGGTCGAGGCAGAGGCCGACGCCCCGGCAGGCGAGACCGCCGAGGTCGACCGGTCCGAGGCGCAGGCCGACGACGTCGAGGTCGACGCGGCCGACCCCCTCGGCCTCGGTGGCCCGAGCCGGCAGGACAGCCGACCGGACAGCCGACCGGACGCCGGGTCCACCGAGGCGCCCGCCGAGGCACCCACCGAGCAGGTCGTCGAGGAGCCCGCTGCAGAGGTCCCCGACGAGCCCGTCGCCGAGCCGGCCGTCGAGGCCCCCGCCGCGTCCCTCGCGGCGGACGCCGGACACACCTCCGGGCACACCTCCGGCCACAACGGCCTGTCGCACGACAGTGCGCCGGCGCGCAACGGTGGCGACTCGCCCATCTTCAAGTCGATGCGGTCGGGGTGGCTCACCGGCGACGCCAGCGAGATCCACGAGACCGAGGTCGACCGTGGCTGGGAGATCGCCGAGCACGTCGCCGAGGTGGCCCCGGTCGCCGAGTCGACCGTCACCGGACTTCCGCGACGTGCCCCCGGAGAGCGCCTCGTTCCGGGTAGCGTTACCCCGCCGACGGCAGCCAAGACGCGTGACCCGGAAGCGATCCGTCGCCGGCTCCAGGCCCACACCGCGGGAGTCTCCCGCGGCCGACGAGCAGCCCAAAGTTCCACACAGCACACGGAAGCAGGCCCCGCATGACGTACGAATCCTCCGCCCCCGCCGCCAGCACCGCTGGTGACGACCGTGACCTCGACTGGGTGATGTCGCGCTTCGTCGAAGAGGTTCCCGACGCCGCGCACGCGATCCTGGTCTCGGCCGACGGCCTCCTGATGGCCTCGAGCACCAGCATCCCTGGTGAGCGGGCCGAGCAGGTCGCCGCCGTCTCCTCCGGCCTCGCCAGCCTCGCTGTCGGCGCCGCGCGCCTCTTCGAGGGTGGCTCGGTGATGCAGACCATCGTCGAGATGGAGATGGGCTTCCTGATGCTCATGAGCGTCGGTGACGGGTCGAACCTCACCGTGCTCACGACCGAGGAGGCCGACATCGGCCAGGTGGGCTACGAGATGGCCCTGCTGGTGGACCGTGTGGGACGCACCGTCGAGGCCCAGGCCCGCGTCGGTGCGGGCGGCTGAGCCGGACCACCGCCGTGACGCCGCCACATGAGCCGGAGGAAGAGGCCTACCGTCCTCGCCTCATCCGCTCTTACACCATCACCGCAGGTCGGACGGCAACCACTGTCGATCTGGCCATGGAGGCGACTCTCCGCCTCCAAGCTGGTGCGGAGGCGCCCGTCCTCAGCCCTTCTGCCGCGCAGGTTCTCGAGGTCTGCGATCGGCGTTCCGTCGCCGAGGTGTCGGCACTGACCAAGATGCCGATCGGCGTCACCCGGGTGCTGCTGGGTGACCTGATCGAGCAGGGCCTGATCCGGATCCAGGCCACCATCACCGACAAGACGTCGACAGATGAGCGTCTCGAGCTCATCGAAAGGACCCTCCGTGGACTTCGAAACTACTAAGGCACAGCGTGCGGCTGCGTCGACGAAGATCGTCATTGCCGGCGGCTTCGGCGTCGGCAAGTCGACGCTCGTCGGCGCCGTCTCGGAGATCGACCCGCTGCGAACCGAGGCACTCGTCACCAACGAGTCCGAGGGCGTCGACGATCTCGCCGCCGTGCCCACCAAGGCCACCACGACGGTGGCCATGGACTTCGGCCGACTCACCCTGGCCGAGGACCTGGTCCTCTACCTCTTCGGTACGCCGGGCCAGCGTCGTTTCTGGTTCATGTGGGACGACCTGTGCCGTGGCGCCATCGGCGCCATCGTGCTGGTCGACGTGGCCCGGCTCGACGAGTCGTTCTCGCCGCTCGACTACTTCGAGTCCAAGGGCATCCCGTTCATCGTCGCCGTCAACGAGTTCGACGGCGTGCCGCGCTACCCCACCGAGGAGATCGCCGCCGCGCTGGCCCTGCCGCCGGAGGTGCCGATCATCAGCCTCGACGCTCGCGACCGCGAGCAGGCCAAGGGTGCGCTCGTGAAGATCACCGAATACGCCCTCATGCGACTTCGTGAGTCGCTCACCGTGAATGCGAACTAGTGCCATGACCCGTCGTCCCAGCCCGGCCCGCGCGGCCGCGGCCGTCCTCTCCTCCGTGGCCCTCATGGCCACGCTGAGCGCCTGTGGTGGCAGCGCCAGCGGGGAGTCCACCGACGCCCTCACCGAGGTGTCGCTGGTCTTCAAGGGCGCCCTGACCGTGTGCACCGACATGCCCTACGCGCCGTTCGAGTACGAGGAGAACGGCAAGCCGACCGGGTTCGACATCGACCTCATCCAGAAGGTCGCCGACGACCTGGAGGTGGACCTCGACGTGATCGACTCGGCCTTCGACGACATCACCTCCGGTGACGCGCTCAACAACGACGTGTGCGACGTGGCGATCTCGGCGATGACCATCACCGGCGAGCGCGCCCGCGTCCTCGACTTCTCCAGCCCCTACTTCGACGCAGCGCAGGCGCTCATCACGCCGCGCGGCTCGGGCCTGGACCAGATCGCGGAGCTCGACGGCAAGCGGGTCGGCGTCCAGAAGGACACCACCGGCGAGACCTACCTGAGCGACTTCGCACCCGACGGCACCCTCGTCACCGCGTACGACGACGCCGCGGGCCTGCAGGCCGCGCTCGAGGCCGGCGAGCTCGACGCCGCGATGCTCGACAACACCGTGTCCGGGCAGTTCGTCTCCGACAACCCCAAGCTCAAGCTGGCCCGGGAGTTCGACACCGGTGAGCAGTACGGCATGGCGGTGAAGAAGGACGGCAACATCCCGCTCCTGCGCCGGATCAACGGCACCCTCGCCGACCTGCGCGAGAACGGCAGCTACGACGAGATCTACGCGAAGTACTTCGGCTGATCTGCCGCGCTGCGACGCCGACCCGGGACATCGGGTCGGCGTTGCCGCATTTCGGGGTGGCGGCATACGACATGCACGGGTCCGACCGTGGCGGCATGTGACATCCAAACGGCCGCCCGACCTGTCGTATGCCGCCACCGTCGAGGCGGACTTGTCGTATGCCGCCACCCTCGAGGCGGACCTGTCGTTTGCCGCCACCCTCACGGGACGGCGCGGCAGGACGCGGCGGCCCTACGGCGCGATGGTGAGGAAGAGGAAGGCCGCCAGCAGGACGAGGTGTACGCCGCCCTGCAGGGGCTTGGCCCGCCCCGGGACGACGGTCAGGATCGCGACCGCGGCGGTGAGGAGGAGCAGGACCGACTGCAGCTGGTCGAGCCCCAGCTCCAGAGGACCCTCCAGCCAGATGCTGGCGATGGCGATGGCGGGGATGGTCAGGCCGATGGAGGCCATGGCCGAGCCGAGGGCCAGGTTGAGGCTGACCTGCACCCGGTTGCGGGCGGCGGCGCGGACCGCGGCGATGGTCTCGGGCGCGAGCACCAGCAGGGCGATCACGACGGCGACGACGGCCTGCGGGAAGCCGAGCGCGGCCACGCCGGACTCGATGGCGGGCGACTCGATCTTGGCCAGGCCGACGACGGCCACGAGGGAGACCACGAGCAGGCCCAGGCTCGCGTAGGCCGCGCGGTCGGTCGGCGGGTCGGCGTGACCGTCCTCGTCGACGTCGACGGGCTCGTGCTCGAAGGAGTCGCCCCCGCCGGCGGACGTGACCACGGGCGAGTGCTGGCCGTGGGTGACCGGGAGGAAGAAGTCGCGGTGCCGGATCGTCTGGGTGAAGACGAACATGCCGTAGAGCACCAGGGAGGCGACCGCTGCGAAGGCGAGCTGAGCGCCCGTGAAGACCGGCCCGGGCTCCGAGACGGTCACCGACGGGAGCACCAGGCACACGACGGCCAGCGTGATCACGGTGGCCAGCGCCGCGCCGGTGCCTTCGGGGTTGAAGACCGCGAGGTGGTGCTTGAGCGCGCCGACCAGGAGCGAGATGCCGACGATGCCGTTGACGGTGATCATCACCGCGGCGAAGACGGTGTCGCGGGCCAGCCCTGACGTGTCCTTGTCGGTGGTCACCATCAAGGTGACGATCAGCCCGACCTCGATGATCGTGACCGCGACGGCGAGCACCAGCGACCCGTAGGGCTCACCCACCCGGTGGGCGACGACCTCCGCGTGGTGGACGGCGGCGAGGACGGCGCTGACCAGGAGCACGGCCAGGAGGCCCAGGACCACGGCCCCCTCGGGGTGGGCGAACCAGGCAGGGACGACGGCCACGATGGCCAGCAGGGGGGCAGCTGTTGTCCACGACGGCCGGCTCATGCGGCAACCCTAGGGGGCGTGCCTGAGCGCGGATCTCAGCCTTCGGGCGTCGAGAGCTTCTCCAGCCGCGCCCGCAGCAGCGGCACCCGGTGGCTGTTGCCGGTCAGGGTGACGTACTGCTCGCCGAAGATCGCGAGCAGCGCGTCGTCGAGGCGGCGTACGGCGCCGGCGGGGTAGCGGTAGCCCATCCGCCGGATCACGGCGTCGGCGTCCACCGAGGTGAGCAGGTCGGCGAGGTCGTCGATCGTGTCGATCCCGAGCTGGGCGAGGAGGTCGGCGATCCAGTCGTAGTGGTCGGTGTGCGACCAGCCCGCGTCGCTGTAGTGGCCGGCCAGGAAGGTGGCGAGCTCCTGGCCGACGATGTGGTCGGCCTCGGCCTCGGTCGGGCTGCCGGGCGCGGCCGCCTGGATCCGCTCGCGGATCGTGGCGAACTCGCGGTCGGCGAGCTCGATGAGCCCGGCCGCGAGGGTGAAGCGGCGGTCGAGGTCGGCCGCCGCGTCCTCGGGCACGTTGCCCTTGTAGCGGATGTCGTGCTCGAACTCCGCCCACGCGTGCTGCAGCACGGTGCGCACCTGCACGCTCGCGCGCTCGCCGGCGAGCTCCTCGTGCCCGGCCGGCTCGTCGTCCGGTACCTGCACGAGCAGGTGGCGGCTGGCGTAGCCGAAGCGCCCCGACCGTGCGGTCTCCTCGCCCAGGTCGCGGTCGTCGAGGACGGTGAGCTCGTCGGCCAGCAGCTCGGCCACGGCCGCCACGTCGCTGTGGACGTAGGTGATCACGCGGACGCCGATCTGGTCGGTGATCTGCTCGAGCGGGTCGGGGTAGAGCAGGCCGGCTCCCTCGACGCGGTTGGCCTTGGCGGCGAACGACGCGACGCTCTTGGTGCGGCCCGTGACGCTGAGGTAGTCGATGCCGGCGTCGTCGAGCAGGGTGCGGATCAACGTGACGTAGCCCGCCGTCGCGGCTGCGAGCTGCGGCTGCCGGGCGGCATAGGCACGTACGGCCTCACGCACCGGCTCCTCACTCATGGCCCCCAGCCTGCCAGAAGACGACGAGCCTGACGGGGGAGCCGGCGCACGTTGGCTATCGTCGAACAACCATGACTACTCCGAAGACGTCCTCCCCGCGCCGCTCGGGCGCCCGCGGGACCAGGTCCCTCACGGCCCTCGTCACCGGGCTGGTCCTGGCGACGAGCCTCGCGGCTTGCGGCGACGACACCGCCACTGACACCGCCACCGACCCGTCGGCCTCGAGCACTCCCTCCCCGTCGGACGAGCCCACCTCGGAGACGCCCACCGAGACGAGCCCTGCTCCGGAGACCGGGGAGGGCGGCCGGACGACGATCCCCGCGACCGGGTCGGCCGGGGTCACCGAGGCCACGGTGGTGCACGCCACCGAGGGCGGCGGGTCCGCGTCCACTCTGGCGTTCGCCCTCGACACCGACGGGGCCGTCTCCGACTTCGTCGGCCAGCTCGAGGGTGGCTTCGGCGACACGGTGAGGGCGACCGTGGCCGACGTGGCGGAGGCCGCGCCCGGCGCCACCCCCTACGGCGCCGTCGTCGCCGTCGGGTGCGAGGGACCGCGGAGCGTGGCGATCGACGCGGGGGAGGCCGGCTTCGAGGTCGTGCCGCAGATGCCCAAGAGCACCATCCAGTGCCTGGCGCCGATGACCTACGTCGTCGTCTTCGCCGCGCCCGACGCCTGAGCAACCCCCCGATCGGGGGTAGCGGGGCCCCGCGGCCCGCCTTACCGTGAACAGACGTCCGTCTGTTCGGCCGGCACCGCAGGGAGCACCCTCATGGCGAACACACAGGTTTCCTCCGCACGCGGCATCAGGCTCGTCCGGACGGCGAGGCACCCCTCGTTGGCCCTCGTGGCGCTGCTGCTCCTCGCGTGGAGCGGCGCACCGCCGACCCAGGCGGCTCCGGGCACCGACCAGCGCGACGCCGTCCAGCAGCTCAGGGCCGAGGGTGACGCGGTGCTGGTCGGGGCCGGGGACATCGCGGAGTGCAAGGGCAGCTTCGACAGCGCGACCGCGGCCCTGGTCAACGCCACGCCCGGCACCGTGTTCACCCTGGGTGACAACGCCTACCCCGACGGCACCACCGCCGACTTCGCCAACTGCTACGGCCCCACGTGGGGCGCCTTCAAGGACCGGACGCGTCCCGTGGCCGGCAACCACGACTACAACACCCCGGGCGCCGCGGCGTACTTCGCCTACTTCGGCGCCGCCGCCGGAAACCCCAGCGAGGGCTGGTACAGCTACGACGTCGGGACCGACTGGCACGTGGTCGTGCTCAACAGCAACTGCGCCTTCGTGGGTGGGTGCGGGGCCGGGTCGCCGCAGGAGCAGTGGCTGCGGGCGGACCTCGCGGCCAGCAAGCGCGCCTGCACCCTCGCGATGTGGCACCACCCGCGCTTCAGCTCGACGTACGGCACGACGCCTCCGGCGAGCGCCGCGTCGTCCCGCGCGTTCTGGAAGGCGTTGTACGACGACGGGGCCGAGGTGGTCATCAACGGGCACGAGCACGTCTACGAGCGGTTCGCGGCCCAGGACGCGTCCGGAGCCGCCGACCCCGGCAAGGGGATCCGCCAGTTCACCGTCGGCACGGGCGGCGAGGAGCTGAGCAGCTTCCACAAGGCCGAGCCGGACAGCCAGGTGCGCGACGCGACGACGTTCGGCGTGCTGAGGCTCACGCTGGGGCGGGGCACCTACGACTGGTCCTTCCTGCCGATCGCCGGGAGCACGTTCACCGACTCCGGCACGGGCTCGTGCACCGGCGGCGGGCTGTCACCGGCGGCACCCCCGCCTCCCGGCACGCCGCCCGGCGCACCCGTCCCCGTGGCGGACCAGACGTGCCAGGGCCGCGTCGCCACCCAGGTCGGCTCGAAGACGAAGATGGTCGGGACCGCGGGCGACGACGTCATCGTGTCGGGGAGGTCGCGGAAGGTGCTGGCCCGGGGCGGCAACGACCTGGTGTGCATCACCTCGTCCCGCGCGGTCACGGTCTCGGGCGGCGGCGGCCACGACGTCGTCAAGGGTGGTCGGGGCGACGACGCCGTCGCCGGCAACGGTGGTGACGACGTGCTCCGCGGCGGCGGTGGCCGCGACCTCTTGGTCGGTGGCGCCGGCAAGGACCGCCTCCTGGGCGGCGGCGGCCGGGACTCGGCGTCCGGCGGGGCCGGACGCGACCGTTGCACCGCCGAGCGCGAGCGGAACTGCGAGCGCTAGGTCAGGGAGCAGTCATCGGGGTCGGCTCGGGGGGAGGCGTGGGCGCCACGGGCGGCGTCGGCGTCGGCGTCGGCAGGATCGGGACCACCGGCGGCAGCTCGGCGTGGTAGACGACGCCGAAGGCGTTGGCCACCGAGCGCTCGTTGCCGTCGGAGGGCTCGTTGACGATCGCCATCGCGCCGGTGCCGTTGCGCGAGTACATCGCCGACGACCCGCCCCCGTCGAGGTTGATCGCGTTCTCCGCGCCGAGCGCGGTCATGATGTCGGCGAGCTCGACCATCGTGTAGCCGCGGCTCACCGTCGAACGTCCGTCCACGACGAGGATGAGCAGCTTGCGGCCGTCGGCGTCGATGCCGACGGCGGTGCGCGGGTGCGCGATCGTGTTGTTGATGACGGTGCGTACGCCGTTGACGAGGAGGGGGCGGTCGCCGCTGATCGCGACGGTCGGCTTGCCGCCCTCGATGCGCTGGGACAGCGTGATCTTCTTGCCGCGCTTGAGCGTCTTGAGCTGGCCGGCGGCGCGGCCGACGCCGATCAGCACCCGGTCCCTCTTCTTGATCTTGCGACCGTCGGACAGCTTGGGACGGTTGGAGATGACCCGGTTCTTGCGGAGCACGACCTCGCGCGCCCGCTTCTTGCCGCCGGTGACCTGGTAGCCCTCGGTGCGGTGCCAGTCGGAGGTGTAGACGCCGATCTGGCCGGCCGGCACCCGGTAGTGGTTGATGCCGCTGACGGTCCACTGGCGGCGCTGGCGGATCGTGTACTGCACGCTCAGCGGGCTCACGTGCGGGCCGGCGTCGTCGAACCACAGCGTGGAGTTCACGCCCGGGATCCAGCCGTCGCGGGACCCGCCGAGGACGCCGTGCTCGCGGTTGATGGTGACGCCCAGGGGCGAGTCGGTGCGGCCGATGTCGAAGAAGTCGCCGTTGACCGTGGTCAGGGCGCTGTTCCAGCGGCCGTACTGGCTGACCTTGCGCCGGCTGGTGACGTAGGTGGGCGAGAGCTCCTCGAAGCTGATGTTCGCCGCGTCGAGGTTGACGGTGACCAGGTTCATCCGGACCTGTCCGACCGGCTGGCGCCCGTCGACCTGGTCCCACTCGCGCAGGACGACGCCCGGCGCGATCTCGTAGCTGACGTCGTTCTTGACCTGGGCCGCGCGTCCGCGCAGGTTGACCGGCGGGCCGACGACGACGCCGGGCTTGCCGTCCGAGGTCTGGTTGCGGCCGCGGTAGCCCTTCGCTCCTGAGGTGGAGCCGGAGGCGCGGGCGGAGGTGGCGTCCGCGCCGGTGCCTCCGTCGTCCGCGACCGACGGGGCGACTGCCAGGCCGGCGACGAGCACCCCCGCCGTGGCGACCGTGAGCGCGCGGGCACGCGTCAGCTGGGGGAGGGCGGGGCGGCTCGTGAAGACAGGCACGCGCTCCACAGTAAAGGACGTGGTGGGACTGGTGGGAAAATTGGGATCAGCGGGTCGGGGCTAGGCTGCGACCCGTGCCCGCCGAGCCGACCCCGTGGAACACCTTCATCGCGGGGGACAACCTCGACGTGCTGCCGCGGCTCGCGCCGGGCTCGGTGGACCTCGTCTACACCGACCCGCCCTACAACACCGGCAACGACTTCGCCTACGCCGACCGCTTCCGCGACGACTCGCACGCCGACCCGTACGCCGGCCGGCACGCCGCCTGGACCGCGATGATGCGGCCGCGGCTCGAGGCCGTACGAGAGGTGCTCGCGCCCCACGGTGCGGTGTTCGTCAGCATCGACGACAACGAGGCGGCCCACCTGCGGCTGCTGATGGACGAGGTGTTCGGCGAGGCCAACTTCCTCGCGCAGATCGTGGTCAACCTCAACCCCAAGGGCCGCCAGCTCGGGCGCGGGTTCGCCACCAGCCACGAGTACGTCCTGGCCTACGCCCGGCACCTGCCGACCTGCGCGGTCGACGGCAGCACGACCGAGTCCGTCGACGAGGCCGACTTCCCGCTGACCAGCCCCGACGGCCGCCGCTTCCGCTACCTGCCGCTGCGCAACACCAACAAGAAGTTCAACCCGCTCACCGCGCCGACCCTGCACTTCGCGCTCCACGGCGACCCGGTGACCGGTCGCGTCGCGACCGCCGAGTTCCCCGGCAGCCAGGCCCTCACGCCCGTCTTCGGCGACGGTCGCCCGGCGGTGTGGCGCTGGTCGCGACCCCGGGTGGACGAGCGGCCCGACGACCTCGAGTGCCGGGTGATCCGCGGGCGCACCGGCGAGCGGGCCGACATCTTCCAGCGCGACTGGCTGCACCGCGAGGGCGGGCGCCGCAAGAAGCTCCGCACCATCTGGCTGGCCGAGGAGATCGGCTCGACCGACACCGCGGTCGCCGAGCTCAAGGCGCTGCTCGGCCACGTCTTCGAGTCGCCGAAGCCCACCGGGCTGGTGCGCCGGATCCTCGCGACCCTGCCCGACGACGTCGTGGTGCTCGACCCGTTCGCCGGCAGCGGCACCACCGGTCACGCGGTGGCGCTCGCCAACGTCGCCGACGGCGGCAGTCGCCGCTGCATCAGCATCAACTCGACCGAGCCGACCCGCGAGGGGTCCAACGCCCGGCTCGCGGGCCTGGCGACCGTCGCCGACATCACCCGCGCCCGGCTGGCCGCGGTCGCCGAGCAGGTCGGCGGCGGGCTGGACGTGCTGGAAACACCGGGTACCCGGTGACTCCTCGGGTTATCGCCCGTTGCAACGGTCGAGAACCTCAGCGATCACCGGGTACCCGGTGATCGCGTCAGCCGACCCCAGCGGCCCTCTCCAGGGCCGCGAGCTCGTCGTCGAGGTGCTGCAGCAGCACCTGCAGGTGCGGGACGGTGCGACGGCAGCCGGTGAGGCCGAAGCACATCTTGCCGTCGTAGGACGTGCAGGTGATGTTGAGCGCCATCCCGTTGATCGGGATCGAGAGGGGGTAGGTGCCCGTGAGCTTGGCGCCGTTCCAGTAGTGGGTCGTGCGCGGGCCGGGGACGTTGCTGACGATCAGGTTGTAGGGCGGTCGCACGATGCCCTGCATCCGGAAGATCGGGCCGAGGATGGCCGGAGCCTGGCCCAGCGCGCTCATCGCGAGGATCTGCGTCGGCGTCATCGCCGAGAGCCCCTCCTTGCCGTCGAGCATGGATCGGTGGATCGCCGCCAGCCGGTCGGCCGGGTCGGGCAGGTGGGTGCCGAGCTGCACCATCACGGCACCGACCGCGTTGCCGCCGTCGGAAGAGGCGAGCTGCGACTGCTTGGCGTTGAGGCCCACCGGGACCATCGAGACCAGCGTCGTCTCGGGCAGGGCGTCGAGCTCGGCGAGGTAGGTGCGCATCGCGCCGCTGACCATCGCCAGCACGACGTCGTTGATGGTGGTGCCGGTGGCCTTGCCGACGCCGCGCAGCCGCTCGACGGGCCAGTCCTGGGCGGCGAAGCGACGTGAGCCGGTGATGTTCTGGTTGAGCATCGTGCGCGGGGCGTAGAGCGAGAGCGCGGACGTCTCGTTGCGCACGCTCTTGTTGAGGGTGCGGATCAGCGCGCCGGGCATCCCGGCGGCCTCGGACGCGATTGCGAGCGCCGTACGCACGGTGGCGGCCGAGACGTCGACGAGGGACGGGCCGTCACTGGGCTCGACGGCGCGCGGCCGGGACGGGCGCTTCGCCCAGGGCGCGGGCATGTCGCGCTCGTCGGGGTCGGTGGACAGCACGCTGGCCAGCAGGCGCATCGCGGAGACGCCGTCGACGAGGGCGTGGTGGGTCTTGGTGTACATCGCCACCCGGCCGTCGCGCAGGCCCTCGATGACGTGGGCCTCCCACAGCGGCCGCTCCCACGCGAGGCGGGTGCTGTGCAGCCGCGAGCACAGCTCCAGCAGCTCGCGGATGCGGCCGGGCTTGGGCAGCGCGCTGTGCCGGACGTGGTGCTCGATGTCGAAGTGCTCGTCGGGCTGCCACACCAGCTGGCCCGCCGTACGCGCGGAGCGGTGCGGGTGCTTGAGGAAGAGCGGGGCGATCTCGTCGACGTCGCGCATCTGCTCGTACATCTCGCGCACGTAGCTGCGCCCGGCGCCCTCCGGCTTCTCGAAGAGCTGGAGCCCGCCGACGTGCATCGGCATCTGGCGGTTCTCGGCGAGCAGGAACCCGGTCGCAGTCGGATCGATCGGGTTGACCACTGGTAGTCCTCGTTCCCGGGCTGGAAGGTCCGGGCATCCTCTCGTCCGGAGGTCGGCCACCACAAGGGTCAGGCGTGTGACGTGGTCGGTCGGGCCTCAGGACAGCGAGTGGGCGAGCTCGGCGACGAGCGCGTCGACGACCGCGACCAGGTCGCCACCGGACTCGCGGGCGACCGCCCGCTGCCGCTGGTACGACGCCCCGCGCCGCGGGATGTCGGCGACGGTCCGCAGCTCGGACTCGCAGCCGAGGCGCCGGGCGACGGGCGTCAGCCTCTCCAGGAGGTCGTCGAGGTCCTCGGTGACGAGCCGCTCACGGTTGCTGTCGTCGAGGATGACGATCGCGTCGAGGCCGTAGCGCGCGGCACGCCACTTGTTCTCCTGCACCTGCCACGGCGGCAGCGTCGGCAGCGTCTCGCCCGCGGCGAGGCGGGTGTCGAGGTCGACGACGAGGCAGTGGACGAGGGCGGTCACGGCCGCGACCTCCGCGAGGTCGGACATCCCGTCGCAGACCCGGTTCTCCAGCGTGCCGAGGCGCGGCGCCGGGCGCAGGTCCCAGCGGATGTCGGACATCGACTCGATGATCCCCGTCGTCGTCTGGTCCTCGATGCACTTCTCGAACTCGGCCCAGGTGTCGAAGGTGAACGGCAGGCCGGCCGTGGGGAGCTGCTGGAACATCAACGACCGGTTGGAGGCGTAGCCGGTGTCCTGGCCGGCCCAGATCGGTGAGCTCGCCGAGAGCGCCAGCAGGTGGGGGTAGGTCGTCAGCATCGAGGCCAGGACCGGCATCACGCGGTCGCGCTCGGGCATGCCGACGTGGACGTGGACGCCCCAGATCAGCATCTGCCGACCCCACCACTGGGTGCGGTTGATCAGCTCCTCGTAGCGGTGGCCCTCGGTGAGCTGCTGGTGGGACCAGTCGGCGAAGGGGTGCGAGCCGGCACCGAGGAGGTCGACGCCGAGCTCGGCGGCAGCGGGCGCGACGACGGCGAGGGTCTCGCGCAGGTCGTGCGTGGCCTCCCCGACGGTGTCGCAGATGCCGGTCACCACCTCCACGGTGTTGCGCAGCAGCTCCTTGTGCAGCCGCTCGGGCGTGTCCATCCGGCCGCCGGCCAGCTCGTGCACCTCGGAGGCGACGCTCACGAGGTCGCGGCTGACCCGGTCGACGAGGGCGAACTCCCACTCCACGCCGAGCGTCGGCTTCGGCGACGCGTGGAAGTCGATGCGCATGACCTCACTCTAGGGAGCGGCACACGGGAGAGGATCACCCCTGTGTCGACGGATGCACGACCGGTGCGAGCATGGCCGCGTGGACCAGCAGCACGGGCTCACCTCCGGTGAGGGCAGCAGCGAGGAGCAGGCCGCCGCCGAGCGGACGCGGGAGATCCACCTGACGATGGATCTGTGCCTGAGGATCGGCGAGATGCTGCTGTCCTCCGGCGCCGGCGCGGCCGACGTGACGGCGACGATGCGCTCGGTGGCCGACCACCTCGGCCTGCGCCACGCCGAGATCGACGTGACCTTCACGGCCCTGTCGATGAGCTACCAGCGCGCGCTCGACGACGTGCCGATGCTGATGCTGCGCCACGTCCAGCAGCGCGACATCGACTACGAGGACCTCACCGCGGTCGACCACCTGGTCCGCGACATCCTCACCGACCAGGCCGACCTCTTCCTCGCCCGCTCACGGATGGCCACGATCATCTCGCTGGGGCACGCCTTCCCCCGGTGGGCGGTCACGCTCACCTGGGCGGTGATGGCCGCGGCGGTCGGCGTGTTCCTCGGTGGTGGCGTCGTGGTGTCGGCCGTGGCCGCGCTGGCGGCCGCGCTGATCGACCGGGTGCAGATCGTGCTGGCCCGGAGGCGGCTGCCGTTCTTCTACCTCCAGGTGGCCGGGGGCGCGATCGCCACGCTGCTGGCGGCGGGGGTCGCCGCGACCCCGATCGACGTCGACCCGTCGCTGGTCGTGACCGCCAACATCATCATGCTCCTCGCCGGCATCGGCCTGATGGGCGCCGTGCAGGACGCGCTCACCGGCTTCTACCTCACCTCCAGCGCCCGGCTGATCGAGGCGATGATGGCGACCGCCGGCATCATCGCGGGCGTCGCGCTCGGCATCTCGGTGGCCAACGGCGTCGGCCTCCAGCTCAGCCGGCTCGTGCCCGGGCAGATCGGCGACTACTCCGACCTGCCCGCCATCCTCGCGGGTGCGGCCGTGTCGTCGGCCGCCTTCAGCGTGGCCTGCTACGCCCCGCGCCGGGCCGTCCTGCCGATCGCCGTGATCACCGCGATCGCGGCCCTCATCTCGCAGACCGTCTCGGTCAACGGCTTCGGCCGGGCGGCCGCCGCAGGTGCGGCGGCGTTCTTCATCGGCCTCGTGGCCTATGCCGTCGCGGGGCGGGTGCGGGTGCCGCCGCTCGTGGTGGCGGTGCCGGCGATCGTGCCGTTCCTGCCCGGCCTATCGATCTACCGCGGCCTCACGTGGCTGGCAGACGGCGGCTACCTCGTCTCCCAGGGGATCCTCGCGCTGATGACCGCGATCTCGGTCGCGATCGCACTGGCGTCGGGCGTGATCCTGGGGGAGTACGTCGCCCAGCCGCTGAAGCGGGAGGCCCGCAAGCTGGAGAACCGGCTGGCCGGCCCCCGCCTGGTCGGCCCGTTCCGCGCCATGACCCGCGCGGAGCGGCGCGCGCTCAGGAGGACGACGGCGTCAGGCGAGTGAGCTCGTCCAGCCAGCGCCGGTGCGCTCCGTCGTACGGCGGGAGGCCGGCGCGGACGGCCGCGACGAGCTCGTCGCAGCTGGCCTGCGCGGCGCCGACCACCTCGGCGGGGTAGCCGAAGGCGACCTGGTGCTCGGCGAACTCGTCCTCGTCGTCGACGAACGTCTCGCCGGGGCCGGCGGACAGGTTCTGCGGGGCGGACCGCGTCGACGTCGACGGCTCGGCGGACATCCGGATCACGTCGAGGTCGAGGTCGACGGCGCGGAGCACGTCGCCGTGCCACTCCCCGGGCGTGGTGACGTCGATGTAGAGGTCGCACCAGATGCCGGGCGCGTGGAAGGTGGCGGCGTACCAGCCACCCGCAGGCACCAATGTCACGCAGTCGACCTCGGAGTGGAACTCGTAGCCGGGGCGGCGGTTGTGGGTGCCCGCCGGGAACCCGAGCCACTCGCCGTGCTCGTCGGACCCGAGGTGGATCCCCTCGAACCGCCAGTGCGGCCGGTCGCCCCACTTCGACATCTCGCAGCGGATCGGGGTGCCCGGGGCGTGCGTGCTCACGCTCCCGACCCTAGGTCACCGGGCACTTCCTCGCGCTGAGGAGCGTCGACCGGGCACTTGCTCGCGCTGAGGAGCGTCGACCGGGCACTTCCTCGCGCTGAGGAGCGTCGACCGGGCACTTGCTCGCGCTGAGGAACGTCGACCGGGCACTTGCTCACGCTGAGGAGTGGGACACAGCGCGAGGAACTGCCCGCTCGGCGCCGTGCAGCGCGAGGAACTGCCCGCTCGGCGCCGTGCAGCGCGAGGAACTGCCCGCTCGGCGCCGTGCAGCGCGAGGAACTGCCCGGTCAGCGGAGGGGCATGCGGGAGGCGACCCGGGCGACGACGTCCTGGTAGCGCGCGCCGGCGAGCCGGGCGAACTGGTGGATCACGTGGGCGTCGAGGCCGACGAGCACGCGCGCCTTCCCGGCCAGCGCGCCGTCGAGGATGATCGCGGCGGCGCGGTCGGGCGACATCTTCGCGAGCTTCTTCTCGAAGAGCGCGTCGATCCGGGCACCGTCGAGGCCCGCGGCCTTGCGACCGTGGCGGCTGATCCCTGTCTTGATGCCGCCCGGGTGCACGCACGTCACGGTGACCGGGTGCCCGGCGACCAGCATCTCCTCGCGGATGGCCTCGGTGAGCCCGCGAACGGCGTACTTGGTGGCGTTGTAGGCCGACTGTCCCGGCACCGAGACGAGGCCGAAGAGCGAGGAGATGTTGACCAGGGCGCCGTCGCCGGAGGCGATCAGGTGGGGGAGGAACTCCTTCGAGCCGTAGACGACGCCCCAGAAGTTGATGCCGACGATCCAGTCGAGGTCGTCGTAGGTCAGGTCGGTGAAGTCGCCGGTGGCCGTCACCCCGGCGTTGTTGAACACCAGGTTCACGCGCCCGAATTCCTCGACGACCCAAGCCGCCCACTGGCGTACGGCGTCGCGGTCGGAGACGTCGACCACGTCGTGGCGCACCTTGGCCGCGCCGGCGTGCTCCACGAGCCGCACGGTCCCGGCGAGGCCCTCGGCGTCCCAGTCGGACAGCGCGAGCAGGGCGCCGCCGCGGGCAGCGCGGACGGCCAGCGCCCGGCCGATGCCGGAGCCGGCGCCGGTGATGACGACGACCTTGTCTGCGACGGATCTCAGGCTCATGCGCGAGACTGTAACTCGGAGTTACCGTCCTGGACAGGTGCCGCTGGGAGACGGACCGTGATGCTCGTGTCGCCCGGCGAGCTCGCCAGCGCCACGGTGCCGCCGTGCGCCTCGACGATCGCCCGGACGAGCGCGAGCCCGAGGCCCGCGCCGCCGGCCCGCGTGCGGGCGGCGTCGCCCCGGACGAAGCGTTCGAAGGCGCGCGGCGCGAGGTCCGCGGGGAAGCCGGGGCCGTCGTCGTGGACGGTGAAGCCCCGTGGCGTGCCGGTGACGGTGATCGTGCTGCCGGCGGGGCTGTACTTCCTCGCGTTGGTCAGCAGGTTGGTCACCACCTGGTGCAGCCGGGCCGCGTCGCCGGTGACGGTGATCGGCTCGTCGGGCAGCGCGAGCCGCCAGGAGCGCTCGCGGTCGACCACCCGGGCGTCGTCGACGGCCTCGAGCAGCAGCCGGGAGAGGTCGACCTGCCTGCGGTCGAGCGGTCGGCCCGCGTCGAGCCGCGCCAGCAGGAGCAGGTCCTCGACCAGCGCCGTCATCCGTGCCGACTCGGTCTCGACCTTGGCGAGGGCGGTGCCCGCCGTCTCCGGGCGGTGGCGGGCGAGCTCGGTGTAGCCGGCGATGGTGGCCAGCGGCGTGCGCAGCTCGTGGGAGGCGTCGGCGACGAACTGCCGCACCTGCTGCTCGCTGCGGTGCCGCGTGGCCAGCGACGCCTCGACGTGGTCGAGCATCGTGTTGAGCGCCGACCCCACCTGGCCGACCTCGGTGCCCTCGTCGGTGAGCCGCGCGGGGACCCGCTCGGCGATCTGGATGTCGCCGGAGGCCAGCGGGAGCTCGGCGACCCGGTGGGCGGTGGCCGCGACCTCGCGCAGCGGCGCCAGCTGGCGGCGTACGACCCAGGTGCCCACCCCGGCCGCGGCGAGCACGCCGAGCAGGCTGGCCAGCAGCTCGAGCTGGACGAGCCGCTCGACCGTCTCGCGCACCTCGCTGCGAGGGAGCCCGGCGACCACGGTCCCGCCGGGCACGTCGGTCACCAGGACCCGGTAGCTGCCGAGGTCGGGGAGGTCGACGGTCTGCGGGTCGCGGTCCGCGCCGAGGCCGTCCAGCGCGCCGAGCTGGGCCTCGTCGAGGGCCGTCGAGGCGGAGAATCCCTCGCCCTCCTGCTCCGAGAGCACGAGGCCCCAGGGCTGACCGGAGTCGGGGTAGTAGGCCTCCAGCGACCCGAACTGCTGGCCGGGACCGAAGTCGTCGCCGTCGCGATCCGGCCGGCGCGGGCCGACGGCGAAGCGCGCGGCATCGCGCACGTCGGCGTCGAGGCGCTGGTCCAGGTTGTGCTGCATGGCCAGCGTCGTGGCGGTGCCGATCAGCAGCGCAGACACCGCGACCAGCACCACGACCACCGCCACGAGGCGGGCGGTGAGGGTCAGGGAGCGAGGGCGCAGCCCACTCACGGCGCCGGCTTCAGGACGTAGCCCGCGCCGCGCATGGTGTGGATCATCGGCTCGCGCCCGGCGTCGACCTTCTTGCGGAGGTAGGAGATGTAGAGCTCCACCACGTTGGCCTGCCCGCCGAAGTCGTACTGCCACACGCGGTCGAGGATCTGCGCCTTGCTGAGCACGCGGCGCGGGTTGCGCATGAGGAAGCGCAACAGCTCGAACTCGGTCGCGGTCAGGCTGATCTCGTCGCCGCCGCGGTGCACCTCGTGGCTGTCCTCGTCGAGGGTGAGGTCGCCGACCACGAGCACGTTGCGGGCGTCGGCCTGGGCCGCGGTGCCGCCGCGACGGATCAGCCCGCGCAGCCGCGCGACGACCTCCTCGAGCGAGAACGGCTTGGTGACGTAGTCGTCGCCGCCGGCGGTCAGCCCGGCGATCCGGTCCTCCACCGCGTCCTTGGCGGTGAGGAAGAGGACGGGCACGTCGTTGCCGTCGGCGCGCATCCGGCGCAGCACCTCGAGGCCGTCGAAGTCGGGCAGCATGATGTCGAGCACCACCGCGTCGGGGCGGAAGTCGCGCGCCGTGGCGACGGCGTCCCGGCCGCTGTGGGCCATCTGGAGGTCCCAGCCCTCGTAGCGCAGCGCCATCGCGAGGAGCTCGGCGATGTTGACCTCGTCGTCGACGACGAGCACGCGGACGGGAGACCCGTCGGGGCGGGTGAGCTGCTGCATGGGCAGCATCCTGCCGGGGATTCCTGTGGGATTGCTGTGAGGATCCTGTCCTCAGGGCAGCCTCTGGTGGAGCCGGCCCGCCTGCTTGGTGAGGTGGGTCCGCTCGGCGAGGTTGGTCGCGAGCGCGGCTGCCTCGGCGTAGAGGCGTGCCGCCGTCGCGAGGTCGCCGTCCTTCTCGGTGAGGTACGCCGCTGCCGCCCGGTGGCGGGGCAGCCCGGGGTCGACCTCGGCGAGCGCGGCGAGCCCGGCCCGGGCGCCGTCCGCCTCACCCACGGCGACGGCGCGGTTGAGCCGCACGACCGGGCTGTCGGTCAGCGCCAGCAGCTCGTCGTACCACGCCACGACCTGCACCCAGTCGGTCTCCTCGGCGGTGCGGGCGTCGGCGTGGAGGGCGGCGATCGCGGCCTGCAGCTGGAGCTCGCCGCGCCGCCCGCGGGCCAGCGCCGCCTGCAGGATCCGCACGCCCTCCTCGATGAGGTCGGTGTCCCACAGGCTGCGGTCCTGCTCGGCCAGCGGCACCAGGCTGCCGTCCGCGCGGGTCCGCGCCGGTCGTCGGGCGTGGTGGAGGAGCATCAGCGCGAGGAGGCCGTCGGTCTCCTCGCTGGTCTCGTCATCGACGCTGAGGCGGGCGAGCTCGCGGGTGAGCCGGATCGCCTCGGCCGCGAGGTCGACGTCGCCGGTGTAGCCCTCGTTGAAGACGAGGTAGAGCACCCGTCGCACCGTGTCGAGGTCGCCGGGCCGGTCGAACGACTGCCCGGCCACGGTGCGTTTGGCCCGGCTGATCCGCTGCGCCATCGTCGCCTCGGGCACCAGGTAGGCGTCGGCGACCTGTCGCGTCGTGAGGCCGGCCACCGCGCGCAGCGTCAGGGCGACGGCGGACGTCGGCGACAGCGCCGGGTGCGCGCAGAGGAAGAACACGCGCAGGGTGTCGTCGGCGGCCTCGGTCGGCCCCGGCCCCGGCTCGCCGTCGACCGCGAGCTCCCGCCGCTGCCGCGCGGTGTCGGAGCGTACGACGTCGAGGAACCGCCGCCACGCGACCGTCACCAACCAGCCTTTCGGGTCGCGCGGCGGTGCGTCGGGCCACGACCGCAGGGCCTCGACGAGGGCGTCCTGCACCGCGTCCTCGGCCGTCGCGAAGTCGGCTCCGCGACGGACGAGGATCGCGATGACCTGGGGCACGACGCCGCGCAGGACCGCCTCGTCCACGAGGTGGCTCACTCGATGGTCTCGGAGTGGTGCTGCAGGAACGGCCGCACCTCGAGCCACTCGTGGATCGGCTTGCCACCATGGCCCGGGGCGGCGGAGAGCTCACCGGCGAGCTCGATCGCCCGGTCCTGCGACTCGACGTCGATCACCATCCACCCGGCGATGAGGTCCTTGGTCTCGGCGAACGGGCCGTCCACCGCCGGCGGCCTGCCGGGACCGTCGTGACGGACCCACATGCCCTCGGGGGCAAGCGCCTGTCCGTCGACGAACTCGCCGGTCTCCCGCAGCCGGTCGGCGAAGTCGTCCATGTACTGGATGTGGTCGTCGACCTCCCCGGGCGTCCACTGGTCCATCGGGACGTCGTTGACCCCGGCGGGGGCGCCTCGGTAGTGCTTGAGCAAGAGGTACTTCGGCATCTCGGCCTCCTTGTCAGGTGCGGCCCATTGTGGCCGCGTCCACCCCGGGGACGGAGCCGGCCGCGGGTTCTCGACATCCAGGGGCGAGGAAGTCTGGGCGATCTCAGGGACGGGTCACAGGTCGCGCACAGGCACCGCGCGCACGATCGCTCCATGACCGACGACAAGCGCCCCGACCCCCAGCCCGACGACGAGACCCAGCCGGTACGCCCGGGCGCCACGCTGCCGCCCGCACCGGGGGCCGGTGCTCCTGCGGGTGGTCCCGAGCCGGCCCCGGCGCCTGCGGCAGGTCGCCGCGGGTTCCGCGAGCGCCTCCGCACAGTGCGCCGCTCCGAGGGCGGCGACCGGTCGTTCGGCATGGCCGCCCTCGTCGCCTCGGCGCTGGCCGGAGTGATCGTCGGCGGCGTCGGGCTGGCGGCGGTGCAGGCCGTGACCGACGACCACCGCGACGGGCCCGGCTGGGGCGAGCGCCACGGCCCGGCGGGTCGCGACCTCGGCGGCGGCGACGACCGGGGCCCGGGCTTCGGCGGCCCGGGACGCGTGCCCGGCCAGCTCCAGCCCACGACGCCGCCCGACGAGGACGACGACTCGAGCTCGAGCTGACTCGTCCGGTCCCCGTTGATGGATTTCCACTCGCACGAGTGGAAGTCCATCGGGAGCTGAGCGTGAACGCGCTCGTCATCGCCTGAAGTTCCACTCGCTCGAGTGGAAATGCAGCGGCGGAGGTCCTGCGGGAAACCGGGTTGCCGCCGTGGGCGAGAATGGCGCCCGTTGTGAAGATCTCCTATCCCGCCGAGCTTCCGGTCTCCGCGCGCCGTGACGACATCGCTGCGGCCATCCGCGACCACCAGGTCGTGATCGTCGCGGGCGAGACCGGCTCGGGGAAGACCACCCAGCTGCCCAAGATCTGCCTCGAGCTCGGCCGAGGCGCGGGCCGCGACAACGGCGGCGGGCTCATCGGGCACACCCAGCCCCGCCGGATCGCCGCGCGGTCGGTGGCGGAGCGGATCGCCGAGGAGCTCGGCACCGAGCTCGGTGACGTCGTCGGCTACCAGGTCCGGTTCACCGACCGGACGTCGAAGGCCAGCCGGATCAAGCTCATGACAGACGGCATCCTGCTGGCCGAGCTCCAGCGCGACCGCGACCTGCGCAAGTACGACACGATCATCATCGACGAGGCCCACGAGCGAAGCCTCAACATCGACTTCCTGCTCGGCTACCTCAGGCGGCTGCTGCCGCGCCGGCCGGACCTCAAGGTCATCATCACCAGCGCCACCATCGACGTGGAGCGCTTCGCCGCGCACTTCCGGGCCCCGGTGGTCGAGGTCTCGGGTCGTACGTATCCCGTCGAGGTCCGCTACCGCCCCCTGCTCGAGCTGCCCGAGAACGACGAGGAGGGCGAGCCGGTCCAGCGCGACCAGACCGAGGCGATCCTCGACGCGGTCCGCGAGCTGTCCGCCGAGGGGCCCGGCGACGTGCTCGTCTTCCTGCCCGGCGAGCGCGAGATCCGCGACACGGCGGACGCCTTCGACTCGTTGAAGAGCGACCGCCTCGAGATCGTGCCGCTCTACTCCCGCCTCAGCGCCGCCGACCAGCACCGGGTCTTCTCCAGCCACCCGTCGACGGTGCGCCGCGTCGTCCTGGCCACCAACGTCGCCGAGACGTCACTGACCGTGCCCGGCATCAGGTACGTCGTCGACACCGGCGTCGCACGCATCAGCCGCTACTCCGTGCGGACCAAGGTGCAGCGGCTGCCCATCGAGCCGATCAGCCAGGCCTCGGCCAACCAGCGCTCCGGCCGGTGTGGGCGCGTGTCCGAGGGCATCGCGATCCGGCTCTACTCGGAAGAGGACTTCGAGGCGCGGCCCGAGTTCACCGACCCCGAGATCCTGCGCACCAACCTGGCCAGCGTCATCCTCCAGATGGCCTCGCTGCGCCTCGGGGACATCGCCCGCTTCCCCTTCGTCGAGCCGCCCGACCGCCGCAACGTCAAGGCCGGCACCGACCTGCTCGAGGAGCTCGGCGCGGTCTCCACGGCCGAGCCCCCCGCGCACAGTCATACGGAGGGGGCAACCGCTCGCCCCGACCGTATGACGTCCCGCGGGGGTCAGGGGAAGCCCCAGGGTCCGCGGCTGACGAACGTCGGTCGACGTCTCGCCCGCCTCCCGATCGACCCGCGGCTGGGCCGGATGATCCTCGAGGCCGAGCGCCTCGGCTGCGTGCGCGACGTCCTCGTCATCGCCGCCGCGCTCTCGATCCAGGACCCGCGCGAGCGTCCGGAGGAGCAGCGCGCGCAGGCCGACCAGCTGCACGCCCGCTTCAAGCACGAGTCCAGCGACTTCCTCACCTGGCTCAACCTGTGGCGGCACATCAAGGAGCAGCAGAAGGAGCTCTCGTCGAGCGCCTTCCGCCGGATGTGCAAGCGCGAGCACCTCAACTACATGCGCATCCGCGAGTGGCAGGACTACGAGTCCCAGCTGCGACAGGTGTGCAAGGAGATGGGTCTCGCCGTCGGGCAGCCCTCCGACCTGCCCGACGACGACGGCATCCACCAGGCCCTGCTGTCCGGCCTGCTCAGCCACATCGGCGCGCTCGAGGAGCGCGAGAAGGGCAAGCCGGGGGAGCGCAAGCCGATGCGCGAGTACCTCGGCGCCCGCAACGCCCGCTTCGCGATCTTCCCCGGAAGCGTGCTCAAGGGCCGCAACCCCGGCTTCCTGATGAGCGCCGAGCTGGTCGAGACCTCCCGGCTCTGGGCCCGGCAGAACGCAGCGATCAACCCCGAGTGGGCCGAGCGGCTGGGCGCCCACCTGGTCAAGCGCACCTACTCCGAGCCGCACTGGTCGCGCAAGCGCGCCGCGGTGATGGCGCGCGAGCGCGTCACGCTGTACGGCGTCCCGCTGGTGGCCGACCGGCTCGTGTCCTACGGCAAGGTCGACCCGGCGCTCGCCCGGGAGCTCTTCATCCGCCACGCGCTGGTGCAGCGCGAGTGGGACTCGCGCCACCGGTTCCTCGCCGAGAACACCCGGCTGTTGGAGGAGGCCGAGGAGCTCGAGCACCGGGCCCGCCGGCGCGACATCGTCGTCGACGAGGAGACGCTCTTCGACTTCTACGACGCCCGCGTGGGTGCCGAGGTCGTGAGCGGCCAGCACTTCGACCAGTGGTGGAAGCGGGCGCGGCAGAAGCGCCCCGACCTGCTCACCTTCGACCCGGCGATGCTCACCCACGAGACCGCCGACCAGGTGCGCGCCAACGACTTCCCCACGCAGTGGCAGGACTCCGACGAGGCCGGCCTCACCTTCCCGATCAGCTACCACTTCGAGCCCGGCTCCGCAGACGACGGCCTCACCATCGACGTCCCGGTCGCGACCCTCAACCGCATCGAGGCCGACGACTTCTCCTGGCTGGTCCCCGGCCTGCGCGAGGAGCTCGTGACCGAGCTGATCCGCTCGCTGCCCAAGAACCTGCGCATCGCGATGGTGCCCGCCCCCAACACCGCGCGCGAGTTCCTCGCCGCGACCCCGCCGGGCGCGGAGCCCCTGCTCGACGCGCTCGAGCGCTTCGCCCGCAGCACCCGGAGCCTGGTGATCGACCGCGAAGCGTGGGACTGGAGCAAGGTCCCGGCGCACCTGCAGCCGACCTACCGCGTGCTGACCGAGGAGGGCGCTGAGGCCGGCCGGGGCAAGGACCTCGACGCGCTGAAGGAGCCGCTGCGTCCCACCTTCGAGCAGGCCATGGCCGACGTCGCCGCCGACTCGGGCGTCACCGCGACCGGAGCCACCAGCTGGACCTTCGGCACGATCGAGGAGTCCTTCGTCCAGCGCCGTGCCGGCCACGAGGTCCGGGGCTTCCCGGCCCTCGTCGACGAGGGCGCGACCGTGGGCCTGCGCGTGCTCGCGACGGCCGAGGAGGCCGCCGCGCACCACCGCCTCGGCGTACGCCGCCTGGTGCTCCTGGCGCTCGGCCCGGCGCCGTCGGTGGACGACGTGCTGGCCGCGGCCGGCCTCGACCAGCGCGCCAAGCTCGCCCTCGTCGGCTCGCCCTACCCCTCCGTGGGCGACCTGCTCGCCGACCTGCGGGCCGCGGTCGTCGGCGAGGTCGTCGACGCGCGTCCGACGGTGCGTGACGAGGCGTCGTACGACGTCGTGGTCGCGGCCGCGCGCGACGCCGTCGCGACCGGGCTCAGCGCCGCGGTGCACGACGTGATGCGGGTGCTGGAGGCGTGGCGCAGCACCGACAAGGCGATCTCCGGCCGCGCCGACCTGATGACGCTCCCCGCGCTCACGGACATGCGCGGCCAGGTGAGCCGCCTCATGGCGCCCGGCTTCGTCGGCGAGGCCGGCACCTCGCGGCTGCGCGACTACCCGCGCTACCTCGCGGCCGTCACGCACCGCCGTGAGCGCCTCGACGCCCAGGTCGCGCGCGACCGCCAGCTGATGGACCAGCTGTCCGGGCTGCAGGAGGCCTGGCTCCACGCGGTCGCCGCGCTCCCGGACGGCCAGCCGCTGCCGGAGCACCTGCGTGAGTCGCGGTGGCTGCTCGAGGAGTACCGCGTCTCCCTCTTCGCCCAGCAGCTGGGCACGGCCACGAAGGTCAGCGACCAGCGCATCCGCAAGGTGATGGCCCGCGCCGCAGGGGCGCACTAGCCTTCGCCGCATGAGCGGGGAGGTGGCGCTGGCGCAGCAGGTCGAGGCCCTCGTCGAGGACGGGTACGCCGGGGTCGTCCGCCTGGACGTGGCGGGGGAGACCGTGCTGCGCGCGGGATTCGGGCTCGCCGACCGGGCGCACGGGCGGTCGATGACCCCCGACACCCGGCTCGCCGTCGCGAGCGGGTCGAAGACCTTCACCGCGCTCGCGGTGCTGTCGCTGGTCGAGGAGGGCGTGCTCTCGCTCGACGCCCCGGCCCGCGAGTGGCTCCGCGACGACCTCCCGCTCGTCGCGGACGACGTCACCGTCGAGCACCTGCTGTCCCACCGCTCGGGGATCGGCGACTACCTCGACGAGGACGTCGACCTCGACCGCGACGCCTACGTGATGCCGGTCTCGGTGCACCTGCTCGCCGACACCGAGTCCTACGTCCCGCTGCTCGAGGGCCACCCCACGAAGTTCGCCGCCGGCACGGCCTTCTCCTACTGCAACCAGGGCTTCGTCGTCCTCGCCCTGCTCGCCGAGCGGGCATCGGGCACGCCGTTCCACGACCTCGTGCGCGACCGCGTGACCGAGCCGGCCGGCATGCGCTCGACGGCGTACCTCCGCTCCGACGCGCTGCCCGCCGACGCCGCGCTCGGCTACGTGGAGCTGGACGGCGAGGTCCGGTCCAACGTCTTCCACCTGCCGGTCCGCGGTGGCGGCGACGGGGGCGCCTTCACGACGGTCGACGACGTGCACCGCTTCTGGCCGGCCCTGCTCGGTGGACGCATCGTCGCCCCGGACACGGTCCGGGAGATGGTGCGGCCGCACAGCGCGCCCGACGAGGACGGCACGTCCTACGGGCTCGGACTGTGGCTCAGCCCGGCCGAGGGCTTCGTGCAGCTCGTCGGCCAGGACGCCGGCGTCTCCTTCACGTCCGTCCACGACGCGCGGCGCGAGGCCACCTGGACCGTCGTCGCGAACCGCGCCGGTGCAGCGTGGCCTGTGCAGCGTGTCGTGATGGACCACCTCGACCGGCTCGCCGGCCCACCTAGGCTGGCGTGATGACCGGTCGCACCCACCACCGCCCGATGACCCCCGGCGCCGGGTTCTTCGCCGAGATCGCCGGAGGCGCCGATCCGGCGCTGCTGCGCGAGGCCGGCGACCTCGCGGCCACCGTGCTGGTGCGCGGGGCCCGGGAGTCCGACGATCCCGCCGTCGCCGAGCGCATCGTGCACCTGGCCGAGAGCGAGGGCCTCGAGACCCTCGCCGAGGTCTGGTCCGGGGCGCCGGCCGACACGCTCGCCGGCAGCCTGTGGCGGCTGTTCCTGCTCCGGTCTTGGGTCCACGCCGACCCCGAGCGGGTGGCCACCGAGTACGACGCCGGGCAGCGCCGCGTCGACGTCGCCCGCGTGGTCGCGGGTGTCGAGGACCCGCCGGGTCCCGACGAGCTGCGGCGCATGGTCGACGACGTGCTGCGCGGCATCGCGCGTGGCGACTTCGCGATCACCCTGTTCCGGGCGGCTGCGTTCGCGCGGATCGTCGCGGCCGGACGCGCCAGCCTGGGCGAGTCGGGCCACGACGAGATCACCCGGATGCTGGCGCTCTCGGAGCAGCTGGAGGCCGCCGGACACGGGGAAATCACGGACACGCTGGCCTGAGGAATTACACTGTCCCCTGAGTGCGTCGGGCTGTGGCAGCCCCGGGTCCCACAATAAGCCGCTACGAGCGGCCACGCGCCGTGAGGCGCTCCCGGTCCGGCGCACTCACATTCTTCTCCCGCGAGCTCGCCCCGCCACGGGCCGTAGGGTCGAGCAATGACGCTTCGCTCCCGCCTCGCCGGCCTGCTCCCGAAGGGCGAGTCGTCCTCGGCCTACGCCCCTGAGATCGACGGCGAGCCGGACCCGGGCGAGGTCGTGTGGGCGTGGGTGCCCTACGAGGACGACCCGAGCCAGGGCAAGGACCGGCCCGTCCTGGTGCTCGACACCGACGGCGACGGCTGGACCGGCCTGATGCTCAGCAGCCAGGACCACGACCGCGACGCTGCCGACGAGGCGCGCCACGGCCGCTACTGGATGGACGTCGGCACCGGCGGCTGGGACTCGCAGCGGCGCCCGAGCGAGGTCCGGCTCGACCGGCTGCTCCGCCTCGAGCGCGACGGCGTACGCCGTGAGGGTGCCGCGCTCGACGAGACGATCTTCGCCGCCGTCGTCGAGGCTCGTCGTGGACTGCCCCGATAGGGTCTGGCCGTGTCTCGCTCCTTCCTCCGTCGCACCGCCCTCGTCGCGTCGTCGCTGACCGTCGCCCTGACGACCGCCGCGTGCACGGGGGACGGCGACCCGGACCCCTCGCCGGCGAGCTCGCCCACGCAGCAGCCCACGACCGCGGAGCCGCGCGAGATCGTCTTCGGCGCCTACGGCAGCGACGAGGAGGTGGCGGCCTTCCAGAGCGTCGTCGACTCCTTCAACGCGAGCTCGAAGACGCGGCAGGTCACGCTGAAGTCCTGGCCCGACCACGAGTCCGCCCTCGAGGACGTGCTCGCCGGCAACGCGCCCGACGCCTTCCTCACCTCCCGCATCGACCTCGACCAGCTCGTCGGCGCCGACGCGCTGCAGCCGGTGAGCCTGCTGCTCGACGAGCGCGGCGTCGACTTCGGCGACCGCTTCTCGCGCGACGCCGTCGACGCGTTCGCGATGGACGACGAGCTGCAGTGCATGGCCTACTCGGTCTCCCCGATGGTCATCTACTACAACACCGACCTCGTCGACTTCGACAAGATGGAGCGGCGCGAGCTCGACGTGCCCACGGCCGACGACGAAGGCGTCCGCGACCGCTGGACGCTCGCCCAGTTCGAGGCGGCCGCGCGGTTCGCGTCCCGGCGCGGCGACCGGCGCGGCATCTGGATCGACCCCACGCTCCAGGGCCTGGCGCCCTTCATCTACTCCGGCGACGGCAAGGTCTTCGACGACGACCGCGAGCCCACGTCGCTCGCCTTCTCCGACGACAGCACCCGCGAGGCGCTGAGCCAGACGCTGGCCATCCTCCGCGACTCCACCCTGACGCCGACCAACGCCCAGCTAGCCCGCGCGACGCCGGTGCAGCTGTTCAAGCGCGGTGAGCTCGCGATGGTGGCCGGCTTCCGCAACCTCGTGCCCCAGCTGCGCGACGCCGAGGACCTCGACTTCGACGTCCTCCCGATGCCCACCATCGACAACCGGGCGACGGTCGGCGACATCAGCGGCCTCTGCCTGTCGGCCGACTCCGAGGTGACCGGCGACGCGGCCGACTTCATCGCCTACGCCGTCTCCGACGAGGCCATCGCCACCGTCGCCGAGACCGGCTACATCGTGCCGGCCAACACCCAGGTCGCCGCGTCCCCGGAGTTCCTGGCCCCGCTGGACGAGCCGGCCAACTCCAAGGTGTTCAACTCGAGCATCCGCTACATGGAGGTGCCGCCCTTCATCGACCAGCGCGAGGCGCTGGTCGAGGCCGTGACGCCGCTCCTCGAGCGCCTGGTCACCGCGCCCGGCGTGCTCGACCTCGACCAGGTCACCGAGCAGATCGACGAGGTCTCGCGGACGATCCTGGCGCCGCCCGAGGAGACCGAGTCGCCCTCGGAGTCACCGAGCGAGTCACCCAGCGAGTCACCCAGCGAGTCACCGAGCGAGTAGCGGCTACTCCGCCTCGGCCCCGAGGATCGCGCCCACCAGGGCGCCGGTGACCAGCTCGGCCTGCCAGGGACGGGCGCCGTAGGCCGCCAGCTGGGCGCGCACCGCGTCGGCCAGGTCGGCCGGCTCCCGGGTCGCCGGCGGTGCCCACATCAGGCGGCGGAGGTAGTCGGGGGTCAGCAGGTTCTCGACCGGCAGGTGGTGGACCTCGGCCAGGTTGAGCATCGACTCACGGGCCGCCTTGAAGCGGCGGTCGGCCACGGGGTCGCGGTCGGCCCAGGTGCGGGGGTGGGGCGGTCCGTCGCCGCGCGGGGCGCGGGAGGGGAGCTCGTCCTCGGACATCTCCCGGACCCGCTGCAGCGCGTCGACCCAGGTAGAGGCGTAGCGGCTCGCGCCTCGACCGTGGAAGCCCTGCGTCGACAGCAGCGCACGGCGGTCGGTCGGCATCGCGGTGGCGGCCACGACGATCGCGGCGTCGGGCAGGATCCGGCCCGGGGTGACGTCGCGCTCGGCTGCGATCGCGTCGCGGGCCTCCCAGAGGGCGCGGGCAGCGCCGAGCGCCCGGCGCCCGCGCAGCCGGTGCACCCCGGACGTACGACGCCACGCCTCGTGGCGCACCGCCGGCTCGAAGCCCAGCAGGTGCTCGAACTCCTGGCGCGCCCACTCGGCCTTCCCGGCCTCCTCGAGCGCGCCGATCATGTGCTCGCGCAGCTCGAGCAGCACCTCGACGTCGAGCGCGGCGTACTCGAGCCAGGGCTGCGGCAGGGGACGGGTCGACCAGTCGGCGGCGGAGTGCTCCTTGCGCATCCGCTGGCCCAGCACGGTCTCCACGAGGGTCGCGAGGCCGACGCGCGGGTAGCCGAGCAGGCGGCCGGCGAGCTCGGTGTCGAAAATGCTGGTCGGGGTGAGCCCGACCTCGCGCAGGCAGGGCAGGTCCTGGGTCGCCGCGTGCAGGATCCACTCGGCGCCCTCGAGGGCCTCCTGCAGCGGCGCCAGCGTGGTCATGCCGATCGGGTCGACCAGCCAGGTGCCGGCGCCCTCGCGGCGGAGCTGGATCAGGTAGGCCCGGTTGGAGTAGCGGTAGCCGGAGGCGCGCTCGGCGTCGATCGCGACCGGGCCGGTGGCCGCCGCGAGCGCCGCGCAGGCCTCGGCCAGGCCCTCGTCGGTGTCCACGACGTCGGGCAGGCCGTCGCGCAGTTCGAGCAGGGGAGCGGGAGGAGCCTCGGCCTCGGGCTGCTCGGCGGGGGCGGGCTCGGTGGCGGTGGGCTCGGCGTCAGGTGTGTCAGGCATCGGCTCAGCTGCCGCGCTGTCCGCGCCGGCTCGGCATGGCCGTGACGCCCTCGGGCACCGGCGGCAGGCCGACGGCCGTGCACATCAGCTCGCCCCAGGCCTCGACGTGGGGCGTCATGTCGAGGGCGCCCGCCTCGTCGACCGTCGGCGTCCACGACGCGCGGATCTCGACCTGGGCGGTGCCGGGCTCGTCGGCCATCCCGCCGAAGCTCTCGGTGGTGACGCAGGTGACCGTGCCCGACGCGGCGTGGAAGTCGGCGCCGTGGGCCTCCAGCGCCTCGGTCAGCCACGACCACCCGACCGCGGCCAGCAGGGGGTCGGCGCCGAGCTCGGGGTCGAGGTCGGCGCGGGCGTAGGCCACGCAGCGGAAGGTGCCGTCCCACGCGTCGTTGCCGGCGGGGTCGTGCAGCAGGATCAGCCGGCCGGTGCCGAGGTCCTCCTCGTCGACCGTGACGTCACCGCTCAGCGCGGACGACCAGGGCGCGATCCGCTGCGGGGCGGGCATCTCCTCGCAGAAGACCTCCGGGCGCAGCGAGGCCTGACGCATCGACTCCACAGCCGCGCGGAACTCAGCCGGCCCAGCCGCGGCAGCACTGCCCGGGTGGGTCTCGTGACGGGCCACCATTCGTCCAGAGTAGGCCAGCCCGCAGCCTTGCCGATGTGCCGCCACGCCGCCTGACCTGCGAAGATTCTGCCGTGACCGACGCCGTTCCCGCCCCCCATCCCGGACTGGTCGACAGCCCCTTCCTCAGGGCCGCGCGCGGCGAGGAGCCGTCGCACACGCCCGTGTGGTTCATGCGGCAGGCGGGCCGCTCGCTCCCGGAGTACCTCAAGGTGCGCGAGGGGATCGGCATGCTCGAGTCCTGCATGGACGCCGACCTGGTCACCGAGATCACCCTGCAACCGGTTCGGCGCTACGGCGTCGACGCGGCCATCTTCTTCTCCGACATCGTGCTGCCGCTCAAGGCCGTCGGAGTCGACCTCGACATCAAGCCGGGCGTGGGCCCCGTCGTCGCCTCACCGGTGCGCACGCTGGCGGACGTCGAGGCGATCCCCGACCTCACCGCCGAGCACGTGCCCTACATCTCGCAGGCGGTGCGCCAGCTGACCGCCGAGCTCGGCGCCACGCCGCTCATCGGCTTCGCGGGCGCGCCGTTCACGGTCGCGTCCTACCTCGTCGAGGGTGGGCCGTCGAAGGAGCACGCGAAGACCAAGGCGATGATGTTCGGCGCCCCCGACGTCTGGGACGCGCTGCTGCGCAAGATCGCCGGCATCGCCGCCGCCTACCTCCGCATCCAGGTCGAGGCGGGCGCCTCGGCCGTGCAGCTCTTCGACTCCTGGGCCGGTGCGCTCACCCCTGCCGACTACCGCGCCTCCGTCATGCCGCACTCACAGCGCGTGCTCGCGGCGGCCGGCGAGCTCGGCGTGCCGCGCATCCACTTCGGCGTCGGCACGAGCAACCTCCTCGGCCTCATGGGCGAGGCCGGCGCCGACGTGGTCGGTGTCGACTGGCGTACGCCGCTGGAGCAGGCGATCCCGCTGGTGGGTGACCGCGTCGTGCAGGGCAACCTCGACCCGACCCTGGTCTTCGCGCCCAGGGAGGTCATGACGGCGCGTGCGGCCGAGATCGTCGAGGCCGGCCGTGCGGCCAAGGGTCACATCTTCAACCTCGGCCACGGCGTGATCCCCTCGACCGACCCCGACCAGCTCAGCGCGCTGACAGACTTCGTGCACGGCTGCTGATCGGCGTCACCGGCGTCAGCTCGAGCGACCCGAGGTAGGCGCGCGCCTGGCGCACGAGCGCGGCCTGCAGGTCGTGCAGCGGCTCCGAGGTGCGCTCCGCGCGCCGGCGCAGCATCAGCAGCGTGACCGTCGTCTGGTCGGTCCGGATCGGGCGGGTCGTGAGCACCCCGGCGCGCACGAGCGGGTCGGCGACGATCGAGAAGTCCGGCAGGACCGAGATCCCCAGCCCGGCGGCGACCATCGCCTTGCCCATCTCCGCGCCGTCGGTGGCGTACGTCGTCGCGGGAAGCCTGCCGGCGAAGAGGCGATGGGCGTAGCGGTGCATCACGAACCCCGGTCGCATCAGCACGTGCGGCTCGGCGCGCAGGTCCTCGACGCCGACCTCGTCCTGGGCCGCCAGGGGGTGGTCGGCGCGCAGGCAGGCGACAGGCGTGCCCTCGATGAGCTTGTCGGCGACCAGGGTCGCCGGCACCTCGTCGCCGGGGAGGACGTTGACCAGGCCCAGGTCGAGCGAGCCCTCCGCCAGGCCCTGCTGGATGTCGACCGCACGGGCGTTGACCACCTCCACGCCACCCGAGCCGTGCCGGGCGTGCAGGTCGCGCAGCGCGGGCGCGAGGAGGCTCGACGACGCGGTGTTGACGGTGCCGATGCGCAGGTCGCGTCGGCGTACGGACTGCTGGCCCGCCGCCTGCCGCAGCCGGTCGACCGCCTCGAGGACCTCGGTCATGTTCTGGAGGAGGTCCAGGCCCTGACGGCTGATGCGTGAGCCCGTGCGCCGGCGGTCGAGCAGCGTGGTGCCGAGCTCCTTCTCCAGCTTGGTCACCGCCTCGCTCAGCGCGGGCTGGGAGATGTGCATCGCCTCGCTCGCCCGGCGCAGCGAGCCGTGCTCGGTCACTGCCGCGAGGTACTCCAGCTGTTCGATCCGCACTGTCGCTCCTGCTCTCGTCCGCCCGCGGGCGGAGGTGGTCGGCAAAACCTGCTGCCGGGGTGTCGTGGTTCCCGCATCGTGTTCACTAAAGTCTACTAAGTAACTATACAAAACGGGAGGAACCCACCCATGACCACCCTGCGTGTCCGACCCACCACCCGCGTCCGACCGACCGTCCGGACCGAGTGGGCGCCCGTGCTCGACGCCATCGCCGAGGGCGCCCTCCGGCGCGAGCTCGACGGTGACCTCCCCGTCGAGGCGGTCGCGCTGCTCAAGTCCGAGGGGTTCGGCGCGTTGCGCGTGCCCGCCTCCTTCGGTGGCGGCGGCGTGGGCCTCGTCGACCTCGCCCGGCTGTGGATCGAGCTCGCCGCCGTCGACGCCAACCTGCCGCAGGCCTTCCGTGGCCACTTCGCGCTCGTCGAGGACCGGCTCTGGCACCACGCGCGGTCCAGTGACCAGCGCGTGTGGTTCGACCGGTTCGTGGCCGGCGAGATCGCCGGCAACGCCTGGTCCGAGGTCGGGTCGAGCATCGACCTGCCGCGCACCGTGCTGCGCCCCCGCGCGGACGGGTCCTACCGGCTCGACGGCACGAAGTACTACACGACCGGCACGATCTTCGCCGAGTGGGCCGACGTGCACGCACGGGTGGCCACGCCGGGCCACCCCGACGAGGTCGAGGAGGCCACGGCGATCGCGCTCGTGGACACCCGCGACCCGGGTGTGCGCACGACGGACGACTGGAACGGCTTCGGCCAGCGGGGCACCGGCAGCGGCACGACCACCTTCGACAACGTCGGCGTGCCGGCCGACCGCGTGCTGGCGTTCGAGGAGCGCTTCCCCTACCAGACCGCGTTCTACCAGCTGAACCTCCTGGCCACGCTGACCGGCATCGCCCGGGCGGCGCTGCGCGACGTCGTCGAGGCGGTGCAGACCCGCACGCGCAACTTCTCCCACGCCAACGCGCCGCGGGTGCGAGACGACGCCCAGGTGCTCGCCCTGGTCGGGGAGGTCGCCGCAGCCGTGTACGCCGCGGAGGCGGCCACGCTGCGGGTCGCGGAGAGCATCCAGGCCGTCGCCGACGCCGCGCTCGCCGGCGCCGAGGAGGTCGCCGCGCTGGTCGAGGCGAGCGAGATCGAGTCGTCGACCGCCCAGGTCGTCGTCTCCGAGCTGGTCCTGCGGGCCACCTCCGACATCTTCGACGCGCTCGGCGCCTCGGCCACGGCCCGCCCGCTCGCCCTCGACCGCCACTGGCGCAACGCCCGCACGGTCGCCTCGCACAATCCGCGCATCCTCAAGGCCCGCGTCGTCGGCGCCCACGCCGTCAACGGCACGCCACCGCCGTACGCCTGGTCGATCGGCGGGACCCGCCGGCGCCAGGAGTGGTCCGACGGCCGACCCGGCCCCACCAGCTGACCGGTCACGCACCGGCTCCGCGAGGGGGTGGAAGGCCCGGCGTGCAAGGCACGGCCTTCCACCCCCTCGACATCCCCGCGTTCGCAATGGCGTGGCTCGGGGCACGTTCGCTGGTACTTTTGTCTACAAGATTGATAGAGATTGGGCACTGTTGAACAGCCCGATCGAACCCGCTCCGTCCCGAGGAGAGCCCCCCATGAGCACCACCCGCGCCCGCACCGCCAGCGCCCGCACCGCCCAGCCCCTCCAGTTCGCCTACTGGGTGCCTAACGTGTCCGGCGGACTCGTCATCTCCGACATCGAGCAGCGCACTGGCTGGGACTACGACTACAACAAGCGCCTGGCGCAGACTGCCGAGAACAACGGTTTCGACTACGCCCTGACCCAGGTCCGCTACACCGCGTCGTACGGCGCCGCCTACCAGCACGAGGCGACCAGCTTCAGCCTCGCGCTGCTGCTCGCGACCGAGCGGCTCAAGGTCATCTCCGCGGTGCACCCCTACATGTGGCACCCGGGCGTGCTGGCGAAGTTCATCGCCACCGCCGACCACCTCAGCAACGGCCGTGCCGCGATCAACGTGGTGTCCGGCTGGTTCAAGGACGAGGCCACGAACATGGGGGTCCGCTGGCTCGAGCACGGCGAGCGCTACCGGATGGCCGAGGAGTTCATCTCCTACGTGCGCGAGATCTGGACCGAGGACGACGCGCAGTTCCGCGGCGACTTCTTCCAGCTCAAGGACTTCGACATGAACCCGAAGCCCTTGGACCTCCCGGGGCGCCACCTGCCGGAGATCTTCCAGGGCGGCAACTCCTCGGTGGCCCAGGAGATGGCCGGCCGGGTCAGCGACTGGTACTTCGCCAACGGCAACACGCCCGACGGCATCGCCGCCCAGATCGAGGGCGTCGGCCGCAGTGCCCGCGCTGCCGGTCGTACGGTCCGCGTCGGCGTCAACGGCTTCATGGTCGCCCGCGAGTCCGAGGACGAGGCCCACGCGACGTTGCAGGAGATCATCGCCAAGGCCAACCCGGAGGCCGTCGAGGGCTTCGGCAACGCGGTCAAGCAGGCCGGCCAGTCGACCGGCGACAAGACGGGCATGTGGCAGGACAGCGACTTCTCCGACCTCGTCCAGTACAACGACGGCTTCCGCACCGGGCTCGTCGGCACGCCCGAGCAGGTCGCGCACCGGATGATCGAGTTCAAGCGGCGCGGGGTGGACCTGTTCCTCCTCGGCTTCCTGCACTTCCAGGAGGAGGTCGAGCACTTCGGCCGCGAGGTCCTCCCCATCGTGCGTGAGCTCGAGGCCGCCGAGCACGAGCGTGTGGCATGACGACCGCCCCGCTCCTGGAAACGGAGGCCGTCCGGGTCCCCGTCCTCTCCGCCGACGAGGCGATCGCCGCGGCCACCGAGCTGGCGGCCGACCTCGCGGCGACGTCCGTCGACCGCGACCGCGACCGCATCCTCCCCGCCGAGGAGCTCGACCGGCTCTCGTCCTCCGGCCTTCTGGCGATCACCGTGCCCGCCGAGCACGGCGGTGCGGACCTGCCGACCGAGGTGCTCGTCGAGGTGTTCCGGATCCTCGCCTCCGGCGACCCGAGCGTCGCGCAGGTCCCGCACAGCCACTTCGTCTACGTCAACGCGATGCGCCACCAGGGCACGCCCGCCCAGCAGCGGTTCTTCTTCGGCGAGGTGCTCGCCGGCAGGCGGTTCGGCAACGCCCAGTCCGAGGTGGGCACCCAGCACATGCGCGACATCCGCACGTCGCTGACTCCGGCGGGGCAGGGAAGCTGGACCCTGAGAGGCACCAAGGGCTACAGCACCGGCGCGCTCTTCGCCGACTGGATCCCCGTGCTGGCGCGCAAGGACACGCTCGCGGCACCCGGCACGGGTCCCCTGCACGTCGCCTGGGTCGAGCGCCACGCGCCCGGCGTGAGGGTCACCGACGACTGGAACGGCATGGGCCAGCGGACCACGGCCAGCGGCACCGTCGAGCTCGTGGACGTCGACGTGCCCGACGACCGGGTCACGCCCTACCACCTCACCTTCCAGGGGCCGCAGACCTACGGCGCCTTCGCCCAGGTCCTCCATGCCGCCCTCGACGTCGGCATCGCCCGAGCGGCCCTGCGCGACGCGGCCGAGTTCGTGCGCACGTCGTCGCGTCCCTATCCCGACGCCGGGGTCGAGCGGGCCGCCGACGACCCGCTGGTCGTGCAGGCGCTGGGCCGCATGGAGGTCGACGTACGTGCCTCCGAGGCGCTGCTGCGCGAGGCCGGGCGGACGGTCGACGCGGCCGACGACGACCTGACGGCCGGCACCGCCGCGGCTGCCAGCCTCGCCGTCGCCGCCGTCCGCGCCCACTCCGCCGAGGTCGCCGTCGACGTGTCGAGCCGGCTCTTCGAGGTCTGCGGCACCCGCTCGGCGCTCGACTCGCTCAACCTGCACCGGCACTGGCGCAACGCCCGCACCCACACCCTGCACGACCCGGCCGCGTGGAAGGTCCAGCACCTCGGCCGCCACGTCGTCGACGGCACGCCGCCGCCCAACCACGGCCAGCTCTGACCCCTTCCGAGAGGACTGCAATGAAGTTCCACTGGTTCCTGCCCACCAACGGTGGCGACGGCCGCCACGTCGTCAGCGGCGGCCACGGCGTCGACCACGGCGCCGCCGGCCGGCCCGCGAGCGTGCCCTACCTGGGGCAGGTCGCCCGCAGCGCCGAGCAGCTCGGCTTCGAGGCCGCGCTGACCCCGACGGGCGCGTGGTGCGAGGACGCGTGGCTGACGACCGCCATGCTGGCGCCGCTGTCCGAGCGGCTCAAGTTCCTCGTCGCCTTCCGTCCCGGCCTCACCTCGCCGACCCTGGCCGCCCAGATGGCCGCCACCTTCCAGAACCTCACCGGCGGTCGCCTGCTGCTCAACGTCGTCACCGGCGGCGAGTCCCACGAGCAGCGCGCCTACGGCGACTTCCTCGACAAGGACGGCCGCTACGAGCGCTGCGGGGAGTTCCTCGCCATCGTGCGCCGGCTGTGGGCAGGGGAGGAGGTGACGTACGCCGGCAAGCACCTGCGCGTGGACCAGGCCCGGCTCCAGCAGCTGCCCGACCCCGTCCCGCAGATCTACTTCGGCGGGTCCTCGCCCGCCGCCGGCGAGGTCGCGGCCGAGCACGCCGACGTCTACCTGACGTGGGGCGAGCCACCGGCAGCGGTCGCGAAGAAGATCGCCTGGATCAAGGAGCTCGCCGACAGGCGGGGCCGGGAGCTGACCTTCGGCATCCGCCTGCACACCATGTCGCGCGACACCTCCGAGGAGGCGTGGGCCGAGGCCGACCGGCTGCTCGCCGGGATCTCCGACGACGACATCCGTCGCGTGCAGGAGGGCTTGCAGCGCTCGGAGTCAGTGGGCCAGAAGAACATGCTCGCCCTCAACCGGGGCAGCCGCGACGGCCTCGAGATCCACCCGAACCTCTGGGCGGGCGTCGGCCTGGTCCGCGGCGGCGCCGGCACCGCGCTCGTCGGCAGCCACGAGGAGGTGGCCGACCTCGTCGAGGAGTACGCCGCCCTCGGCATCGAGGAGTTCGTGCTCTCGGCCTACCCCCACCTCGAGGGTGCCTACCACTTCGGCGAGGGCGTGCTGCCGATCCTCGAGGAGCGCGGCCTCTGGACCAACCCGGCGCCGGCCGCCGGCCGGTCGTCGGTGCCCTTCGGTGGACAGCGGGCGGCGTCATGAACGCCCGTGTCGCCGTCGTCATCGGCAACCCCAGGCCCCGCTCCCGGACCTACGAGTCGGCGCTGACCCTGGCCGACCGGCTGGGCGGCGCGGACCTGGTGGTCGACCTCGCCGACCACGCGGGCGAGCTGTTCGACTGGTCGTCCGAGGCCGTCACCGGGCTGGTGGAGCAGGTGGCCGCGAGCCGCCTGCTCGTCGTCGCCAGCCCGACCTACAAGGCCACCTACACGGGTCTGCTCAAGGCGTTCCTCGACCGGTTCCCCCACCAGGGACTGGCCGGCGTCACCGCCGTCCCGCTCATGCTCGGCGCCTCCCACGCGCACTCGCTCGCCCCCGAGCACGGGCTGCGTCCGGTGCTCGTCGAGCTCGGGGCGTCCGTGCCGACGCGGGGGCTCTACGTCCTCGACGCCGAGCACGCCGACCCCGCGGCGTACGACGCGTGGTTCGCCTCGGCACAGCCCTTCCTCCCCGTCCCCCCTGCCCCCGAGACCAGCCAGGCGGTGTCCGCATGACCATCCACGCCCACTCCCAGTCCCACCCCTCCCTCGACCCCCGCGCCCTGCGCGACGCCTTCGGCGCCTTCCCCTCCGGGGTCGTCGCCGTGGCGGCGTCGGTGAAGGGCCAGCTCACGGGCATCGCCGCGTCGTCGTTCACCTCGGTGAGCATCGACCCGCCGCTCGTGTCCTTCTCCATCGCGACGACCAGCTCGACGTGGCCGCTGCTGCGCGCGGCCGACCGGCTCGGGCTCAGCGTGCTCGCCGACCACCACGACGCGGTCTGCCGCCAGCTCGCCGGGCCGCGCGAGGAGCGCTTCGCCGGGCTGCCCTTCAAGGTGACCGGCAACGGAGCGGTGCTGCTCGACGAGGCCGTGGCGACCTACGACTGCTCGGTCCACGAGGAGGTCGTCGCGGGCGACCACGTGATCGTGCTGCTCGAGGTGCACGAGGTGGGCGCCGGCGACGGCGAGCACCCCCTCGTCTTCCACCGCTCCGCCTTCGCCAAGCTGCACCGCGACGACCTCGACCCGGCCCGCCTCGACGGCCGGATCAACGGCGCCGAGGTCGACCGGGGCGCCGAGTCCGAGAGCAAGGAGGACGCGGCATGAGTGCTCACAGGTCCATCGACGTGGCACCGAGCCCGCGCCGCGTCGCGCTCGCGTCGGCGGTCGGCGCGACGATCGAGTGGTACGACTTCTTCCTCTACGGCACGGCCGCGGCCGTCGTCTTCGACAAGCTCTACTTCAACGGCCTCGACGGGCCGGCCGCCCAGTTCGCGGCGTTCGCCACCTTCGCGGTCGGCTTCTTCGCACGACCGGTCGGCGGGCTGGTCTTCGGCCACTTCGGCGACCGGATCGGCCGCAAGCAGATGCTGCTGCTGACGCTGGTCATCATGGGCATCGGCACGGCCCTCATCGGCCTGCTCCCGACCTACGACCAGATCGGGGTCTGGGCCCCGATCGCGCTCGTCGTGCTGCGCGTGCTGCAGGGCATCGGCGTCGGCGGGGAGTACGGCGGCGCGGTGCTGCTCGCGGTGGAGTACGCCCCGGCCGCGCGCCGCGGCTTCTACGGCAGCTTCGCCCACATCGGCGTACCCGGCGGTCTCGTGCTGGCCGCCGGGGCGTTCACGCTCGCCGGGATGCTGCCGGACGAGGCGTTCCTCGCCTGGGGCTGGCGCGCCTGCTTCCTCGTCAGCATCGTGCTGCTCGGCATCGGTGCCTACATCCGCCTCTCGGTGATGGAGACGCCCGAGTTCGCCAAGGTCCAGGAGCGCAAGGAGATCTCGCGGCTGCCCCTGCGCGACCTGCTGGCGGAGCAGAAGCGCCCGCTGCTGCTCGGCATGGGCACCCGCTTCATCGAGGGCTTCACGTTCAACCTGTTCTCGGTCTACCTGCTGGCCTACGTGGCGACCAACCTCGAGCTGCCGCGGGCCTGGGCCCTCGACGCGATCCTCGTGGGCGCGGCCATCGGCGTCGTGCTCGTGCCCGTCGCCGGTGCGCTGTCGGACCGGGTCGGGCGCAAGCCGGTCTACCGGGCGGGCGCCTGGCTGGGCCTGCTGTTCGCCTTCCCGGCGGCGTTCCTGGTGCAGACCGAGAACCGGTGGGCGATCTCGCTGGTCTTCGTGGTCGGGCTGGGCTTCGTCTACGGCACGGTCTACGGGCCCCTCGCGGCCTTCTGGTCCGAGCTGTTCGACACCCGCTACCGCTACACCGCGCTGAGCACGCTCTACCAGGTCTCCGGCATCCTCGCCTCCGGCCTCACGCCCCTCATCGCGGCCTGGCTGGTCACCCGCGGCGACGGCACGCTCTGGTGGGTGGCGGCGTACAACGTGCTGGTGGCGGCGATCTCGCTGGTGAGCGCCCGGTTCCTCCCGGAGACCCGTGGCCGCGGCCTGGACCGCGAGGACGACTCCGCGCACCTCGAGCCCCGGGAGCCCGTGGTCGTGTGACCTGCCCCGGGCCTCAGGTCGTGGGTGTCCCGGCGGCGGGCGGGGCCTTGCGGCGGCGTACGACGAGCCAGACGGGCAGCCCGAGCACGAGGACGAGCACTGTGAAGGGCAGCAGCGCGCCGAGGATCGTCGCGACCGCCACGAGCATGGCGCCGACGGCCTTCATCCCGCCCCTGAGCCCTGCCATGAAGCCGGCCGGGGTGTCGTCGTCGGGCTCCTCCACGACCTGGCGGGTGAGGGTGGAGATGTCGACGGTGATGGTCGACATCGAGGTCTGGTCCGCCAGCCACGCCTGCTGCGACTTGAGCGAGTCGAGCTCGGCATGGCGGCTGGTGAGCTGGGACTCGATCCAGATGACGTCCTTGAGGGTCTTCGCCTCCGCGAGCAGCAGCTCCACCCGCTTCAGGCTGGCCTCCTGCGCCCGCACCCGCGCCCCGTTGTCGATCACCTCGGTGGTGACGTCGTCGGAGCCGCGGTCCGAGGAGCGCAGCACGCCGACGTCCTCCAGTGCCGTCATCGCCGCGCCGAACTTCGAGCTCGGCACCCGGACCACCAGCCGGGCGTACGACGTGTGGCCCTCCTGGTCGGTCTCGGTGCTCTCGTCCGTGACGGTGCCGCCCTGGGCGTCCACGATCCGCTGGACGTCGCGCCTGGTCTCGCCCACGTCCTTGCTGGCCAGTGACACCGTGCCGGTCGCGATGATGGAGCGCTGCAGCGGCGCCGTCGACGCGGGGTCGGCGGCGCTCGTGCCGGAGCCGGACGTGGTGGCGTCGCTGCTGCCGAGCTGACGGCTGGACGCGCCGCCGGCGTCGCTGCTGGAGCCGCCCGACGAGTCCGCGCCGCCGTCGGACGACTGGCCGGCGGAGGCCTCCGTCGCGTCGCCCGCGCTGTCGTTGGCGGAACAGGCGGCCAGCAAGGCCGTCATGGTGATCGCGGTGAGGATGCCGGCGGCGCGGGTGCGCGTGGTCCGAAGTGAGGTCATGCCCCTCGGACGCGGCCTGCGTCAGCGGCGGTTCCGGCCGCGCCGGACCCGTGACCGAACCGTGATCGTCAGCTGGTGGGGGTCGACTTCGCGGTCGTCCGCGAGACCGTCCTCCGGACGACCGGACCGGTGCCGGATTCCTTGGCCGCCTTCCTGTCGGGCGACGTCTCGGCTGCCTTCTCGGCTGCCTTCGTGGCGGCCTTCCGGGGCGCCTTCTTGGCCGTCTGCTTGGCCGTCTGCTTGGCCGTCTGCTTGGGAGCCGTCCCCTTCAGCCGGACGCGCATCGCGTTGCCGCTGCCCGAGGTCTCCAGGTAGGGCTGCGCGGTGACGAGCGTGCTCAGTCGGGCACCCGGCCCGGCGAAGTTGCGGGCGTCGAAGGACGGGTGGGTGCGGATCAGCTGGTTGCCGAGCGCCGGCAGGGCCGCCCAGCCCTCGTCGTCGGAGACGGCGTTGACGGCGCGTACGAGAGCGCTCTGCAGGTTGATCGTCACCGACGGGGTCTCCTCGGCCTCGCCACCGGCGTCGTCCGCGTCGTCGGTGTCGTCGTCGACCTGCGTCTCTGCGACGACGGCGAGGTCGATGAACTTGTCGCACGCGTTGCGCAGCGACTCCGGCGCCTTGTTCTCGCCCAGCACGTAGACCGTCTTGCCCGACTCGCGGAGGCGGTGGGCGAGGCTGGTGAAGTCGCTGTCGCTCGTGACCAGCGCGAACGCCTCCACGTTGCCGTCGTACAACAGGTCCATCGCGTCGATGACGAGCGCGAGGTCGGTGGAGTTCTTGCCGCTCGTGAAGGCGTTCTGGTGCATCGCCCGCAGCCCCAGGCTGTTGAGGATGCGCGCCCACCGGCTCAGGTGCGGGTTGGTCCAGTCGCCGTAGACGCGCCTGATGGTCGGGTTGCCGTACTTCGCGACCTCGCTCAGCACCTCGTTGGCGTACGCCGCTCGCGTGTTGTCGGCGTCGATCATCACCGCGATGCGGTCGGCACCCCCACTGGACTCCATGACCCTCACCCTAGGGTGGCCTGCGTGGCGCAGGACAAGGACGTGGTGGTCATCGGTGGTGGTGTCGCCGGTCTGGTCGCCGCCCGCGACCTGGCCGCCACCGGCCGTGACGTGCTGCTGCTGGAGGGCTCGCCCCGGCTCGGCGGCAAGCTGCGCAGCGCGGAGGTCGCCGGCCTGACCGTCGACGTCGGCGCCGAGGCGATGCTCGCGCGACGCCCCGAGGGCGTCGACCTGGCGGCCGAGATCGGTGCCGAGGTGGTCCACCCGACCACCGCGACCTCGGCGGTGTGGTCGCGCGGCGCGCTGCGCGCGATGCCCCGCTCGCTCATGGGCGTGCCCTTCGACCTCGACCAGCTCGCGGCCAGCGGGGTGCTGAGCCCCGAGGGCCTGGCCCGGGCGAGCGTCGAGCGCGTGGGCGAGGTCCACGACGACGTGTCGGTGGGCGACCTGCTGGCCGCCCGGCTCGGGGACGAGCTCGTCGACCGCCTCGTCGAGCCGCTGCTCGGCGGGGTCTACGCCGGTCACGCCCGGCAGATCTCCACCGCGGCCGCCGTCCCCCAGCTCCTCGCCATGGCCCGCCGCGGCAGCCTGCTCGAGCAGGCCGCTGCCCTCCCGTCGTCCACGGCCCCCGTCTTCGCCGCGCTGCCGGGCGGCATGGGTCGCTTCCCCGGCCTCATCGCCGACGGCGGCGGCTTCGAGGTGCGGACCTCGGCGACCGCCCGCGCGCTGCGGCGTACGTCGACCGGCTGGGCGCTCACCGTCGGACCCACCACCCACCCCGAGACCGTCGCGGCGGCCGCCGTCGTGCTCGCGACGCCGGCCGCGCCCACCGCTCGGCTGCTGGGCGAGGCGGCCCCGGACGCGGCCGCCGAGCTCGCCGCCGTCGAGACGGCCAGCGTCGCCGTCGTGACGCTCGCCTTCCGGGCCCAGGACGTGCCGGACGCGCTCTTCGAGCGCTCGGGCTTCCTCGTGCCGCCGGTCGAGCGGCGCACCATCAAGGCGTCCACCTTCTCCTTCGCCAAGTGGGGCTGGGTGCGCGACCTCGACCCCGACGTGGTCGTGCTGCGGACCTCGCTCGGACGGCACGGCGAGGAGGCGACGCTCCAGGCCGGGGACGACGGACTGGTGCGGGTCTCGCTCGGCGACCTCGCCGCGATGGCCGGCATCACGGCCCGCCCGGTCGACACGCACGTCCAGCGGTGGGGCGGCGCGCTCCCGCAGTACGCCGTGGGCCACCTCGAGCGGGTGGCCCGGATCCGCGCCGCCGTCGCGCTGCACCCCGGGCTCGCGGTGTGCGGAGCGGCGTACGACGGGGTCGGCATCCCCGCCGTCATCGGGTCGGCCCGCCGTGCTGTGGCCTCGGTCACCCGGGCAGAATGAGGCCATGAGCACGGACTCCTCGAAGACCAACGCCGCTCGCACCAAGGAGCTCAACGACAGCATCCGCTACACGATGTGGTCGGTGTTCAAGCTCCGCGACGTCCTCGGTGACGCCGACCGGGACGCCGAGGCGACCGATGTCGAGGCGCTCTTCGAGGTCCTCGCCGAGGAGGACGTCAAGGTCCGCGGCCTCTACGACGTCAGCGGCCTGCGCGCCGACGCCGACCTGATGGTGTGGTGGCACGCCGAGGACTCCCAGCAGCTCCAGGCGGCCTACAACGCCTTCCGCCGGACGGCCTTCGGCCGGCGCCTCGACCCGGTCTGGTCGCAGATGGCGCTGCACCGGCCCGCGGAGTTCAACAAGTCGCACATCCCGGCCTTCCTCGCCGACGAGGAGCCGCGCGCGCACGTGTGCGTCTACCCCTTCGTGCGGTCCTACGAGTGGTACCTCCTCGAGGACTCCGAGCGCCGCCGGATGCTCGCCGAGCACGGCCAGCAGGCCCGCGGCTACGCCGACGTACGGGCCAACACGGTCGCGTCCTTCGCCCTCGGCGACTACGAGTGGATGCTCGCCTTCGAGGCCGACGAGCTGCACCGCATCGTCGACCTGATGCGCGACCTGCGCGCCTCCGACGCCCGCCGCCACGTGCGCGAGGAGGTGCCGTTCTACACCGGCGCCCGCGTCACGCCGGCGGAGCTGCTCGCGCGCCTGCCCTGAGGCCGCGCCCTCGGGACACGTCGGGCGGCGGATGGGCCGCGTCGTGGCCGCTTCGCAATGTAGAGTAAGTTACTCAACATTGTTCTGAGGAGTACGCCATGACTGCCAGCTTCCCCACCTCGACCACCAGCCGCACGACGCAGACCTCCCGCGCCGCCCTGGCGCAGTACCTGAGCCGGCGCGACCCCCTGACGGGAGTCGACCTCACCCTCCCGGAGCGCAGCTGGCGGCGCGTCGAGAGCAGTCCGGACGCCGACATCTGGCTGATCACCTGGCCCGCGGGCTCCAGCACCGGCTGGCACGACCACGGGGCCGCGAGCGGCGCGTTCGTGGTGCTTCGCGGCTCCCTGACCGAGTACGTCTGGACCGGCGTCGCCACCGCGTCGACCCTCGCGGCACCGGGCGTGCGCGAGTTCGACGGCAGCCACATCCACGACGTGGTCAACCACGGCACCGAGACCGCGGTGTCCCTGCACGCCTACGCGCCCTCGCTCGCGGCGATGACCCGCTACGAGGTGGTGCGCGGCCGACTGCAGGTGACGAGCGTCGAGCATCGGGGGGCGACGTGGTGACCCGCTTCGACGGGGTCGACGCGATGCTGGCCGACGCCCGGTCGCGCCTCGAGCGGATCGACGTCGAGGCCGCCTACCGCGAGGTGCTCGACGGCGCGCTGCTCGTCGACATCCGGCCGGCGGCCCAGCGGGCCGCGGAGGGCGAGGTGAGCCCCGCCCTGAGGCCGCTGGTCGTCGAGCGGAACGTGCTCGAGTGGCGCTTCGACCCGCGGTCCGAGGCGTGCCTGCCTGAGGCGTCGTACGACGCTCGCATCCTGGTGCTGTGCCAGGAGGGCTACACCTCCAGCCTGGCCGCCGACGCGCTCCGCAGCCTGGGCCTCGACGCCACCGACATCGTGGGAGGGTTCGCCGCCTGGCGCACGGCACACCTGCCTGTCGCCTGCCCGGCGGCGACACCGGGCTGAGGCGGGAACGCGTCGCGGGGCAGTAGCGTCACATCACCATGACTCCCCGACGCGCCGTCATCGCCCTGCTGCTCGGACTCGCCACGCTGTCCGCGTGCTCGACCGAGGGGGAGATGCGCGCCGTCGACCCCGCCGGCTCTGGCGAGCCGTCGGCCAGCGCGTCGACCGACGCTCCGCCGACGCCGGTGCCGGACGGCCCGGTCAGCACCCACGGGCTGGTGACCGTGCTCGACGACGGCGACGGGCCGGAGATGTGCCTCGGCGCCGTCGCGGAGTCCTACCCGCCCCAGTGCGGCGGGCCAGAGCTCGACGGCTTCGACTTCGGTGACGTCGGTGCGGAGAGCGCCGCCGGCGTCACGTGGGGCTCGTACGCCCTCATCGGCACCTTCGACGGCACGACCTTCACCGTCACCGACTCGACGCCCGCGGCGCTCTACGACCCCATGGCGGAGGAGCCGGTCGACGGCCTGGAGGCGGCCTGCTCCGTCCCGGGTGGCTCGGGCGGCGGCAGGACCTCGCCCGAGGACATGGACGCCACCCTGGCCGCCGCCTCCGCGCTCCCCGGCTACGCGACCGCCTGGCTGACCGGCGACACCATCAACGTCGCCGTCACCGAGGACGCGACCGGTGCCGAGGCCACGCTGCGCGAGACCTGGGACGGCGGCCTGTGCGTCACCACCGTCGAGCGCACCGACGCCGACCTCAACGCGATCAACCAGGAGCTCCAGGCGGCACTGGGGGAGCAGCTGCTCACCAGCGGCTCCTTCGCCCCCGACTCCCTCGACGCCCAGGTGGTCTTCGACGACGGCTCGATCCAGGACTGGGCCGACGCGACCTACGGCGACGGGCTCGTGACGATCACCTCGGCCCTGGTCCCCGCTTCCTGAGGCGATATCTGAGGACGCGGTGGACGTGAATCAGGTCGATCCACGTCCACCACGTCCTCAGACATCGAGGGCGAGTCGTCAGATGACGTGCCCGGCCCGCATCCGGCCGCCCATGGGCGCGGAGCTGAGCCCGTCGGGGTGGTTCGCCCCGGCTACTTCTTCTCGTTGAGCGTGATGCTGATCGAGTTGATGCAGTAGCGGTCGCCGGTCGGCGTGCCGAAGCCGTCGGGGAAGACGTGGCCGAGGTGCGAGCCGCACGTCGCGCAGCGCACCTCGACGCGCTTCATGCCGTGGGTGTTGTCCTCGATGTACTCCACCGTGTCGGTCATCGGCTGGTAGAAGCTCGGCCAGCCGCAGCCCGAGTGGAACTTCGTGTCGCTGGTGAACAGCTCCGACCCGCACGCCTTGCACGAGTAGGTGCCCTCGGTCTCGGTGTCGGTGTACTCGCCGGTGAAGGCGCGCTCGGTGCCGGCCTGCCGCAGCACGGCGTACTCCTCGGGGGTCAGCTCCTCGCGCCACTGCTCGTCGGTCTTCTGCACGTCGTAGGCCATGGCACCGAGTTTACGAGGCGACGGAAGTGTCACGATTCGCGCACACCCCTCGTGGTGCGTCCCCGTCTGCGGCACGGTGTCGTCATGAGGGGGCACGTGCGGGCGGGAGCGCTGCTGGTCGGCGCGCTGGTGATGTCCACGGGTGGGTGCGGGGAGGCGTCGTCGGGCGGTACGGCGGCGCCCGAGGCTCCGGTCGCGAGCCCGACGGTGGTGCCGGGGGCCTCCGGCACCGTGGCGACCAGCCAGCAGGTGCTGGTGTCCGACGACGGCTCGGGCGTGAGGATGTGCTCCAGCGGGATCTCCGACCTGGTGGGCCCGCCGGCGTGCGACGCCTACACCGTGACCGGGTGGGACTGGGAAGGCGTTCCCGACAGCGAGGTGCAGGACGGCGTCCGCTGGGGCTCCTACCGCGTCGTCGGCACCTTCGACGGCAGCACGTTCGCGGTCGAGGAGGCGACACGCCCCGACCCCGAGCCGGAGGAGTGGGACTTCGAGATCCCGTGCCCGACGCCTGAGGGGGGATGGCGAGTGGTGGACCCCGACCGCACGACCCAGGACGCGATGCTCGGGATCGGCCGCCTCGAGGAGGAGGTCCCGGGCTTCGCGATGGTCGCGGTGAGCACCTCCTCCGGCGAACCCGGACCCCGCGATCCCCTGGACACGGTCGTGAGCCTGTACGTCGCCGGCGACCCGGCCGCCGCCGAGACGATCGTGCGTCGGTCGTGGGGCGGGATGCTCTGCGTGACGGAGGTCGAGCACTCCCACGCCGAGCTGGCGAGGATCCAGAAGCAGCTGCTCGACGTGCCCGGGACGAGCGAGGTGGGCAGCGGCAACGCGGACAACCAGGTCGAGCTCACCGTCTTCAACGACGACGGCAGCATCCAGAGGTGGGTCGACCAGGAGTACGGCGAGGGTGTGGTGGTCGTCGAGTCGATCCTCCAGCCCGTCGGGTGACCCGACTGGTCGCTCCCCACTAGGGTCGCTGCCATGGCGAAGGCGTCGGAGGCGTACGTCCGGGCGGGGGAGCGCGAGGTCAGGATCTCGTCCCCCGAGCGGGTCATCTACGAGGCGACGGATCGCACCCCGGCGGTGACGAAGCTGATGGTGGCCGAGTACGTCACCAGCGTCGAGGAGGGCCTGATGCGCGCCCTGCGCGACCGGCCGACGGCGCTCGAGCGCTGGACGTCCGGGGTCCGCGAGGGGATGAGGCTGGCGACCGGCCCGCAGGACCGCAACGCCGACGCGTTCTACCAGAAGCGCGTGCCCAAGGGCGCTCCCGACTACCTCGAGTCGGTGGAGATCACCTTCCCGTCGGGCCGCACCGCCGAGGAGATCTGCCCGACCGAGATCGCCGTGCCGGTCTGGTGCGCCCAGATGGGCACGCTGACCTTCCACCCGTGGCCGGTCCGTCGCGATCCTGTGTCTGACTCCTGGGCGGACCACCCCGACGAGCTGCGGATCGACCTCGACCCGCAGCCGGGCACGACCTTCGCCGACGCCGTGCGCGTCGCGGGGGTGGCCCGCGAGCTGCTCGACGACCTCGGGATGACGGGCTTCGCGAAGACCTCGGGCAACCGCGGCATCCACGTCTACGTGCGCATCGAGCCGCGCTGGGACTTCGGCGAGGTCAGGCACGCGGCCATCGCCTTCGGCCGCGAGCTGGAGAAGCGCGACGACGGCGTGACGACGGCGTGGTGGAAGGAGGAGCGCGGCGAGCGCATCTTCGTCGACTTCAACCAGAACACCCGCGACCGCACGATCGCCTCCGCCTACTCCCTGCGCCCCATCGCCGGAGCCCCGGTCTCGACGCCGGTGACGTGGGACGAGCTGGCGTCGCTCACGTCGCCGTCGGACCTCAACCTCTTCTCGGTGCCGTCGCGCCTGGCCGTCGACGGCGACCCGTGGGCCACGATCGACGACGTGCACCACTCGCTCCAGCCGCTCCTCGACCTCTGGGACGAGCACCCGGTCGAGCTCAACTTCCCGCCCGACCACCCCAAGATGCCCGGCGAGCCCCCGCGCGTGCAGCCGTCGAAGAAGGTCGAGTCGCACTGGGACGCCGAGGGCAACCGCATCGCCGACTGAGGCAGTGGCTCCACCCTCGTTGGTCGAGGAAGGCGCCCTGGCGCCTGTCACGAGACCCGGACCGGGGCTGCGGGGTTTCGTGACGGTCGCTTCGCTACCTCCTCAACCAGCGAGGTGCGCGCTACTTCTCCCAGGGCGCGGGGATGGGGAAGTAGGCCCGGAGGAAGTCCATCAGCAGCCCGTCGGCGCTCTCGGAGTCGAAGGCCGAGAGCAGGTTGTCGGCCACGCAGAAGAAGTCGCGGTCGCGCTTGAGCATCTGCTTGAGCTGGACCGGCAGCTGCTGGTGGCCGAGGTCGACGTAGCCGTGGTGGGCGGTGGCGCGGAAGGCCTGGCCCGTGATGAGCCCGTAGTTCTGCGCGAACGAGGACAGCAGCGACAGGTCGGTCTCCGAGCGGAACGGCGCGTCGGTGGTGCGCGCGACCTCGTCGGGGAAGCGGGCCGCGATCTCCTCGAGGGTCGTACGACGCTGGGGGTGGGGGCTGTGCATCATCGTGTTGGTCAGCGCCACGCCGAAGGCGTCGGCGAGCACGCGGCGGTTGTTCTGGGCGGCGGAGAGGTAGGGCCGGTCGTCGGTGCCGGGCAGCCCGACGGCACGGTGGTCGGCCACGAACGCGGCGTACTGCCCGCCCGGGGTGAAGAAGTGCTCCGGTCGGCGCGGCCGGCCGAGGAAGACGTCGTCGTTGACGTAGACGAAGTGGTCGGCCAGGTCGGGCACGGCGTGCAGCCGCGTCTCGATGGCGTGCGAGCTGAAGGTGGGCAGCGCCGGCGCGGGCAGGATGTCGCGGTGGTCGACGATCCGGATGCGCTCGTGGGAGGTGTCGAGCCACGACGGCACCTGACCGGCCGTGACGAGGTGGATGCGACGCACCCACGGCGCGAAGAGGTGGATGCTGCGCATCGAGTAGCGCAGCTCGTCGCGGCTGCGGTAGCGCGACGCCCCGCCCGCGCGGGCGCTCGGGGTGCCACCGAGGCCCGTGATCCGCTCGTCGCGGGCCGCGAGCCAGTCCTCGTCGTCGCCGTCGACCCAGGTGTAGACGACGTCGACGTCGAAGCGGCAGTCGTCGACGGTGGGCAGCGCCATCGTCTCCAGCGTCGGCACCGTGACCCCGTCGACCTCGATCGAGGTGCGGGGTGAGCCGGCCGGGACGCGGTCGCCGTACCTGTTGAGGCCCGGCGCGAGGAGGTCGCCGTCGGGCGACTCCTCCCAGAACTGCACGCCCACCTCGACGCCCTCGCCGAGCACCCCGTCGTGCCCGCCGCGCATCGGCCAGGGCTCGAGGAAGAGCGAGGCCGTGCGCGTCCGGGCGAGCTCGTCGGTCATCGCCGCGACCGTGCCGCGGCGCTCGTACCAGCCGCGCTCGGCGGGGTCGCGCACCGACAGCCAGTCCGGCACCGGCGCCGCGGCGAGCGCGGCCAGGAGGTCGCCGCGGCGCGACGACGGCACGACGACGACCGGGTGCGGGTCGAGGCCGCGGGCGGGCATGACGAACCAGCCGTCCCCGGTGGCCGCGGCGGCCGAGGTGAGCACCTCGAGCGTGGTCGTACGTGCCTGGGCGGGTGTGATGCCCGCGGCGGAGGAGGTCTCGGGCAGCTCGCCCAGCGGCCCCGGGCGCAGCCCGTGCAGCACCCGGCGCGGCGCGAGCGGGTCGGCGCGCCGCTCCATCGCGTGGCGGAACGTGCCGACCCACTGGCGCGCCAGGCGCTGGCCGTCCCAGCGCTCCGAGCGGGTGAGCGCCGCGGCGCCGAGCCGCGACCGCAGGTCGTCGTCGGTGGCGATCCGCAGCATCGCGGCGGCCAGCGCGGCCTTGGAGGCCGGCGGGACGAGGAGGCCGTCGACGTCGTGGGTGATGATCTCGCGCGGCCCCGACGGGCAGTCGTACGACACCGGCGGCACGCCCGCCGACATCGCCTCCTGCAGCACGAGCGGGTAGCCCTCGCCGCGGGAGGCGAGCACCGCGACGCTGGTGCGGGCCCACTCGGCGGCCATGTCGGTGGTCGTGCCGGGGAGCTCGACGCGGTCCTCGAGCCCGAGCTTGCGGACCTGGGCCGCGAGGTTGTCGGCGCGCGGGCCGTCGCCCCAGATGCGCAGCGTCCAGCCCGGGAGCTGCTCGTGGATGCGCCAGAACGCGTCGACGACGTGCTCGAACTGCTTCTCCGGCGCCAGCCGGCCCGCAGTGACGAAGGTCCTCTGGTCGAGGGCGGAGCGGGGCTGCGGCTCGGCGGGGAGGGGGTTGGGGATGACCAGCAGCTCGGGCGCGGCGCCGCCGAGCCGGCCGGCGAGCCAGCGCGACATCGACTCGGTCAGCGACACCACGACGTCCGCGCGCGGGGCGAACTCCAGGAGCGCGCCGAGGTCGTTGACCCGGCTGGACGAGGCCCGGTGCTCCTGGTGGACGAGCGCCACGTCTGCGGGCGCGAGCTGGGCGACGACGGCCAGCAGCTCGGGAGTCGTGGTGACGAGGACGTCGGCCTCGATGCTGCCGAGCGCCTCACGCAGGGTCGCGTCGGTCAGGGCGTTGTAGAGCGCGTCCCAGCTGCGCGGCACGATCACCGACTCGCGCTCGCCGAGCTCGGGCGCGTGCCGGCCGGTGACCGCGGCGGGTCGCTCACCGCGTACGTCGACGAGGTAGGTGACCTCGACGCCGTCGACCAGCGGGTAGTGGGTCGTCGCGCCGCTGCGCGTCACGCTGAGGATGCGGACCCGGTGGCCCTCGCCGAGCCCGGCCAGCGCGTTGGCCTGCTCGATCCCCGACCGGGCGGTGCCGCCCATGCCGTCGGCGTTGAAGAGGACGTAGACGATGTCGAGCGGGCCGTCGCCGCGGCCACGGCGCATCGCCGAGCGCACCTTGCCCCCGAGCTTGTCGGTCAGTGCCACGTGGTCCTCGGTCCTCTCGAGATGGGGATCGCCACGATCCTAGGGGCCCGCACTCCGGCCGATAGGGTGACCCGCATGCCGACGTCACCCTCCCAGCAGGGCACCCCGCTGGTCCTGGTCTCCGGCTCCGGTCGCAGTGGCACCAGCTCGTTGGCGGGCGCGCTGAAGCGCCTCGGCCTCCACGTGCCGCAGCCCGAGGTGCAGGCCTCGGAGACCAACCCGCGCGGCTTCTACGAGCCGCAGTGGGTCATCGACTTCCACAAGCGGCACCTCAAGGAGCTCGCGCTCTTCAACATCGACAGCCGCCCGGCGGCGGTCGACATCGTCGCTCGCCACGTCGAGACCGGCGTCCCGACCGGTGAGCTCCACGAGTGGCTCTCGGGCCAGCTCGCCGAGCACGACCGGGCGGGGGACCAGATCGTGGTCAAGGACCCGCACGCATTCTGGTTCGCCCAGGTCTGGGAGGTCGTCAGCGCCGAGCTGGGCGCCGACCTGCGCTGGCTCACCGCGCTGCGCCACCCCGCCGAGGTGGTCGGCTCGCGCGACATCGCCTACCTCTCCAGCCAGTCCGACGACCTCCGGCTGACCAAGGAGACCTCCAACGTCGCCGGCTGGGTGCACGCCGCCCTCCTCACCGAGCAGGCCGGCCGCGGCTCCAAGCGCTCGTTCGTGAGGTACGTCGACCTGCTGGCCGACTGGCGCGCGGCCCTCACGCCGGTGCAGCAGCAGCTCGAGCTCGACCTCAACACCGACCTCTCCGCTCCTCCCGGCGAGCGGGAGCACCACCCGGTCGACGACTTCATCGAGCCGTCGATGCGCAAGTCGCAGCTCACCTGGGACGACGTCCGCACGCCCGACTGGCTGCGCGACATGGCCGAGGAGGTCTGGCAGCTGCTGGGGGTGCTCACCACGACCCCGCACGACGCCGACACCCTGGCGAGGCTCGACCGGATCCATGACGACTACCGGTCGCGCTACGCGGATGCGGTCGCGCTGACCTTCGACCACACCAAGGCCGAGTCGACCCTCGCCGCCCGTGAGGCCCGCGACGCCCAGCGCGCCACGGTCCAGCAGCTGCGGCGCGACCTCGAGCAGGCACGCCGGCAGTCACCCCAGGGCCAGGCGCCCGCCGTCGGTGGCCGTGAGGCGGCCGCCATCCTGCGCCGCGCCGTCGTACGCCGCGTGACCCGCCGCGGCTGAGGACCCTCAGAGGCCGCTGACGCCCTCGCCGGAGCCGGAGGCCTGCTCGTCGAAGTTCTCGTGCTCGATGAGGTGGAGCACGGGGACGCCGAGCTTGCGGCGCGCGCGCGAGGTCCAGTCGACGTGGAAGAACTCGGCCACGATGTGGGGGCGGGTGAGGATGATCGCCTCGCGCGCGTCCACCGCGGCGACGAGCGCAGTCAAGGCGTCGACCGGCGGCTCGGAGGTGACCTTGCCGGTGGCCTTGCCGCCCGCGGCGGCGATCGCAGCGAGGGTCTGCTGGAGCTCGGCGGAGGAGTTCTCCTCGCACTCGCGCCGCAGCGCCTCGATGTCGACGTCGTTCATCGCCAGGGCCGGGGCGGCCATCAGGTCGCCGGCGCCGAGGGTGCCGAGGGACGCCTCGATGCGCGCCGCGGCGTCCTCGAGGGGCAGCAGGACGTGGTAGACGACCGGGTCCTCGATCTCGGTGTGGAGCGAGCGCACCTGCGCGGCGTCGGCCGCCGAGAGGGCCTGCTCGACGAGCAGCACCACGTCGTAGGTGCCCTGCCCGTCATGGATGGAGTCGTCGCGGACGGAGCCGTCGTCCAAGGGGTTGCTGTTGTCGCTCATCGTTCGCCTCCGTGGTCGGTGCTCAGGATTCTGGTGAGGTCGTAGCCGGCCGGTTCGTCGAGCTGACCGTAGCCGCAGCTCTCGGGGTCGCGGTCTGGGCGCCACCGTTTGAGGTGCGCAGTGTGCCGGAAGCGCCGACCCTCCATGTGGTCGTACTTCACCTCCAGCACCCGCTCGGGCCGCAGTGCGGTGAAGCCGAGGTCCTTGCCGGCGCTCCAGCGGCTCTGGGTGCCGGGGACCCGGTCGGGGTTGGCGGTGAGGAGCTCCTGCCAGCGTCCCCACGGGTGGTCGGCGAGGTCGCACACGAGCGGCTGGAGCTCCTGCCACAGCTCGGCGCGGCGCGCGGCGGTGAAGCTGGCCGAGACCCCGATGTGCTGCAGCTCGCCGTCGTCGTCGTACAACCCGAGCAGCAGCGAGCCGATCAGCGGCTGCTCCGGCGTCGAGGTCTTGTGCTCGCGGTAGCCGGCGAGCACGACGTCGGCGGTGCGCTCGTGCTTGATCTTCAGCATGGTGCGCTTGTTGGGCTCGTAGGCCGCCCCGAGCGGCTTGGCCACGACGCCGTCGAGACCGGCGCCCTCGAACTCCTCGAACCACCGCTCGGCCTCCGCCGGGTCCTCGGTGGTGCGGGTGAGGAAGCACGGGCCCGTGCCGTCGAGGTGTCCGAGCGCCTCCACCAGTGCGGCGCGTCGCTCCGAGAAGGGCTTGTCGACGTAGGACGTGTCGCCCAGTGCCAGCAGGTCGAAGGCCACGAAGCCGGCCGGCGTCTCGACGGCCAGCTTGTCCACCCTGCTGGCCGCGGGGTGGATCCGCTCCTGCAGGGTCTCGAACTCCAGGCGCCAGCCCTCGTCGCCCTCGAGGCCCACGAAGATCTCGCCGTCCAGCACCACGCGGTCGGGGAGCTGGCGGCGTACGGCCTCGACGACCTCGGGGAAGTAGCGCGTGAGCGGCTTGGTGTTGCGGCTGGCGAGCTCGACCTCGTCACCGTCCTTGAAGACCAGGCAGCGGAAGCCGTCCCACTTCGGCTCGAAGCTCAGGCCCCCGTGCCTGGCCGGGTCGGGCACGCCACTGACGCTCTTGGCGAGCATCGGCTGCACCGGCGGCATCACGGGGAGGTCCACACTCCGAGCCTAGTGCGGGACCGGTTCCTAGACTGGTCCGGTGACACGCCCTCCCGCCGTCGGTTTCTCCGGCCGGGCGAAGTGGGGCGAGGTCGTGGTCGACCTCCTGCTGGCCGCCGGGGGTGCACTCCTCGTGCTGGTTGGCGCTCCCGAGCTGTCGGGGACCCGCCCGCTGGGGCTCTGGCTCCTGGTCCTCTACACGTCCTTCGCGGTCGCGGTGACGCTCGTGCTGGCCGCCGCGGTCGCCGTCAGCTCGCAGCTGCCGCGCCTCGGGGAGGGGGTCGTGGACGGCCGACCGGCGCTGGTTCTGCGCTCGTGGGCGGCCCCGTGGTGGCACGCCGTCGCCCTCGACCTCGGGCTCGCGGGTCTGGGGCTCGCACTGGCCGGGGTGGGCCTCGCCGCGGGCGGCGAGTGGGCGGTCGTCGGGTCTCTCGTCGGGGTCGTCGGCGCCTGGTTCCTCGTGCGGGTCGGCCTCGTCGCGCTGGGCCGACGCCGTCGACCGGCCCTGTGGCTCACCGCCGACGAGGTGGTGGCGGACGCGCCGGCAGGCCGGGCGCGTGCCCCGCGTGGGGCCGTACGCGCGGTCCGTTCGCGCGGGCGCAGCGTCGTCGTCGAGCTGGACCGGGACGCCACCTGGGTCTCGAGCCCCCGGCCCTGGCGTCGCTCGACCACGGCTCGTGACACCCTCGTGGTCGACTGCACGGACACCGGTCACCGGACGTCCGACGTGGTCGCCTGGCTCGCCGACGAGGTCGCGCCCGTTTCGACAGGGTCCGGACGGGGAAGGACCCGACGAGCACGATGACCCCACGACGTGACCCACCGGACCGAGGAGTACAGCTTCCGTGACGAGCGAGCAGACCCGGGAGCGGCCGCACCTGCCGCCAGTGGTCTACGTGCCCACGACCGACGAGGGCGACGTGGCGACGCGCCGCGTCCTGATGCACCGGGTCGCCGACGGTCGCACGGCCCTCTACACCTACTCCGCGATCGACCGGCTCCACTCCTGGTACCTCCCCGACGCCCCCTGGTTGCTGTGCGACGTGGCGGCGCTGCAGCGCATCCACGACCAGACGCCCTACGACCTGCTCTTCCTCGACGTCGACCCGGGGCTGCGCGACGAGCACGAGGGCGCGGAGGCCACGGCGTGAGCGGTGGCATCGACGTCGACCTCGACGTCCTCGACACCATCGCCGGTGACCTCGAGGGCGCGGCGGGCGGTCTCGAGGGACTGGCCGGCAGCGTCCCGCGGGGCGTCGACGCCGGACCGATGACCGCGGTGGTGGCCAGCATGCTCAGCCAGGTGGTCACCAGCGCCGGCAACGTGTCGGCGGCGCTCACCGGCTCGGCCGAGTCCGTACGGCTCGCGCGGGGCTACTACGAGCGCGCCGACGCCGAGTCCTCGGCGAGCATGGACCGGATCCGCCAGGTGATGGAGCCGTGAGCGTCGAGACCGAGATCAAGGGTTCCCCCGGCAGCGTCGAGGGCGCCGCCACGTGGCTGCGCAGCAGCCTCGAGCCCCGGCTCACTGCAGCAGCCGACGCGGCCAACGACTCGCGCCGCAACGCCGAGATGTCGTGGAGCTCGACGGCCGGTGAGGAGTTCGTCGACATGGCGCGGCGCGCCCGCGACAAGGTCGACGAGCTCGCTGCGGCCGCCAAGAAGATGGCCGGGGACCTCGACGACTTCGCCGAGAAGCTGCGCCGCTCGCAGGACCAGATGGGCGACGTGCGCTCCACGGCTCGGGGCAAGGGCCTGACCGTCGCGGGCTTCGTCGTGGAGCACCCCGGGGAAGGTCCGTCCCGGCCGCCGTCGTCCTTCGAGGGCACCCCCGAGGAGGTCGCGGACCACGACCGCCGGGTCGCCGCCTACAACGCCCACCAGGAGCTGCTGCAGGCCTACTACGACGCCGAGTCCGAGGCCGCCCGGATCGACCGCTTCTACGCCACGGCCTGCCGGGAGCTGCAGGACGACTACCTCCCCGGCACCCATGCCGCCTGGATCCTGACCCTGGGCGACATCGTCGGCGAGACCGCGGCCGCCGCCATCGGCGCGACCCTCGCGGTCAACCGCTCGCGCCTGCTGGCGTCCGCCGAGGACCTCGTCGAGGACGCCACCCGGGCCATCGAGGACCTGCAGGCTCATCCGGAGCGCTACATGAAGCGCAGGTGGTTCTTCTTCCAGACCCTCGACGAGGCTCGGCTGGAGGCCGACCGGCTCGCGATCCAGGGCAAGCTCGACGAGGCCCAGGACCTGCTGCGCCAGGCCGACGAGCTCGCCGACTCGCGGGCGCTGCGCCACCTCGGCCGGGCCGGCAAGGTCCTCGGGCCGCTCGGCATCGGTCTCGGCGTCTACAACGACTGGCAGGAGGGGGAGACGACGACGCAGATCGCGGTCAGCCAGGGCGTCTCCGCCGGTGTCGGTGCGGCCGCCGGTTTCGGCGCGAGCGTCGGCACTGCCGCCCTCGTCGGCGCCGCGGCGGGATCGGTCGTGCCCGGCGTCGGCACCGCAGTGGGCGCGGTCGTCGGCACCGTCGTCGGTGCCGGCATCGCGATCTTCGCCGACGGAGCGATCGACTCGATCTTCGAGAACGGGCCCGACGTCGGCCAGGCGTGGGACGAGGGTGTCGAGGCGCTCACCGACACGGGTGACGCCATCGCCGACGGCGTCTCGAGCGTCGGCGAGACGATCGGAGGCTGGTTCGATTGACCGCGCACCGCAGGATCGGGAAGGTCTCCGCCGCCCTCGGCGTGGTGGCCGGGCTGCTGGCCTGCGCCCTGGGCGTGGGCCTCGTCCTGGAGGCCGACAGCGCCTTCGGCAGGGCCTGGGCGTCCGTGTTCGTCGTGTTCGGGACGGTCGCGGTGCTCGGGGCCGTGATGGCGGCCCGACCGCTGGAGACGGCGTCGCCCGCAGCGCGTACGTCGGGACTGCTCACGCTCCTGCTCCTCGGCGCCTGGGCAGCCGTGGTCGGCGTGGTCGGCGCGGTCGAGGAGAGCTGGCTGTGGGCGGTGCTCATGGGCCTCCCCGCCGCCTACGTGCTCTGGGCAGCCCTGCGCCTGTGGCGCCACGACCCGGCGGCCGGATCGGCTACTCGTCGCCCCTGAGCGAGAACGACCGCAGCCGGTCACCGGCGAACCAGACCCCGACGACGGTCACCAGCAGGCTGGCGATGACCGCGTAGGGCAGGCTCGCCGGGTCGGGCAGCGCGTCGCTGACCGCGTGGCCCACCCGCACGCCCCACTGGCCGATGCTCAGCCAGGCGATGCCGGTGAAGAGGTTGCCGAGCAGGCTCTCCCAGATCAGGACGAACATCAGCGACGCGATGACCGCGTGCCGGGTCACGGCCGAGATCGCCAGGAAGAGTGCGGAGTACGTCGTCCCCGCGACGGCGGCGCCCACGAAGAGGGCGAGCGCCCGGGTGCTGTCGCCGGTGACCAGCCCGCCGACGAGGATCGGCAGCGCGCCTGCGGCGAGCGTCGCCCCGAGCGCCACGACCCACTTGCTGATCGCGATGCCGTGGCGGCTGACGGGCTTGGAGAGCAGGTAGACGATCGAGCCGTCGTCCACCTCGGGCCCGAGCACCGAGGAGGCCGCGAGGATCGCGACCAGCGGCAGCACGAGCGGGTAGCCCAGGCCGGGCAGGAGGTCGAAGGCCGCGTCGCCGTCGGTCAGCACCGTGACGAGGGTGACCAGCGCGATCAGCAGCACCGGGAAGGCCAGCAGCAGGTAGAACCGGCGGCGTCCCAGGAGGGCCTGCAGGGCGAGCTTGGCGATGGTGGTGTTGATCATCGGGCCACCAGGTAGGCGAAGACGCTCTCCAGCGACTCGTCGCTGGGGGACAGCTCGAAGAGGGTCACGTCGTGCTCCTTGGCGAGGCTGGGCAGGCCGACGGCGAAGCTGCCGAGGTCGTCCACCTGCACGTCGAGGTGGTCGCCGTCCAGGCTGACCGCGCGCACCGACGGCTGGGCCATCAGGACGGCGGCCAGGGTGCGGTTGTCGCTGGTCTGGAGGGCGTACCGCACGGGCCGGTCGGTCATCAGCCGCCGGATCGCGCCGAAGTCGCCGGAGGCGGCGTGCCGCCCGGAGACGACGACCTCGATGTGGCGGGCCAGCCGCTCGACCTCCTCGAGGATGTGGGAGCTGAAGAGCACCGTGCGTCCCTCGTCGCCGAGGCGTCGCAGCAGGTCCATGAGGTGCATCCGCTGGCGGGGGTCGACGCCGTTGAACGGCTCGTCGAGGAGCAGCACCGCCGGGTCGTGGACGAGCGCGGCGGCGATCTTGACCCGCTGCCGCATGCCCTTGGAGTAGGTGTCGAGCCGGCGGTCGGCCGGCTCGACCATGTCGACCACCTCGAGGATCCGCTCGGTCGCGGCGGCCGCGTCGGGCAGCCGGTGCAGGTCGGCGTTGGCCCGGACGAACTGGCGCCCGGTGAGGTAGCCGAAGCTCAGCTCGCGCTCCGGCACGAGCCCGATCTGCCGGTAGATCTCGGTGTTGCGCCACACCGGCTTGCCGTCGAGCGTGACGTGCCCGGCCGACGGGGCGAGGAAGCCGGCCATCATCGCCAGCAGCGTGGTCTTGCCCGCGCCGTTGGGGCCGAGCAGACCGGTGACGCCGGGGCCGATGGTGAGCGAGACGTCGTTGACGGCAACCACGTTGCCGAACCAGCGCGAGGCCGAGTCGAGGACCAGGTTGCTCATGCGGATCCGACCTTCCGGAAGCGGGCGACCAGCCCCAGCAGGCAGCCGGCGACGAGCAGCAGCGCGACCAGGGCGTACGCCGGCACCCAGGCGCCGTCGACCGGCACCAGCTCGTCGATGCCCGCGTCCCACGCGTCGGCGAGCCCGCTGTAGAGGGTCCAGGGGGAGAAGAGGCCGGCGGCGACGGACACCGCGTCGGCGTCCTCGCTCCACGAGATGGCCTGCACGGCGGTCACCACGCCGGTGAGCACGATCAGCGCCATCACCGACCCGACGACAGCGAAGCCGCGGCGCAGCGAGACCGAGGAGATGAGCCCGGTGATGCCGGCGACCAGGGTGGCCAGCAGCACCTGCAGCACGAGGGCCTTGAGGAGCGCGGTGACCTGGTCGCTCTTGTCGAGCCCGGCCAGCATCGCGCCGAGGAACAGCAGGATCGTCGGGACGGCCATGAACAGCCAGACCGAGACGGCGAGGGAGAGCCACCGCACCAGGGCGAAGACGGGGGCGGCGAGCGGGCGCGCGAGGTAGAGCACGATCGAGCGGTGGCGCAGGTCGCGGGAGAACAGGACCGGGGCCTGGGCCGCGGCGAACAGGCTGACCAGCAGCTGGGTCTGGTTGGTGTAGTCGGCGTACGAGATCGGGAGCGTGGTGAGGCCCGTCAGGACCACGACCCCGACGACGATGAGCGCCGGCAGGAGCGACATCGCGAGCAGCAGGTTGGGCATCACCTTCGACCTGCCCGAGCGACCCAGGCCGTACGCGTGGCGCAGGCCGGTGACGAACAGGGTCCGGGCGATGGTGCCGGTGCCCTCGCGCACGCCGTCGAAGCGGCGGTAGCCGAGGTCGTGGATGACGCCGGGGCGGTCGGCCCGGGACGCGGAGGCGGAGGGGGTGAGGTCAGACATGGGCGCCTCCGTCCAGGAAGACGTCCTCCAGGTGGCGGCGGTCGGGCTGCAGCCGCATCAGGCCGAGGCCGAGGTCGGCGGCGACGTCGCGGATCAGGTCGTGCGCCGCGCCCTCGGTGGCCAGCTCGGGCGGGGGCGGGTCGATCGCGACCATCGCGCCGCGGGGCCGGCACACCAGTCCGCGCGCGGCCAGCGCCTGGCCGAGGCGGTCGCGATCGGCCTCGGTGCCGACGACCTCGACCAGCAGGCTGCCGGTGCGCTGGAGGAAGTCGCCCGTCGAGCTGGAGCGCAGCAGGTGGCCGCCGTCGAGCACGATCACGTGGTCGCTGACCTGCTCCAGCTCGCCGAGCAGGTGCGAGGTGACGAGCACGGCGATGCCGAAGTCGTGGCCGATGCGCTGCACCAGCCGGAGCATGTCGGTGCGGGCGGCCGGGTCGAGGCCGTTGGTCGGCTCGTCGAGGAAGACCAGCCGTGGGTCGTGCGCCAGCGCCTGGGCGAGCTTGGCGCGCTGCTTCATGCCGGTGGAGTAGCCGCCCATCGGCCGGTAGCGCTCCTCGTCGAGCCCGACGTGGCGCAGCACGTCGGCCGACCGCTCCCGCGCGGCCGAGGCGCCGAGCCCCGACATGCGGGCCATGTGGACCACGAAGTCGCTCGCGCTGACGTCGGGCGGGAGGCAGTCGTGCTCGGGCATGTAGCCGACGAGGCGCCGGATCTCCTGGCTGGCGTGCTCGACGTCGTGGCCCAGCACCCGCGCGTGGCCGCCGGTCGGCTCGAGCAGGCCGAGCAGGATCTTGATCAGCGTCGACTTCCCCGCACCGTTGGCGCCGACCAGGCCGGTCACGCCCTCGCCCACCTCGACCGTCAGGTCGGTCAGCGCGTGGACCGTCCCGTAGTGCTTGGTGAGGCCGGCGGTCGCGATCACCGGCTGGTGCATGGGCGGCTGCCCGATGAGTTCCCCCGTCACGTCCGTCACGCTAGCGGCCGGGACCGATGGCGGGCATCAGGGATCGCCCCGAGCCGTGTGGAGGTGTCGTGGAGATCGACGACCGGATCCACCTGGGGCGGATCCGTCATCCGAACCCCGACCCATGGGTCTGGCTTCGTATGACGGACCCCGGAGATCGTAGGGTGCTGCCATCAATCCCCGGTTGGTCTGCCGGCAGGGCCCGCCTGACTTTGAATCAGGACTAGCGACGTAGGTTCGACTCCTACCCGGGGAGCCGAGCTCCCCTCGGCCGTCCACCGCGGCTCAGGGGAGGGCCGCGGTGGACGACGTGCACGTCGCCGTCCTACATCTCGAACACCAGGCGGGCCGGCACCTCGCCCGCGAGCACCTCGTCGAAGCACGCGTTGACGTCCTCGAGCCGGCGGCCCTCGGTGACCACCCGGGTCAGGCCGCGGGCGTGCAGGTCGAAGCACTCGGCGAGGTCGTTGCGGGTGCCGACCAAGGACCCGATGACCGAGATGCCCTTGAGCACGGTCTCGAAGACCGGCAGCTCGAGGCGGTTGTCGGCGGGCAGCCCGACGAGCACGAGCCGGCCGTTGGGGTTGAGGGCGGCGTGGGCGGCCCGCATCGCGGCCGGGGACGGGGAGGTCACGAGCGCGACGTCGACGCCGCCGATCGCCTCGATCTCGGCCTGTTGGTCGCCGCGGGCGTCGATCACGTGGTCGGCGCCGAGGTCCTTGGCCAGCTGCAGCTTCTCGTCGTGCACGTCGACCGCGACGGTGCGCGAGCCGAAGATGCGGGCGTACTGCAGGCCGAGGTGCCCCAGGCCGCCGATCCCGACCACCATCGCCGTCTCGCCGGGCTGCGGCTTCGCGACCTTGAGCCCCTTGTACGTCGTGACGCCGGCGCAGGTGAGCGGCGAGGCGTCGCGTGAGGTCACCGCGTCGGGCACCGGCACGACGTGGCTCGCCCAGGCGACGGCGTGCTCGGCGTAGCCCCCGTCCATCGTGTAGCCCATGTAGGCCGGGCTGGTGCAGTAGGTCTCCCAGCCGCCGACGCAGTAGCGGCAGTGGCCGCAGGCGTGCCCGAGCCAGGGCAGGGCGACGCGTTGGCCGACCGTGACGGGGAGGTCGCCGTCGCCGACCTCCTCGATCACGCCGACCCCCTCGTGGCCCGGCACGAGCAGGTCCTTGGGCTTGACCGGCCACTCGCCGCGGGCGGCGTGGATGTCGGTGTGGCACAGCCCGCAGGTCTCGATGCGGACCAGCACCTGGCCGGGGCCCGGCTCGGGGACGGGGAGGTCGCGGATCTCCAGGGGCGCTCCGAGGGCGGGGACGACGGCAGCCTTCATCATGTTCTCCTTGACGCGTTGCGGACGGGTACGGCGATGAGCAGGGCGCCGACCAGCAGGCTGAGGCCGGCGAGGACGAAGAGGACCGCGATCACGGCGTTGAGCACGGGCAGCTCGGCCCCGGTGGAGACGTCGGCCGACACGCCGCTCGTGCCGTCCTCGCGCATCAGCACGACGGTCCAGTCGCCGTCCTCGAGGTCCCAGGTGAGCGTGGTGTCGGTGCCGGTGGCCTGCGCCACCCAGAACGTCTGGTCGCCGGGCGCCGTGGCGGGGGCGCCCCCGTCAGTGGTCTCGAGCACGGCCTTGCCGACACGGAACTCGCGGAGGGTGTCGCGGGAGACGTCGCCGAGGTAGCCCGACACGTCCGAGGTCGGAGCGACGCCTACGAAGAGCGGGACGTCGCCGTCTGAGCGGGCGTGGATCCGGACCTCGCCGAGCCACACGGACGGCACCCACGAGGGAGCGCCCTCGGTGTCGACCTGCGCGTCCTCGGAGGTGATGGCGTAGGTGTCGCTGTCGAGCGCGGTCGAGGGCGTCATCAGGAAGCCGTCGTCACGCTCGGTGGCCCCGGCCAGGGCCAGGGTGCCGCCCGCGCCGGCGAAGCCGAGCCCCAGGAGCACGAGCAGGGAGCCGATGACCGCCGAGACGACGCGCCCGGCCGTCCAGCCGCTGGGGCCGGACGTGGCGGGCCGCTGGTAGCTCGGCGGCCGCGGTCCCGAGTACGAGGGCGCCCCGTGGCGGGGCGTCACGGTGGTGGGTGGGCTGGTGGGTGGGCTGGTGGGTGGGCTGGTGGTGTGGCTGGGGGACTGGCCGGCGGGCGGCGCGAGCACCGCGGCGTGCGGCTCGTGTCCGCCCATGTCGAGGCGGAAGGGCGGGTACTGGTCGGTCATCAGGGAGACGTAGCCGGCGACCCGCAGCACCCAGCGGTTGAGCCCGAGCACGAGGTCGAAGACCTGCTGGGGGTAGCGACCGGTGAACAGCAGCACGACCGCGGCGACCAGCACGAGCACGCCGATCAGGCTGATGCTGATCCAGGCCTCGTCGTCGGCCCCGCTGACGCCGTACGCGACGCCACCGGCGAAGAGCGCCACGATCAGGTAGTGCGGGATGGCCAGCAGCCACCACTTCACCAGCACCAGTCCGCGCGAGAGCCGCTCGGGGTAGTCGACGGAGAGGTGCGCGGGGTAGTCCGGCACCTCGGCGAGGGTGAACGGCGGGTAGCGGTCCGTGCCGAGCGCGCTGTAGGAGTAGTAGGAGACGCGCCAGCTCCAGCGCATCACCCCGACGTTGAAGTCGAAGATCGCGCGGGGGTAGCGGCCGGTGAACAGGATGGCGAAGAACGCCACCACGCTCAGCACGGCGAAGGCCACCCACAAGAAGGCCAGCACGATGTAGTGGGGGATGGCGAGGAGCCATTTCACCAGCCACAGGCCCCGGCTCAGGCTGGGGTCGAGGTCGGCGTCGACGTGCACGGGGTAGGTCGGGGGAGCCGTCGAGGTGGTCATGATGAGTCCTTCCTTCCGCGGCTCCCCGGCTGCGTGCGTGACGAAGCCCGGGAGCCGCTGCCTCCCTTCGATCGTGCCGCCGACGGGAGGAGGGGGGCAGGGCCGAACGGCACGTGTTCTGCGTCCCGGCCGGCCGTGGGACCTAGGACCCTTACGGCCCGCCACAGGGGGGGTGAGACTCGAACCCCCGACACCAGTGGAGGACTCTTCATGACGCACGCGCCCGCCCCCGGCCCGCCCGCCCCCCATCGGCCCAGCTGCGTCCGGGTCGTGGTCGACGACGTCCCGGAGCTGGACGACCTCGTGAGGGAGGCCGCGCGACGGGCCCAGCTCTCCGACCGTGCGATCGAGCTCGTCGAGCCGGCCGTGCCCGAGAGCGACCACGCGGCGCGGGCGAGGATGATCCGGCTCATGGACGAGGCGCTCGAGGTCGCCCGGCAAGAGGCGCCCGGCGTGCAGGTCCGGGTCGGCAACGCGATCGAGCTGCCCCGACCGAGGCATCCCGCATGAGCGGCGTCGAGCAGGTCACCGTGGCGCCGGTCCCGTTGGACCGCCTGGCGCCGTTGCTGACGCCGGAGCGCGTCGAGCGGCTCGAGACGTACGTCGCGGTGGCGCAGCGACTGCTCGAGGGGCGCACCATCTGGAACATCAACTCGACCGCGCGCGGCGGTGGCGTCGCGGAGATGCTGCACACCCTCGTGGCCTACGCGGCGGGGGCGGGGGTCGACATCCGCTGGCTGGTCGTGGGCGGCGACCCCGCCTTCTTCACCGTGACCAAGAGGATCCACAACCGGCTGCACGGCGTCCCCGGTGACGGGGGCCGGCTCGACGCCGACGCGCGGGCGACGTACGACGTCACGCTGGCGCGCCAGCGCGGCGAGGTGGTGGACCGGGTGCGCCGCGGCGACGTCGTCCTGCTGCACGACCCGCAGACGGCCGGGCTGGCGCGCGAGCTGAGGGACCGGGGCGCCCTGGTGGTGTGGCGCTGCCACGTCGGCCTGGACGAGCACAACGAGTGGACCCGTGAGGCGTGGGGCTTCCTGCGGGAGCTGGTCGAGCCGGCGCAGGCCACCATCTTCTCGCGGGAGTCGTTCGCCCCCGACTGGGTCGACCGGCGGTGGCTGCGGGTCATCCCGCCGTCGCTGGACCCGTTCAGCCCCAAGAACGAGGACCTCGACGACGGGGAGGTCGAGGCCCTCGTCCACCGCCAGGGGCTGGTGGTCGAGGGCGACGCGCTGCCCACGGACGGTCGCGTCGTGCTCCAGGTGAGCCGCTGGGACCGGCTCAAGGACATGGTGGGTGTCCTGGACGCGTTCGCCGCGCACCTCGAGGACCTCCCGCCCGACGTCCACCTGGTGCTGGCGGGCCCCGAGACCAGCGGCGTGGCCGACGACCCGGAGGCGGCGGAGGTGCTGGCGGAGTGCCGCGCCCGGTGGCGCTCGCTCCCGGAGCGGGCGCGCGAGCGGAGCCACCTCGTGTCGGTGCCGATGGACGACCTCGACGACAACGCCCGCATCGTCAACGCCCTCCAGCGCTGGGCGACCGTGGTGGTCCAGAAGAGCCTCGCGGAGGGCTTCGGCCTCACCGTCACCGAGCCGATGTGGAAGGCCAGGCCTGTGGTCGCGTCCGCCGTCGGCGGCATCCGCGACCAGGTCGAGCACGGCGTGAGCGGCCTGCTGCTCGACGACCCGCACGACGGCGCCGAGCTGGCGGCCGCGCTGTCGTCGCTGCTCACCGACGCCGACCGGTGCGAGGAGATGGGACGCGCCGCGCACGAGCGGGTGCGCGACCACTACCTCGCCGACCGGCACCTCATCCAGTACGTCGAGCTGTTCGCGCAGCTGATGGGCGAGGTGTAGTCACTCCCGGCCGGTGGCCGCGCGGAAGGCCTCGAGCGCGGTCGGCAGGGTCGGGAAGATGTGCTCGGCCCCGATCCGGTCCAGCACGCCGCTCGGCTGCAGGACGTCGCGCGGGTCCTGCTTGAGCCGGGCCAGCGCCAGGACGATGCCCTTGTCCGCGAGCTCGGCGCGCAGCGTCTCGAGGGCGTCCGCCCCGGTGAGGTCGACCTCGCCGATCGCCTCGGCGTTGAGCAGCACCCACTCCGGGTCGTAGGCGACGACCGACTCCCGCACGCGGGCGAGGAAGTTCTCCGCGTTGGCGAAGAACAGCGGCGCGTCGTAGCGGTAGACCAGCAGGCCCGGCACGGCCACGGCGGTCTCGTAGTCGTCGAGGTCGTGCATGCCGGCCAGGTCGGGCACGAGCCCCTCGACCGCGTCGTGCGGCCGCGCCACCCGGCGGAACACGTCGACGAGCGAGAGGCTGACCGCGACCAGCACGCCCTCGAGCACCCCGATGACGAGCACACCGATCGTGGTGGCCAGCGCGATGGCCAGCTCCGTGCGCCGGTAGCGCGCGATCCGGACGAACTCCCTCACGTCGATCAGCCGCAGGCCGGCGTAGACGACGACCGCGGCCAGGGCGGCGTCGGGGAAGCGGGCGAGCACCGGGCGCAGCGCCACGACCAGGACCAGCGCGGCACCGAGCGTGGACAGCCCGGCCCAGCGGGACCGGCCGCCCACGGCGTCGACGATCGCCGTCCGGCTGCCCGAGCTGCTGACCGGGAAGCCGTGCACCACGCCGGCCGCGACGTTGGCGGCGCCGAGCGCGAGCAGCTCGCGCCGCGCGTCGACGCGGTCGTCGTGCCGGGCCGCGAAGGCGCGGGCGGTGAGCACGTTGTCGGTGAAGCCGACCACGGCGATGGCGAGCGCGGTGGTCAGCAGCGCCCACGACCCCAGCGACGACACGGACGGCAGGCCGACCTCCGGCAGCGCGAACGGCAGGTCACCCACCACCGCGACCCCGTCCTCGGAGAGCCGGGCGATCGCCACGGCGACGGTCGCGACGAGCATGCCGAGCAGCGGGACCGGCCCAGTGGGCCACAGCCGGGCGCCGAGCAGCAGCACGGCCAGGGTGCCGAGGCACACCGCGAGGGTCGGTAGGTGGACCGCCGACGGGTGCTGCGCCAGCCACCACGCCTCCGCCAGCGGCTCGCCGGAAGGGATGTCGGCGGCCGTCCCGCGCCCGGCCTGGGACAGGACCATCAGCCCGGCGATGCCCGCCATGTAGCCGACGAGCACCGGCTTGGAGAGCAGGTCGGCGAGGAAGCCGAGCCCGCCGACCCACGCGAGCAGGCACACGGCGCCGACCGCCATCGCGAGCAGCGCGGCAGTGTCCTGCGGCGACCCGCCGGGCACGGTGATGGTGGCCAGCGCGGCGCCGGTCATCAGGGCCGTCGTCGACTCGGGACCCACCGAGAGCTGGGGGGACGACCCGACCAGGAAGTAGACCGCGAGCGCGACGAAGGCCGCCCACAGGCCCGCCTCCGGTGGCACCCGGGCCAGTCCGGCGTACGCCAGCACCTGGGGCACGAGGTAGGCCGCGACGGTGATCCCCGCGACGACGTCGCCGCGCAGCGCCCGCCGCTCGGGCGGTCGCAGGGTGCCGGGCCACGTCATCGCGACCTCCTGCGTCGAGCGTCCTCACCGGTTCGAGACCTTCGGCCCTGTCGTGGGCAGGCTCCTGACGGCAACCTAGCGTGCACCCAGCACCGAGAGGGGGCACTTCGATGTCGCCGTCCACCACGTTGACGTTCCTCGGTGCAGCGGGCACCGTCACGGGCAGCAAGTTCCTCGTCGAGGCCCCCGACGGCCGGCGCCTCCTGGTCGACTGCGGCCTGTTCCAGGGCGATCGCGCCTGGCGCAGGCGGAACTGGGACCCGCTCCCGGTCGCGCCGGCGAGCATCGACGCCGTCGTGGTGACCCACGCCCACCTCGACCACTCCGGCTACCTCCCCGTGCTGGCCCGCGCCGGGTTCACGGGTGACATCGTGTGCAGCGAGGAGACGGCCAGGCTCTTGCGGATCGTCCTGCTCGACGCCGCCCACCTGCAGGAGCAGGAGGCGCAGTGGGCGCGGGAGAGCCGGGTGTCCAAGCACGCCGACCCCCGACCGCTCTTCGACACCGCCGACGCCGAGCGGGCGCTGGGCATGCTGCGACCGGTGGCCGGCAGCGACCCGGTGCAGGCAGGTCCGGCGAGCGTGGTGCTGCGCCGCGCCGGCCACATCCTCGGCTCGCGCTTCGCCGAGGTCACCGTCGAGGGTCGCACGACGGCCTTCAGCGGCGACCTCGGACGGCCCGACCACCCGCTGCTCGAGCCCCCCGTGCCACTCGGGCCGGTCGACCACGTCGTGGTCGAGTCGACGTACGGCGACCGCCTGCACGCAGCACTGGGCAAGGACGAGCTGGCCGACGTCATCACCCGCACCGTGAAGCGCGGCGGCACCGCCCTGGTGCCGGCCTTCGCCGTCGACCGGACCCCGCTGCTCCTGCACGTGCTGCGCGAGCTGGTGGAGGACGGGAGGGTCCCCGACGTCCCGGTCTACGTCGACAGCCCGATGGCGCTCGCCGCCCTCGACGTCTACCGGGGCGCGCTGGGCCCGGGCAGCGACTTCCGCGACTCCGTCGTGCGCGACCCGGCGCCCTTCGACCCCGGCAAGCTGCGGCTGGTGCGCGACCCGGGGGAGTCGGCGCGCCTCAACGACGCGCGGCACCCGTGCATCCTCATCTCGGCGTCGGGGATGGCCGAGGGCGGCCGGGTGCTCCACCACCTCGAGCACCAGCTGCCGAACCGCCGCAACAGCGTCGTGCTCACCGGCTACCAAGTGGCCGGCACCCGCGGCCGCCAGCTCGCCGACGGGGCGGTCCAGGTCAAGATCCACGGCAAGTACGTCCGGGTGCGGGCCGAGGTCGCCAACGTGCGGGGCTTCTCCGCCCACGCCGACTCCAGCCAGGTCCTCGACTGGCTCGCCGGTGCCGAGGGGTGCGAGTGCGTCTACGTCGTCCACGGCGAGGAGCACGCCGCCGAGGCCCTCGCCGAACGGGTCCGGGCCCGCCTCGACTGCAACGCGGTCGTGCCGCGGCACGAGGAGCGGGTGCGGATCGACTGACCCGGCGGCTGGAGGGAATCGGGTGGCGCCCCCGGCCCCACGACCAGCACCATGGCCCGCGATGGCCACCCCCACGACGTACGACGACCTGCTGGCACGCATCCGCGCGCTGATGACGACGAGCGACCGCGTCCCGGTCGTCGGGATCAGCGGCCACGGGGGTGCGGGGAAGTCGACCCTCGCACTGGCGCTCGGCGCCGACCTGGGGCTGACCCCCGACCAGGTGGTCCCCACCGACTGCTTCTACGCGACGACGTGCGGGCCGGAGGCAGGGATGTGGGAGCAGCACGACTGGCCGCTGATCGAGGCACTGGTGCGGAGCGTGCGCGAGGGGTCGGACCGGCTGCGATTCGACTACCGGTGGTGGACGGGGGAGACCGGCGTCGAGGACCACCCGATGCCGCCGGTGCTGATCGTCGAGGGCATCCGCCTCGTCCACGACCGCACCCGCGACTGGTTCGACCTGACCGTGTGGGTCGACCTCGACCCGGCGACGGCCGGCGCCCGGGCGAAGGCGCGCAACGTCCTGCAGGGCGACGACCGGGCCGAGCTCGACCTGTGGGACACCAAGTGGATCCCCGAGGGGCACGACTACGCGGCCGACGTGCGTCCCGAACGGCTGGCGGACCTGGTGATCCCGGCGGCCGGCACGCACTGAGTTCGCGCGTCCGCGAGCCGGTGACAGACTGCGCCCATGGACAACCTCACCGTCATCGTCCTCGCCGCAGGTGGCGGCACCCGCATGAAGTCGAAGACCATGAAGGTGCTGCACCCCATCGCGGGGCGCTCCATGATCGGGCACGTGCTCACCGCCGTGCAGGCCGTCGAGCCCACCCGGGTCGTCGCGGTCGTCGGGCACCAGCGTGAGCAGGTCGGCCCGCACATCACGGAGATGCTGCCGGACGCGGTGCTGGCGGTCCAGGAGAAGCAGGAGGGCACCGGCCACGCCGTACGCATCGCGATGGAGGCCGCGGGCACGACCACCGGCACCGTGATCGTGGCGGCCGGCGACACCCCGCTGCTGGAGGGGGAGTCGCTGCGCGCCTTCGCCGAGGAGCACGAGGCCGCCCAGCGCGCCGTGAGCATCCTCAGCGGCCGGGTGCAGAACCCGTTCGGCTACGGCCGCATCGTCCGCAACGCCGAGGGCGACGTCGAGGCGATCGTGGAGGAGAAGGAGGCCACGCCCGAGCAGCAGGCGATCGACGAGATCAACTCCGGGATCCTGGCCTTCGACGCGGAGTTCCTCGTCTCGGCGCTGCCCCGGATCACCAACGACAACGCCAAGGGCGAGTACTACCTCACCGACGCTGTCGGCCTGGCACGCGAGGACGGCCTCACCGTCGGCGCGCACCTCATCGACGACGTCGCCCAGACCGAGGGCGCCAACGACCGCGCCCAGCTGGCCGAGCTCGGCAAGGAGCTGAACCGCCGCATCGTGACGCGATGGATGAAGGACGGCGTCACCGTCATGGACCCGGCCACCACCTGGATCGAGGCCGACGTGGTGATCGAGCCCGACGCCACGATCCTGCCCGGCACCCAGCTCCTCGGCGCGACCGTCGTCCGCGAGGACGCCGTGGTCGGCCCCGACACCACGCTGAAGGACTGCGAGGTCGGCGCCGGCGCCCGCGTCGTACGCACCCACGGCGAGCTCGCGGTGATCGGCGACCGCGCCACGGTGGGACCGTTCGCCTACCTCCGCCCGGGCACCCAGCTCGGGGTCGCCGGCAAGATCGGCACGTTCGTGGAGACGAAGAACGCCCAGATCGGCGACGGGGCCAAGGTGCCGCACCTGTCCTACGTCGGCGACGCCGAGATCGGCGAGGGCACCAACATCGGCGCCGGCACGATCTTCGCCAACTACGACGGCGTCGCCAAGCACCGCACCACCATCGGCAGGCACGCGCGGACCGGCTCCAACAACACCTTCGTCGCGCCGGTCTCGATCGGGGACGGGGCAGGCACGGCGGGCGGCACCGTCGTACGCCGTGACGTGCCCGCCGGGGCGCTCGGCGTCAGCGCCTCGGCGCAACGCAACCTCGAGGGCTGGACCGAGTCCAGGCGGGCCGGGACCGCCCAGGCGGAGGCCGCGCGAACGGCTCGTGAACGCGAGGAGAAGACCGACGGGTGACCCCGGGCTCGCGGATGGCCCGCGGGTGAGCGAGACTTCTGCCAGCACCTCCGAACCTAGCCACCCCCGAGGCTGACCAGCACAGCGAGGAGTCGCGTCGCGTGACCGGAATGAAGCGGACGACCGAGAAGAACCTGATGGTCTTCAGCGGACGGGCCTACCCCGAGCTCGCCGGAGAGGTCGCCGACCTCCTCGAGTGCGGGCTCGTCCCCCAGGACGCCAGGGCGTTCGCCAACGGCGAGCTCTACGTCCGCTACGAGGAGTCCGTCCGCGGGTGTGACGCCTTCGTGATCCAGAGCCACACCGCTCCGATCAACGAGTGGATCATGGAGCACCTGATCATGGTCGACGCCCTCAAGCGGGCCTCGGCCAAGCGGATCACGGTGGTCATGCCGTTCTACGGCTACGCCCGCCAGGACAAGAAGCACCGTGGTCGCGAGCCGATCTCGGCGCGCCTCATCGCCGACCTCTTCAAGACCGCCGGCGCCGACCGCCTGATCACGGTCGACCTGCACGCCGACCAGATCCAGGGCTTCTTCGACGGCCCCGTCGACCACCTGATGGCGCTGCCGATCCTCACCGACTACGTCAAGGAGAAGTACGGCGACCAGCAGCTCGCCGTGGTCTCCCCGGACGCCGGCCGGATCAAGGTCGCCGAGCGCTGGTCGGCCCGCCTCGGCGGCGTACCCCTGGCGTTCATCCACAAGACCCGCCGCATCGACGTGGCCAACGAGGTCGTCGCCAACCGCGTGGTGGGTGACGTGACCGGCAAGATCTGCATCCTCACCGACGACATGATCGACACCGGCGGCACGATCGTGAAGGCCGCCGAGGCCTGCATGGCCGACGGCGCCGCCGGCGTGATCATCGCCGCGACCCACCCGATCCTCTCCGACCCCGCGGTCGACCGGCTGAAGAACTCCTCCGCCATGGAGGTCGTGGTCACCAACACGCTCCCCGTCGCCTCGGAGAAGCAGTTCGACAAGCTCACCACGCTCTCGATCGCGCCGCTGATCGCCCGCGCCATCCGCGAGGTCTTCGAGGACGGCAGCGTGACCTCGATGTTCGACGGCCACGCCTGATCGCTCCTCGTGGTTTCCCCGCCTATGCGGGGAAACCCAGACTTCTGGGGGCGTGCAAACCCCCAGAAGTTCGAACGTCCCCGCATAGGCGGGGAAACCGCAAGAGCGGCTACAGCGTCCGGTCGAGGTCGTCGAGCGCGTCGTTCCACGCCCGGGCGAGGACCGTGGGCACCTCGCCGCTGGCGAGGGCGTCGGCGACCGCGTCGCGCAGCTCACGGCGTACGTCGCGGGCCAGGGGCAGGCGCGGGAAGATGTCGCCGATGCTGTCGGCCATCGCCTGCCCGGAGCGCTGGGCGAGCGCGAGGCCGTCGGTGAGGTAGCGGGTCAGGTAGGGCTGCACCAGCTCGGCCTGCTCCCAGCCCCAGAAGGCCGCGCCGACGGCGTCGAGCTCGTGGGTGCTGAGCTCGCCGCCCATCAGCCGCTCCCACGTCTCGGCCTTGGCCTCGGCGGTGGGTACGGCGGCGCGCGCCGCGAGTGCGGCGTGGTGGCCCGACACCGACTTGTCGCGCTCGGCCTCGGGGTCGACGTAGGAGGGCTCGCCGAGCTCGGCGAGGCGGTGGACCGCGGCCCAGCGCACGGCCTGGTCGACGTCCTCCTGCGCCAGCCAGTCGACGAGGAAGTCGGTGTCGGCGCTCAGGCGGGCGAGCGCGCGGGAGGCGCCGGGTGCGAGCAGGGGGTCGCCCTCCTCGACCGCGCCGCGGGCGATGTCGGCGATGACGGCCAGGTGGCCGGCGACCTCCGCGGGCTCGGCGTAGCGCCGCGTGACGAGCTGCAGGTTGCGCACCACGCCCTCGAAGACCAGCGGGTGGCGCTCGGGCCGCAGGTGGCGGTCGGCCAGGCTGATGAGGTCCTTGACGCCGATCACCTGCGACTCGGCGAGGTCGACCGCGGTCCACCACAGCATCGCGCGGGTCAGCTGCGACTCGACCGACGAGAGCCCGGCCGTGATCGCGGCCCACGACTGCTCGTCGGGCCGGACCACCGCGAAGGTCTCGTCGCCGGAGTTGGGCACCACGACCCTCCCGGCGAACTCCTCGAGGCGCACGGGCTCGTCCCCGAGCAGCACGTCACGCGAGTCGACCAGCCGCATCGCGTCGTCGTACGCCGAGACGGTGAGCCGGTGCGAGCGCGTGCCCTCCCGGGTGAGGACGGGCGTGTCGCCGTCCCGCGTCACGACCAGGGTGTCGAAGCCCGTCGAGCGCAGCCACGCCTCGGCCCAGGCGCGCACGTCGAGGTCGCTCGCGGCGTCGAGGGAGTCGAGGAAGTCGGCCAGCGTGGCGTTGCCGAAGGCGTGCTTCGTGAGGTGGCGGTTGACGCCGGCGAGGAAGTCCTCCTCGCCGAGCCAGTGGCCCAGCTGCGCCAGCGCCGCGTTGCCCTTGGCGTAGGTGATCATGTCGAAGTTGGCGAAGGCCGTGTCGACGTCGACGATCTTCTCGGTGTCCTCGGCGATCGGGTGCGTCGAGCGGCGCCGGTCGGCGCGGTAGCCGGTGGGCTTGCGGGTGATGGCGGCCGACGTCCACGCGTCGGTGTAGCCGGCAGCCACGCCGGCGACGTCGTAGCCCATGAAGTCGGCGAACGACTCGTTGAGCCACGAGTCCTCCCACCACCGCATCGTCACCAGGTCGCCGAACCACATGTGGGCCATCTCGTGCGCGATGGTCGAGGCCATCCACTCGCGCTCCAGCTCGGTCGGGGTGCCCTTGCTCAGCGCCTGGTCGCGGTAGACGACGCACCCGGGGAACTCCATCGCGCCCCAGTTCAGCCCGGGCGCGAAGACCTGCTGGTAGTCGGCGTAGGGGTACTCCGGCTCGAAGATGCTGGTGTAGTGCTGGAAGCAGGTGCTGGTGATCCGCTTCAGCTCGTCGGCGTACTGCCGCAGCTCGCGCTCCTGCGACGCCCGCGCGTGCCAGCCGAACGGCAGCGTCCCGCCCGGCGCCGGCGCGTACGGCTCGTCCCACGTCACCGAGACCCACGGGCCGCCGACGAGGGTGAAGAGGTACGACGAGAACGGCGGCGTGGTCTCGAAGGTCCAGGTGTCGCCGTCACGGTCCTTCAGCACCCCGTTGGCCAGCACGGTCCAGTGCGAGGGCGCCGTCACGCTGAGGTCGAAGGTGGACTTGATGTCGGGCTGGTCGAAGCACGGGATCACCTTCTGGGTGATGTCCATCGAGGTGTGCGCGCAGACGTAGCGCTCGCCGTCGGCGGGGTCGATGGTGACGGTCATGCCGTCGCCGTCGGTGACGTACGGCATCCGCGCGGTGACGCGGACCGTGTTGGTCGCGGCGAGGTCGGTCAGCGCGATGCGCCCGTCGGCGTACGGCGCCGGCTCGCCGTCGAGGGTCACGTCCGTGGCGCCGCTGAGCTCGAGGAACGACGACGCCCCCGGCTGGGTGCAGCCGAAGGTGATGGTCGCCTCGACCCCGAAGTCCTCGGTCGAGGTCAGGTCGAGGTGGAGCCGGGTGTGGACGTCGGTCAGCAGGACGGCGCGCTCGCGCGCCTCGGGGAGCATCAGGGGCACCGGGCCACCCTAGGGGGCCCGTCATCGGGGATTCGACCCCGCGCGGGGCCCGGGTCTAGAGTTCTCGGGTTGCCTCGGCGAGGGAGCCCGAACGACTGGGACTCCGTGATCGACTGGGCCGGAACAGTCTCACTGCGCCGCGCCTCCGATCCGGAGCGCGGCGTTCGTCGTCTCCGGAGCGCCGGGCCCACCGACACCGTGCACGAAGACCCCGACCCCCAGGAGTACCGCAATGTCTGCCCCCGAGAAGATCACCGCCGAGCCCCGCACCGAGTTCGGCAAGGGTGCCGCCCGCCGCATCCGCCGCGACGACAAGATCCCCGCCGTCATCTACGGCCACGGCAACGAGCCCGTGCACGTGATCCTGCCCGGCCACCAGACCATGATGGCGCTCAAGCACGGTGGCGCCAACGCGCTCCTGTCGCTCGACGTCGACGGCTCCGAGCAGCTCGCGCTGACCAAGGACATCCAGGTCGACCCGATCCGCCGCGTCATCGAGCACCTCGACTTCGTCGCGGTCAAGCGCGGCGAGAAGGTCACCGTCGATGTCCCGATCCACGTCGTCGGCGACGCCGCTCCCGAGACGCTGGTCGTCACCGAGAACGCCGTGGTCTCCGTCGAGGCCGAGGCCACCCACATCCCCGAGTTCTTCGAGGTCTCCGTCGAGGGCGCCGCCATCGGCACCCAGGTCCACGCCAAGGACCTCGACCTCCCGAAGGGCACCACGCTGCTCGCCGACGAGGAGCTGCTCATCGTCAACGTGACCCAGCAGGTCTCCGCAGAGGCCCTCGAGGCCGAGCTCGCCGAGGCCGAGGCCGAGGCCGGCATCGAGCACGAGCCCTCCACCGAGGAGATCGCCGAGGCGCAGGAGGAGGCCAAGGCCGAGGACGCCGCCCAGGAGTCCGGCGAGGCCACCGACTCCGAGTGACCCACCGAGCGGGCACTTCCTCGCGCTGACACTCACTGACCGGGCGGTTGCTCGCGCTACAACGCGAGGGACTGCCCGGTCGGCGTTTCCCAGCGCGAGGAAGTGCCCGGTCACGATGGAAGGATGGACGCCGTGAGCGACGCCCCCGCCAATGACGTCTGGCTGGTGGTCGGCCTCGGCAACCCCGGCCCCGCCTACGCAGGCCACCGCCACAACATCGGCTACCTCGTCACCGACGAGCTGGCCCGCCGCATGGGCTCACCCTTCAGGAGCCACAAGTCCGGTCGCGCCGACGTGGTCGAGGGCCGGCTCGGGCTCGGCGGCCCGCGCGTCGTGCTCGCGCGCGGTCGCGGCTACATGAACGAGTCCGGTGGCCCGGTCAAGGCGCTCGCCACGTTCTACAAGGTGGCGCCCGACCACGTGATCGCGATCCACGACGAGCTCGACATCGCGTTCGGCACCCTGCGCGTCAAGCTCGGCGGTGGGGACAACGGGCACAACGGGCTCAAGTCGATGCGCTCCTCGCTCGCGACCGGGGACTTCTACCGGGTCCGGGCGGGCATCGGGCGCCCGCCGGGGCGCCAGGACGTCGCCGACTTCGTCCTCTCCAACTACTCCACGGTGGAGCGCAAGGAGCTCCCGTTCCAGGTCTCCGACGCTGCCGACGCGGTCGAGTCGCTCATCACCGACGGCCTCGAGAAGACCCAGCAGCGGTTCAACTCCTGACCGCCGCCAGGGGGGCTCACCAATAGAGGTGAAAGCACCTGCGGACATCTCGCGCCCGGACTCGTCCTCGACGAAGATCCGTGTCGTGCCGCTCCCCCCGGGGGCGGCACGCCAGCGTCCGGGACCGTCGGCAGGACCGTCCTGACGGCGGTCCTCGTGGTTCGAAAGCCCGGCTGGAAAGTATGCGCCGGAAGAGATACCCAGTCGTTGGGATGGGCACCGAGCGGGGCGGGAAACTACCCTGTTGAACGGTGCACCATCGCTGATTCGCAACGTACGTACTGTCCTGCTCTGGCCGTCTTCTCGTGGTCGCAAAGGATGGCGAGGACCCCCACGCCTCGTCGCGTGCCCGAAGCGAACCAGTGGCGGCGGTCGAGGTTCCCCCTCCTCGACCGCCGCAATCGCGTCACGGGTCCGGCACAGCGCTCAGGCGCCCTGCTTCCACCCGACCTGGTTGGCCATCCCGACCGCGGCCAGCTGCGAGGACACCTCGAGCTTGTTGAGGATCGACTTGACCTGGGTCCGCACCGTCGCCTCGGAGACGACGCTCTCCTGCGAGATCGCGCGCACCGTACGTCCCTCGATCAGCGCCCCCAGCACCTGCCGCTCGCGGGGCGTGAGGAGGTCGAGGCGGCGGCGCAGGTCGTCGTGGGCCTGCCGCTCGCGGGCCCAGGCGTCGAGCAGGGCCTCCAGCTCGTCGCGGCTCGTGACCGGGAGGCCCTGGTGCAGCCTGCGGACCGTCGCCAGCGCCTGCTGCAGCGCCCCGCTCTTCGGCAGCACCCGGCGGGCGCCCAGGCGCATGCAGCCGCCCCAGCGCCCGAGCTCCTCCGAGGCGGTGAGCACCACGACGTTGATGCCGGCCTTCGCCAGCGGGCCGATGAGGTTCACCCCGTCGCCGAACCTGCCCAGGTCGAGGTCGAGCAGGACCGTGCGCGGGTTGGCGCGCAGCGCCAGGGACCGCAGCGTCGCCATCGAGCCACCCTCGGCGGGCAGCTCGAGGCGGCGTACGTCGTAGCCCTCCAGCGACAACGCGAGCTCGAGCGACTCGGCGAACAGCACGTGGTCATCGATGATGAGCACCCGGTGGTCAGCCCGAGCGCTGCCAGGCACCGCTGTCCTCCATCGTGAGGTCGTTCTCGGGAGACCGACGGGCGGCGGGCAGGGAGATGACGAAGCAGGAGCCCGCGCCCTTGCTGTCGGCCAGCCGCAGCGATCCCCCGTCCTCGGTCATGAGGCGCTGGGCCACGTTGAGGCCGATGCCCTCGCCCGTGGAGTCGGTGCCGCGCTTGCCCCAGTCGAAGATCTTCGCCTTCTGCTCCTCGGGGATGCCGCGGCCGAAGTCGGTCACCGTGATGTCCACGGTCTCGTCGTCACGGCGTACGACCTCCACGACGCTCTTGTCGGTGCCGCCGTGGTTCACGGCGTTGTCCATCAAGATGTTGACGACCTCGGCGAGTGCGTCGAAGCGGGCGCGCACCACGTCGCCGTGGCTGCGGAACTCGACCTGGCGCCCCTTGAGCCGTTGCAGGTCCAGGATCATGCCGAGTGCCTCGTCGAGGTCGATGTCGGTCGCGTCGTCGACCTTGCCCGACAGCAGGCGGTCCATGCGGTCGAGCTCGCGGCGCACCGAGCACCAGAGGCGGTCGCGGAGGTCGGCCGGCATGTCCGTGCGGTCGAGCAGCTCCGAGCCGTTGACCAGGCCCGCCACGGTGCTGCGCAGCTCGTGGAGGCGCTCGCGCTGCTCGCGGGTCGTGGCCACCAGGACGTGCTCGAAGGTGTTGAGGCGTCGCCGGTCCTCGTCGAGCCCGCGCCGCAGGCTCACCCAGGCGAACGCGAGCCAGGCGGCCCCGGCTGCGGCCCGACCCACGGACATGGCCGCGTCCCACCCGGTGTCCATGAGACCGAGTGCGTGGACGAGCTGTCCGGCGTCGACCACCAGCACGGTGGCGCCGACCAGCGCACCCGTCGTCACCGGGAGCGAGTGCTGCCCGAGCACGAGCGCGGCGGCTGCCACGTGCGTGGTGACCAGCACGCCGATCGTCACCTGCATGAGCACCGCCGGCGTCGGCGAGAGCGGGAACTGCAGCAGGAGGTGCCCGGCTGCGACCAGGCCCATCCCCAGGCCGATCACGACGCCGTCGTCCACCACCTGGGCGATCCTGACCAGCCCGAGCAGTGGTCCCACCACTGCGACCAGGCCGGCGACCGCGACCCCGAGCAGCAGGGCCAGGCTGAGGGACCCGCGCGGCGGGACGTCCTCCAGCGCGATGACCGTCACCAGCAGCGACTGGCCGGCGACGAGCGCCCCGGCGGCGATGACCCAGGCCTTCATCGGCCCGGCGTGCTTGCGCCACGTGGCGATCGCCGCGCACGCGGCGCCGGCCGCGAACGCACCGCCGACCAGGCCGTCGGCCAGGGGCGGCAGCGCCGCTCCGTCGGACCGCAGCTGCCAGACGTGCTGTCCTGACCCGACGTAGAACAGGACCAGGAACGAGACCACCCCTGTGATCCCCATGCCGATCCGCCGGCGTCGCGCCTCTTCAAATACCCCGAGCATGTGTCCACCCCCCCAAAAAACCCGTGACCAACCTGCTGATGCTCGAGGATCCCCGCCGCCCAGATTCCCAAGATCTGCGGCGGCCCGGGCTCCCCGGATCACGATTGGACCCCCCAATATGGGGATCTTCCATCGATTGTGCGCCCCTACCGAGAATCGGGTAGACCCGGTCTGGTCCGCGGTTTGAAGGGCTCCGGAAGGCTTGGTCAAGTCCCTCTTCAGGACACTCCAAGTCCACCCACATGTCGTGCCAAGTTCACCTTCACCGGGGCCGTCCGGGGGTCCTGATCAGCGTCCGGAGCAGGGTCGGCCCGCCTCCCCAATTAGGTGCACTTTTCGGCGGGCGGGGCACTGACGGGCGGTTCGACTCGTCAGGGTTTGTCCATTGCTCGGCACGAGGGAGGCGGGATGAGCAACCCAGCGCCCGACAGCCGCGTCGACGTGGCGCGGGAGTCGGACGACGCCATCACTGCGTGGGTCGTCTCACCACACCTGCTCGTCGCCCAGGCGGTGACGGCAGCCCTGCGGTCCGTGGGCGCTCACGTGGAGCTCCGAGCGTGGGAGACCCTCGCCCACGACGTCGGCGCCGAGCGTGACCGGGGCGCGACGCAGCACGTCGTCGCCCTCTTCGACGGCCTGGACAGCGAGGGGGCCGTGGAGGAGATCGGTCGGCTCGTCTCGATGGGAGGCGTGCGCGTGGTCATCGTCACCTCGAGCCCGGGAGCCATCGGCTGGGGAGGCACCCTGGTGGACCCCGCGGTCGACGTCGTCACCATGGCCACCACCATCAACCAGCTGGCCGACGTGGTGCAGCGGTTCACTGCCGGTGAATCCTTGATGGAACCTGAAACCCGCGCCGAGCTCCAGACGGCCTGGTCCCAGGCGGTTGACAGGCGCCAGCGTCTCGTCACGATGCTGGGCACCTTGTCGCCGCAGCAGCTGCGGGTGCTGGAGCTCCTGGCCTCGGGCCGGCGCGTCTGGGAGGTGGCCGAGCTGCTGCGGGTGACCGACGGGACCGTGCGCAGCCACGTCAAGACGCTGCGCGCCAAGCTCGGCGCGAAGTCCCAGCTCGAGGCGGTGGCGATGCTCCGCCAGGTCTACGAGGTCGGCCAGGACGCCGAGCTGGTGCCCCGACCCAGGCTGGCACTGGCTGATGAGTCGGGGGTCTCCTCGCGTCGATAGGCTGCGCGACATGATCGATCCCACCACGCTCGACGACCACGCCTTCGCCGCCTGGGCGGCCGAACGCGCCGGCACCGTGCTGCTCGACGTACGCGCCGGGGCACAGGCCCAGGGGCTCGAGGGCAAGGCCCTCAAGGACGCCGGCGACGCCGCCGCGCAGGCCGAGCTCGACCGGATCCTCACCGAGCACCGGCCCGACGACGCAGTGCTGTCCGAGGAGGCCGCCGACGACAAGACCCGGCTCACCGCCCGCCGGGTCTGGATCATCGACCCGCTCGACGGCACCCGCGAGTTCTCCGAGCCGCCCCGCGACGACTGGGCGGTCCACGTGGCCCTCTGGGAGGACGGCGACCTGGTGGCCGGTGCCGTCGCGCAGCCGGCACTGGGGGAGACCTTCAACACCGGCCGCCCCAGCGTCGTGCCGCCGCGCACCTCCGAGCGTCCGCGCATCGCCGTCTCACGCAGCCGTCCGCCTGCCTTCGTCGAGGCGCTGGCCGCCGAGCTCGACGCCGAGCTGGTGCCGATGGGCAGCGCCGGGGTCAAGGTGATGAGCGTCGTGCGTGACGTCGCCGACGCCTACGTCCACGCCGGCGGGCAGTTCCAGTGGGACAACGCCGCGCCGGTCGCGGTGGCGCGGGCGGCGGGGCTCCACTGCAGCCGCGTCGACGGCTCGCCCCTCGTCTACAACGAGGACGACACCTCGCTGCCCGACCTGATCGTGTGCCGCCCCGAGCTCGCCGAGCAGATCGTCGACTTCGTGCGCCGCCACGGGACGGACTGACCGCCCATGACGTCCTTCGTCCTGCACACGACCGTCGACTGCCACGACGCCTACGCGCTCTCCGAGTGGTGGAAGGGCCTGCTGGGCTACGTCGACGTCGAGGGCGATCCCAACGAGCCGGGGCACGAGGAGTGCATGATCGTCGACCCGGAGACCGGCCACAGCATCCTCTTCATCGAGGTGCCCGACCCGGAACTGCCGGCCAAGCGGATCCACTTCGACCTGCGGCCCCGCGAGGGCACCCGTGACGAGGAGGTCGAGCGCGTGCGCGGGCTCGGCGCGACGGAGGTCGCCGACCAGCGCGGGCAGTACGGGCCCGGCACCGGGTGGGTGGTCTTCGCCGACCCCGAGGGCAACCAGTTCTGCATCCTGCGCACCCAGGCCGAGGTCGACGCCGGACCGCCGCCGCCGGCCCGCGACTGACGCATCAGGGCAGGCGCTCGGGGTGGTCGGCGACGTAGGAGCGCACCGGGACGGGCCTGCGGTGGGCATAGCCCTCGGGCAGCCACACGCTGCCGACCCGGGTCAGGTAGTAGACCTGCCACGCGAGGTAGCCCCGCAGCTGGCGCGGGTCGCGCTGCATCACACGGGCGTGGTGGGTGACGCCGCGGACATAGGCCCACGAGTTGTTGTAGCGCCACAGCGCCGCCGCCTTGTCACGTGCGAAGCCGTTGGCGCGCAGCAGCCGGCCCGCGGCCAGGATCGCGTCGTGGGCGTCGTCGATGTCGCCGCCGGCGCCGTAGATGTCCCAGGTCGTCGGGATGAACTGCATGGGCCCCTGGGCGCCGGCCACCGACGTGCCGCGGATCCGGCCGAAGGCGGTCTCGACGAGGTTGATCGCCGCGAGGTACTCCCAGTCCACGCCGAAGCGGCGCTCGGCCTCGCGATAGCTGCGCAGCAGCGTGCGGGCCGGTGCGGGCGGCACGATCCGCCAGGCCGGCAGCTCGTCGGCCAGGTCGGCGTCGGTCGTGGGGTGCATGGAGCGGAGCTCGCGCCGCGCGGCGACGTTGGAGCTCAGCCACAGCCGGTCGCGGGCGGGGAGGACGGCGAGCACGCGTGACATCCAGCGGTCGCGCGTGGCGACCTCGCGGACGGCGAGCTGCGCGGTGTGCCCGGCGGCCGCCAGCAGCTCGGCGTCCGGGTCGCTCGACCTGACGACCCGCTGCGCCGCCACCACCATCGCGGCGGCCTCGGCCGGGGTCGTGGGCCGTCGGGGGGTGCCGGCGAGGGCGGGCTCGAGCTCGGGAGGTACGTCGCCGGGCTGGGACTGCCGCTGCTCCGACACCTGCGCGTCCGCCGGCCTGACGTCGGCGTCGGCGGGGGAGGGGGCGTGCGCGGCGCCGCCGCACGCCGAGAGCGCGACCACCAGCACGCCCGTGAGCACGCCGGTCAGGGCGGTGGGCAACGGCGTACGGACCATGGCCCCACTGAAACACACGCCGGGGACACTGCCGCCGGACGCGACCGACCCGGCAGCGCGAGGCTCTGCCGGGTCGGTGCCGTGCTGCGGGACCAGGAGCGATCGGGTCAGGAGACCCAGGTGCGCCAGAGGAAGCCGTTGGCGAGGTACTTCGAGTCGCCCTTGACGGTGAAGCTCCAGTACCAGGTGCCGCCGCGGCGGGGCAGGGTCACCTTGTACTTGCCGGTCGAGGTGGTCTTGATCGTCTTGAAGGACTTGAAGCCCTTGTTCTTCCTCTTGCTGACCTTGATGACGATCTTCTTCTTGCCGTAGTCGGGCGTCACCTTGCCCTTGAGCACGAAGCCCGAGCGGGGGTAGGTGATCTTGCGCGCGACGCCGATGGCGACCGGGGCGGACTCGCTGGCCGCGTAGTTGTCGCTGTAGGTGGAGGTGGCGGTGCCGCCGCTGTAGGTGACCTTGTAGGCCGTGCTCTGCTGCGGCTTGAAGTTGGTCCACGAGATGTAGCCGCTGCCCGGCTGGGACTCGACCGCGGTCCAGGTGGTCGTCCCGGCGGGCATCGCCCACAGCGTCACGGTGTCGGCCTCGTTGTAGGGCGAACCGCCGTCGCTGGCGGTGACCTCGGAGATGAAGGAGACCTCCTCGCCGTAGGTGAGCCGCGTGGAGCCGTAGTTCTGCTCCAGGGTGACCGAGGTGGTGAGGTTGTCGGTGGCGTTGGCGGGTGCCGAGACCGCCAGAGGCGTGAGGCCGAGCAGGCCGGCCGTGACGGTGCCGGCGACGAGACGAGTGATGTGCATGTTCCCCGTTGTTCCTCTCGATGGAAGATCTGGTCCGGCCGGTGCGTCGAGCAGCGGCCACTGAGGTGCCTGCTACCCCAGTGACGCCTGGGACAAACCCCCCACCCGTAGACTCTCAAGACCCCCGCCTCGCACGTCGATCGGGGTCGTTCTGCGTGCTCTCGAAGGGAATCCCGGTGTCCTCCACACCTCTCCTCGCCGTTGCCGAGCGCCTGGCCTCGGCGCCCACCCTCGCGGGTGCCCTCGCCGACGCCGCGGTGCAGTCCGCCCTCGACCTGACCGGCCCGGCGGCGGTCCGCCCGTTCGTGGTGCACGGCCTGGTCGAGCGGGGCCGCACGGTGCTCGCGGTCACCGCGACCTCGCGCGAGGCCGAGGACCTGGTGGAGGAGCTCGCCGACCTCGTCGACCCCGACACGGTCGCCTACTACCCGAGCTGGGAGACACTGCCGCACGAGCGGCTGAGCCCACGCAGCGACACCGTCGGTCGCCGGCTCGCGGTCCTGCGCAGGCTCCGGCACCCCGGCACCGACGCGGCCAACGGCCCGCTCAAGGTGGTCGTCGCGCCGATCCGCTCGCTGCTCCAGCCGCAGGTCCCCGGCCTCGCCGACATCGAGCCGGTCGAGCTGGCGCCGGGGGACACCCGGCCGCTGGAGGACGTCGTACGCGGTCTCGCGGAGGCGGCGTACACCCGTGTGGACATGGTCGAGCGGCGCGGCGAGTTCGCGGTGCGCGGCGGCATCGTCGACGTGTTCCCGCCGACCGAGGAGCACCCGCTCCGGGTGGAGTTCTGGGGCGACGACGTCGAGGAGATCCGCGCGTTCTCCGTCGCCGACCAGCGCACCCTCGAGACCGTGCAGCGGCTGTGGGCGCCGCCGTGCCGCGAGCTGCTCCTCACCGACGACGTCCGACGTCGCGCCGCCGAGCTCGGCCAGGCCCACCCGCAGCTGCTCGAGCTCACCGACAAGATGGCGGCGGGCATCGCCGTCGAGGGCATGGAGTCCCTCGCCCCGGTCCTGGTCGACTCGATGGAGCTGCTCGTCGACCTGCTGCCCACCGACACCACCGTCCTGGTCCTCGACCCCGAGCGGGCCCGCACCCGCGCCCACGACCTCGTCGCGACGAGCGAGGAGTTCCTCGGGGCGTCGTGGGCCGCGGCCGCCGGTGGCGGCACCGCGCCGATCGACCTGGGCGCGGCGTCCTACAAGGAGATCGCCGACGTGCGGCTGCACGCGCTCGGCCTGGGCCACGCATGGTGGTCGGTGAGCCCCTTCGGTATCGAGGTGGACGACGAGTCGCTCAGGCTGCCCGCCCACCCCGCCGAGGCCTACCGCGGCGACCTGCAGAAGGCGGTGGACGACATCCGGGGATGGGTGGGCGACGGCCTCGAGGTGGTCGTGGTCCACCCCGGGCACGGCCCCGCCGAGCGCTTCGTCGAGCTGCTGGGCGAGAACGACATCGCCGCCCGCCTCGTCGAGGAGGGCGCGACCGCCGGTCCCGGTGTCGTGACCGTCACCTGCGGGCACGTCGTGCACGGTCTCGTCGACGACGAGGCCCGGGTCGCGGTCGTCACCGGTGACGACCTGTCAGGGCAGAAGGCCTCCACGCGCGACATGCGACGGATGCCCACGCGTCGCAAGAAGCAGATCGACCCGCTCGAGCTCAAGGCCGGCGACTACGTGGTCCACGAGCAGCACGGGGTGGGTCGCTTCGTGGAGATGAGGCAGCGCGAGATCGGCGGCGCGGTCCGCGAGTACCTCGTCCTGGAGTACGGCCCCAGCAAGCGCGGCGGGCCCAACGACATGCTCTACGTCCCGGCCGACACCCTCGACCAGGTGACCCGCTACGTCGGTGGGGAGAACCCGAGCCTGGACCGGCTCGGCGGCGGCGACTGGACCAAGCGCAAGAACAAGGCCAAGCGTGCGGTCCGCGAGATCGCGGCCGAGCTGATCAAGCTCTACGCCGCCCGCCAGGCCACCAAGGGCTACGCCTACGGTCCGGACACCCCGTGGCAGCGCGAGCTCGAGGACGCCTTCCCCTTCACCGAGACCGTCGACCAGCTGACGACCGTCGACGAGGTGAAGGCCGACATGCGGCAGGTGGTCCCGATGGACCGCCTGGTGTGCGGCGACGTCGGCTACGGCAAGACCGAGATCGCCGTGCGTGCAGCGTTCAAGGCGGTGCAGGACGGCAAGCAGGTCGCGGTGCTCGTGCCCACCACGCTGCTGGTCACCCAGCACATGTCGACCTTCTCCGAGCGGATGTCCGGGTTCCCCGTCGTCATCAAGGGCCTCTCGCGCTTCCAGACCGACAAGGAGGCCAAGGAGGTCATCGCCGGGCTGACCGACGGCTCGGTCGACATCGTCGTCGGCACCCACCGCCTGCTCAACCCCGAGATCAAGATGAAGGACCTCGGCCTGATCATCGTCGACGAGGAGCAGCGCTTCGGCGTCGAGCACAAGGAGCAGATGAAGCGGATGCGCACGTCCGTCGACGTGCTGTCGATGAGTGCGACGCCGATCCCGCGCACCCTCGAGATGGCGGTCACCGGTATCCGTGAGATGTCCACGATCACCACGCCGCCCGAGGAGCGGCACCCGGTCCTGACCTACGTCGGGGCCTACGAGGACCGCCAGGTCGTCGCAGCCGTACGACGCGAGCTGCTGCGCGAGGGCCAGGTGTTCTACATCCACAACCGCGTGCAGTCGATCGAGAAGGCCGCCGCCCGGATCCGCGAGCTGGTGCCCGAGGCGCGCGTCGCCACGGCCCACGGCCAGATGGGCGAGCACGCCCTGGAGCAGGTCATGCTGGACTTCTGGGAGAAGCGCTTCGACGTGCTCGTCTGCACGACCATCGTGGAGAGCGGCCTCGACGTGTCCAACGCCAACACGATGATCATCGAGCGCTCCGACACCCTCGGCCTCTCCCAGCTGCACCAGCTCCGCGGCCGAGTCGGGCGCTCGCGTGAGCGCGCCTACGCCTACTTCCTCTACCCGGCGGAGAAGCCGCTGACCGAGACCGCGCACGAGCGGCTCGCCACGCTGGCCCAGCACTCCGACCTCGGGGGCGGCATGGCGATCGCGATGAAGGACCTCGAGATCCGCGGCGCGGGCAACCTGCTCGGCGGCGAGCAGTCCGGCCACATCGCCGACGTCGGCTTCGACCTCTACGTCCGCCTCGTGGGCGAGGCGGTGGCCGACTTCAAGGGCGGCAACGAGGAGGAGCTGGCCGAGGTCCGCATCGAGCTGCCCGTCGACGCCCACCTCCCGCACGACTACATCCCCAGCGAGCGGCTGCGGCTCGAGATCTACAAGCGCCTCGCCGAGGTGCGCACCGACGCCGACGTCGACGAGGTGCGCGCCGAGCTGGTCGACCGCTACGGCACCCCGCCCGAGGTGGTGGAGTCCCTGCTGGTCGTGGCGCGGTTCCGCGCGCGCTGCCGCCAGACCGGCGTGGGCGAGGTGACGGTGGCCGGCAAGTACGTCCGGTTCGCGCCGGTCGACCTGCCCGACTCCCGCGTCGTACGCCTTCAACGGCTGCATCCGAAGAGCATCGTCAAGGCGCCGGTCAGTACGATCCTCGTGCCGCGGCCGCAGAGCGCCGGGTTCCCCGTCCGACCGCTGGCGGGAGTGGCCCTGCTTGAATGGGCGCGCGGTGTCATCGACGACGTGATCGACATCCCGGCGCCCGTGCCGGCAGCCTCCAACCCAGCAGCACCGAACAAGGAGTGACCGTGAGCAAGACCCGCCTGATGACGGCCGCGCCGACCTGGCTGGCAGTGGGCCTCGCAGGGCTCATGCTGACCGGCTGCGGCAGCGCCACGCCGGGTGTCGCGGTCCAGGTCGGCGACGAGTCGCTCTCCGTCCGCGAGGTCGACACGGCCGCCAAGGAGCTGTGCACCGCGCTGGGCGACCAGTTCGAGTCGCAGGGCACCACGCTGCCGATGAGCTTCGTGCGCCAGGGCGCCGTCCAGCTGATGACGTTGCGCGCGCAGGCGCTGCAGATCGCCGACGAGTACGGCGTCGAGCCGGGCTCGAGCTACCGCAACGACGTCGCCCAGCGCCGGCGTACGGCCGCGAGCATGCCGGAGGACGTCCAGGACACCTACGTCGAGCTGACCTCGGCCAACGCGCTCGCCAGCGACATCGTCAACCAGATCGGCGAGAGGATCCTCGAGGACGGCGGCGTCACCGACCCGTCCGAGGACGAGGCCACGCAGGCCGGCATCGACGCGTTCAACCAGTGGCCCGACGCCAACGGCATCGACATCGACCCGCGCTACGGGCTCGAGAGCGTCGACGGCGTGCTCACGCCGGTGGACACCAACACCTCGGTGGCCGTGGGCGAGACCGCCAAGGCCGGGCTCGCCACCGAGCCGGACCCCGAGCTCGCCAAGACCCTCCCGCTCAACCACCGCTGCGGCTGAGGGCCTGATGGCTCCTGCGTCCGACGGCTCGCCCCTGGAGGCGTTCGCCGAGCAGATGCGGGTGCTGCGCCGTGAGTGCGCCTGGAAGCGCGAGCAGACCCACACCTCGCTGATCCCGTTCGTCCGGGAGGAGGCCGAGGAGGTCGTCGAGGCGATCGAGTCGGGTGACCCCGCCGCGCTGTGCGACGAGCTGGGCGACCTGCTCCTGCAGGTCGTCATCCACGCGGTCATCGCGGAGGAGGCGGGCGACTTCACCCTCGACGACGTCGCGCGCGGCGTGATCGCGAAGATGGAGCGCCGCAACCCCCACGTCTTCGGCGACGCCGTCGCCACCGACGCGGCCGAGGTGCTGCGGCTGTGGAACGCGGCCAAGGCCGCCGAGAAGGCAGCGAAGGCCGCGAAGGTGGAGGAGCCCGGAGCGACGTCATGAGGATCGCGGGTGCGCACCCGCGATCCTCATGACGTCGGCCTGCTGATGTCAGGCATCCCCGCGGCGGCCGGTGGCGAACCAGTGCGTCGGGTCGCCGAAGCCGAGGTCGCCCACCCCGCACTCGCGCAGCCGCGACAGGGCGAGCAGGCGGTGGTGCGCGGCGAAGGTGAGCACGTGCGCCACCATCGCGCCGTAGGACAGCACCTGCGGGGTGGGGGAGAAGGCCTCGACGAAGGTCTCGTCGAAGCGGCCGGTGGCGGCGAGCCGGGAGACGTTGTCGACGAACTCGGGCCCCACCCGGTCGAGGCGTCGCCGCATCGAGGTGACGGACTCGTGCAGCTCGATCCCGACGTCGTAGTCGCCGTCGTGGACGGCCGCGTTCCACATCTCCATCTGGCCGATGAGCCGCGACAGCGCCCACCGCAGGGTGCCGCCGTCGATGCCCTCGACGGACCGTCCCGAGGTCTCGTCGAGGTCGTCCTCGGACACCAGGCGAGCCCGGTCGACCAGCTCGCCGACGAGCCAGACGTGGTGCTCCACCATCTCGACGACCAGGTCCACGCCGTCCATCCTGTGCCGGGCCGGGAGGCGCAGGCCAGCCGGCGGGTGGAAGTGGACGTCGCTCGGGGCGTCGATGTGGAACGACGTCGGCTCGGCGCGCCACACCGACGGCAGCACGCCGAACTCGCGGCGGAACGCCCGCGTGAACGCCTCGTGGCTGGCGAACCCGCTGTCGAGCGCGATGTCGAGCAGGGTGCGGTCGGTGCTGACCATGAGGTACGCCGCGCGCTCCAGCAGGATGCGCCCGCGGAACCTCGCCGGCGACTCACCCGCCACCGCGCGGGCCACGCGCTCGAGCTCGACGTCGGCGGCCAGGCGGTCGACGAGGGCGGTGAAGTGGTCGGCCGGGGTGGGCACACCTCCACGCTAGCGACGGCGGACACCCCGGCGACGTACCGGCCGCACGTGGCTAGGCTGGCGGCTGACCCCGGAGACCCACCGGTGACCACCCGAGACCCACTGACTTTCCCCATCAGGAGCACTGTCATGTCGATCATCGCTGCAGTCGGCGCCCGCGAAATCCTCGATTCGCGCGGCAACCCCACCGTCGAGGTGGAGGTACTTCTCGAGGACGGCGCGTTCGGTCGCGCGGCGGTGCCCAGCGGCGCCTCCACCGGAGCCTTCGAGGCCGTGGAGCTGCGCGACGGCGGCAAGCGCTACCTCGGCAAGGGCGTGCAGAAGGCCGTCGCCGGGGTCATCGACACGATCTCCGGAGCCGTGATCGGCCTCGACGCCGACGACCAGCGCCTCGTCGACCAGGCGATGCTCGACCTCGACGGCACCGACAACAAGGCCAAGCTCGGCGCCAACGCGATCCTCGGCGTCTCGCTCGCGACCGCCAAGGCCGCCGCAGAGTCCTCCGGCCTGCCGCTGTTCCGCTACGTCGGCGGGCCCAACGCGCACCTGCTGCCCGTGCCGATGATGAACATCCTCAACGGTGGCTCCCATGCCGACTCCAACGTCGACGTGCAGGAGTTCATGATCGCCCCCATCGGCGCCGCGACCTTCCGCGAGGCGCTCCAGCAGGGCGCCGAGGTCTACCACGCCCTCAAGTCCGTGCTGAAGAAGAAGGGCCTCTCGACCGGCCTCGGCGACGAGGGCGGCTTCGCCCCCGACCTCGAGAGCAACCGCGCCGCGCTCGACCTGATCGCCGAGGCCGTCAAGGCCGCGGGGCTCAAGCTCGGCACGGACATCGCGCTGGCGATGGACGTCGCGGCGAGCGAGTTCTTCGAGAAGAAGAAGTACACCTTCGAGGGCAAGAAGCAGGGCACCGACGAGATGGTCGCCTACTACTCCGACCTCGTCGCGTCCTACCCGATCGTCTCGATCGAGGACCCGCTCGACGAGGAGGACTGGGCCGGCTGGAAGGCCATCACCGACGAGCTCGGCACCAGGACCCAGATCGTCGGCGACGACCTGTTCGTCACCAACGTCCAGCGCCTGCAGCGCGGCATCGACGGCGGCCAGGCCAACGCGATGCTCGTCAAGGTCAACCAGATCGGCTCGCTGTCGGAGACGCTCGACGCGGTCGAGCTCGCCCACCGCAACGGCTTCCGCAACATGATGAGCCACCGCTCCGGAGAGACCGAGGACACCACGATCGCCGACCTCGCCGTGGCCACCAACTGCGGCCAGATCAAGACCGGCGCGCCCGCCCGCTCCGACCGCGTCGCCAAGTACAACCAGCTGCTCCGCATCGAGGACGAGCTGGGTGACGCGGCTCGCTACGCCGGCCGGGGTGCCTTCCCGCGATTCAGCGGCTGAACGAGGCACACTGGTCGGCATGCCTTCCCAGCGCCGTACTGCCCGGGGCGGCCCCGGCGGCAACGGCCCTCGCGGACCGAGGCAGAGCAGCTCGACGCACCCTGGCGCCCGCGGTCCCCGACCGCGGGCGGCAGGAGGGCGTACGCCGCTCGCCTCGTCCGTCGACACGGGCACCGTCGTGGCGCGTCCCGTCTCCGCGCGGAGCGGTGCGCGCCGACCCCGGTTCACCGGTCGAGCCGCGGTGCTCGTGCTGGTGCTCGCGGTGCTGACGGTGTCCTACGCCTCGTCGTTGCGCGCCTACCTCCAGCAGCGCTCCCACATCGGTGACCTCAAGGCCCAGATCGCCCAGCGCGAGGCCAACATCGACGACCTCGAGCGCGAGAAGAAGCGGTGGGACGACCCGGCCTACGTCAAGGCGCAGGCGCGCGCCCGCTTCGGCTACCTCATGCCCGGCGAGAGCGGCTTCGAGGTCATCGGCCCCGACGGCGAGCCGCTCGAGGCCCAGGCCTCGCTCAACGACCCCTCCGACGTGATCAAGACGGTGCCCAAGGCATGGTGGTCCGCGGCCTGGGAGTCGATGGAGCTCGCCGGCAACCCGCCCCCGCCGGACACCGAGCCGGCCGACCTCATCGACGGAACGAAGCAGTGACCGACACCCCCTCCCACGTCCCCACCGAGATCGACCCCGCCGACGTCGCCGCCATCCAGGCCCAGCTCAACCGCAAGCCGCGCGGCATCGACTCGATCGGCCACCGGTGCCCCTGCGGCAACCCCGACGTCGTCACCACCGAGCCGCGGCTGCCCGACGGCACGCCCTTCCCCACGACGTTCTACCTCACCTGCCCGCGCGCGGCCTCGCGCATCGGCACGCTCGAGGGCAACGGCGTGATGAAGCAGATGCAGGACCGCCTCGCCACCGACGAGGAGCTCGCCGCCGCCTACCGCGCGGCCCACGAGCGCTACCTCGCGTTCCGCGCCGAGGTCGCCGCGCGCGCCGGTCTCGAGGTGCCCGAGATCGAGGGCATCTCGGCGGGCGGCATGCCCGACCGGGTGAAGTGCCTGCACGTCCTGGCCGGGCAGTCGCTGGCGATGGGCCGCGGCGTGAACCCGCTCGGCGACGAGGTGCTCGACGCGCTGGGGGAGTGGTGGGCCTCCGGCCCCTGCGTCTGACGTCGACCGACCGGGCACTTGCTCGCGCTGCAGAGCGGTGATCGGGCACTTCGTCGCGCTGCGCTGACGGATCAGCGCGAGGAACTGCCCGGTCGGGACCTCCCAGCGCGAGGAATCGCCCGGTCGGCAGAATGAGGCCATGACCACCGTCGCCGCGATCGACTGCGGCACCAACTCGATCAAGGTCCTGATCGGCTCGCCTCCCGACGTCGTCCTGCGCGACTCGCGCGTGGTCCGGCTCGGTCAGGGCGTCGACGAGACCGGGATGCTCGCCGACGAGGCGCTGGCGCGCACCTTCGCCGCCATCGACGAGTTCGCCGAGGTGATCCGCAGCCACGGCGTGCCGCCCGAGCGCACCCGCTTCTGCGCGACCTCCGCCACCCGCGACGCCGGCAACTCGGCGGTCTTCGCCGAGGGCGTACGCCGCCGGCTGGGCGTCGAGCCCGAGGTCCTCTCCGGCGACGAGGAGGCGGCGCTCGTCTTCGCGGGCGCGATCGCCGCGCAGGATCCGATGCCGCCCGAGCCCGTGCTGGTGGTCGACATCGGCGGCGGGTCCACCGAGCTGGTGCTCGGCGAGGGCGAGGAGCGGCAGGCGATCTCCCACTCGATCTCCTTGGACATCGGGTCCGTACGCCTCCACGAGCGTCACCTCCACAGCGACCCGCCCACGGAGGCGGAGGTCGCCGCCTGCCTGGCCGACATCGACGAGCACCTCGACACCTGCGGCATCCCCCTCGGGCGCACCCGCACCGTCATCGGCACGTCCGGCACGATCAAGACCCTCGCGTGCGGGGTGATGGGCCTCGACAGCTACGACCGCGCGGCGTTCGACCAGGCCGTGCTCTCCAACGCGGACACCACGACCTTCGTCGACGAGCTGGTGGCGATGACGGTCGAGCAGCGGCGGGCCCTGCCCTACATGCACCCCGGCCGCGCCGACGTGATCGACGCCGGCGCCCTGATCTGGAGCCGGATCCTGGCCCGCGTCCCGGTGCCCGACCACGTCGTCTCCGAGGCCGACATCCTGCACGGCATCGCCGCGGCGATCGCGCGATGAGGCTCCTGCCCCACCCCGTCGTCGGCGGTGAGTTCCCCAGCCCGGTCGAGCCGGGCACGGGCTGGCCCGACGACCCGGCCGCACCGGACACCCCGGTCGCCCGCGACGCCGACGACGTACGCCGCCTCGCCCGGGCCGACACCCTCGACGGGCTCGACGCCCGGGTGAGCGTGTGCTCGGCGTGCCCTCGCCTGGTGACGTGGCGCGAGGACGTCGCTCGCGACAAGCGGGCGTCCTTCGCCGACCAGCCCTACTGGGGCAGGCCGATCCCCGGCTGGGGCGATCCCGAGCCGTCGCTGCTCATCGTCGGTCTCGCGCCCGCGGCCAACGGCGGCAACCGGACGGGCCGGATCTTCACCGGGGACCCCAGCGCGGACTGGCTCTTCGCGAGCCTGCACCGCACCGGGTGGGCCGTCCAGCCCACGAGCCACCACGCGGGCGACGGGCAGCGCCTCCTCGACGCGCGGATGATCGCCACCGTCCGCTGCGCGCCCCCGGAGAACCAGCCGACCGCCGTCGAGCGCGACACCTGCGCACCCTGGATCGCCGCCGAGCTCGCCCTGCTCCCGACCGTGCGCGCCGTCGTCGCGCTCGGGGCGTTCGGGTGGGACGGGGCGGTGCGCTCGCTGCTCGCCGCGGGCGCACCGGCACCGGCCACCCGGCCGAAGTTCGGCCACGGTGTCGAGGTGGTGCTCGGCGACGTCACGCTGATCGGCTGCTACCACCCCTCTCCGCACAACACCTACACCCGCCGGCTCACCGCCGAGATGACGGACGCGGTCTTCGCTCGGGCCCGCACCCTCACCAAGAGCCAGCGCTGACAGAATGAGGGGGTGACCCTCCACGCCATCACCGTCCTCGGCCACGACCGTCCCGGCATCATCGCCGAGACCACCGACAAGCTGGCCGGGCTGGGCCTCAACCTCGAGGACTCGACGATGACCCTGCTGCGCGGTCACTTCGCGATGATGCTCATCTGCGAAGGCGCGGCCGTGGACTCCGAGATCGAGGCGGCCCTCGCCCCGCTGACCGCCGACGGCAGCCTGACCGTCACCGTGCGCGAGGTCCCCGCCGAGCAGGCCACGACCGCCGACGGCAGCTCGTGGATCCTGTCCGTGCACGGGGGTGACCGCCCGGGCATCGTGTCCGCCGTCGTCGCGGTGATCGCCGGCGTCGGCGGCAACATCACCGACCTCACGACCCGTCTTGCGGGCGACCTCTACCTCCTCGTCGCGGAGGTCGACCTGCCGCCCGGTGCCGACGTCGACGCCGTCGAGCGCGACCTCGCCGCGGTGGCTGCCGACCTCGGCGTCGGCGTGACGCTCCGCGCCGCCGAGACCGACGAGCTCTGAGCACTCGCCCATGACCGTCAACACCCGGGTCCTGGAGTGGGCCGAGTCCGAGCTCGACGCGACCGGTGCGCTCCGCGAGGTCGTACGCGCTCCTGCCGCCGTGCTGTCCGCGACCGGCGCGACCGTCGACCCCACCGCCCCCGAGGTCGTGCAGCTCGCAGCCGACCTCGTCGCGACCATGCGGGTCTCCCCGGGGTGCGTGGGCCTGGCCGCGCCGCAGGTCGGCGTGGGCGTGAAGGTCTTCTGCGTCGACGTGTCCGAGCACCCCAAGACCCGCGGGCACCACGGCACCTTCGTCCTCTGCAACGCCGAGGTGGTCGCGTCCAGCCGCAACGAGAAGGCCCGCGAGGGCTGCATGTCCGTCCCCGACTTCACCGGTGACGTCAAGCGCCCCAGCCGCATCGTCGTACGCGGCCAGCTGCCCGGCACCGGCGAGGAGGTGGAGCTCGAGGCGGAGGCCTTCGAGGCGCGGGCGCTGCAGCACGAGATCGACCACTGCGACGGCCTGCTCTTCCTCGACCGCGCGGCCGGTGCCCACGCCATCTACGCTCGGAAGACGTACTTGTAGTCCAGCCCCGGTATCCCAACCGGTAGAGGAAGCGGTCTTAAAAACCGCACAGTCTGGGTTCGAACCCCAGCCGGGGCACCTCGTCGAGCTGCACGCCGATGGCTGCGACGGGTCAGCGCGACTCCGGGTCCAGCGCGAGCTTCATGCCCACGTGAGTCGCGGAGAACCCCAGTGCGTCGTAGACCTGGTGGGCATCGACCCGGTCCGCATCCGTGGTCAGCTGGACGACTCCGCATCCACGCGCGCGTGCCTCCTCGACGGCCCACTCGAGGAGCACCCGCCCCAAGCCCGCCCCGCGACGGTGGGAGGCAACCCGGACAGCCTCGATCTGAGCACGCTCGGTGCCCATGCGGACGAGATGGGGCAGGAAGGACATCTGGAGGGTCGCCGCGATCTCGCCGTCGTCGATGACCACGAGCCGGTGGCGCGGGTCGAGGCGGATCGCCTCGAACGCGGTCCAGTACGCCGCAGGCAGCGGGTCGACGGGCTGCTCCCGCGACTGCCCCAGTGGGTCGTCCGCATAGAGCGCGACGATGGCAGGCACATCCTCGCGGCGCGCGTCACGAATCCTGCGAGTCCACTTGTCCTCGGTCATGTCCTCATCCTGTCAACGGCGCATTCACAGTCATGTGCAGCTCTTGACAGCCGACTCGGCAGATGCAAGAATCGAACACATGTTCGAGACATGAAGAGGGGGGCAATGACGAGGGAGGCAGCAGGTCAGGAGTGGCAGGCACGCGACCTGCACACGCTGGCTGACGTGCTCGCAGACCTGGCCAGTGTCGTTGAGTCGACTGACACCCCTGATCTCCTCGACCAGCTCGAGGCCCTCGAGCGGATCAAGTCCGCAGCCGCGGCGGCCCAGGTGGCTGTCGCTGCCGCCTTTTCGGATGCCGCTGACGGCGAGGACGTGCCCACCCGGCGACGTACACCACCACGCGCGATGTCGATCGGGGCCGAGGTCGCCCTCGCCACCCTGACCAGCCCGCACGCAGGGGAGCGGCGCGTGCTCCTGTCTCGCCGGCTGCGCGACGACCTGCCCCTCACCCTCGCCGCGCTCGGTCGGGGCGAGCTGACCGAGGACCGCGCCTTCGCCGTGGCCCGCGAGGTCGCCCACCTCGACCCCGAGCAGCGCCGACAGGTCGATGCCGACCTCGCGCCGCGCCTGGTCGGGCTCGGTGACGCACGACTGCGACAGGCCGTGCGCCGGTCGTGCCTGACCCATGCGGCCCACTCCGAGGCGAGGCGACACCGTCGAGCCCGCGCTGACCGGCGGGTGACGACGCGTCGCCTCGACGACGGCACCGGCCAGCTGACGGCGACGCTGCCCCTCGAGGTCCTGGCTGCCGTGCGCCAGAGCCTCTATGCCGACGCCGCGAAAGCTCGCGCGGACGGCGACCCGCGGAGCGCGAGCCAGGTGCGCGCCGACACCCTCGCCGCGCGGATCACCGGGATCGACCCCGCCACGGACGTCGCGCACGTGCGGGTCAACCTCGTCATCGGCATCGAGTCCCTGTTCGGCACAGGCACGGAGCCCGGCTTCGTGCCGGGGGAGGGCTTCCTGCCCGCCGCGCTCTGCACCGACCTGGTGCGTCGCGCCAGCCAGGCTGCCAAGGCCGCGCTCCGGAGGCTCTTCGCCAGCCCGGACCACCGGGCCCTCGTCGCCATGGAGTCGACCAGTCGCCGCTTCGACGGCCTCCTGGCCGAGTTCCTCGACCTCCGCGACGGCGGCCTGTGCCGTACGCCCGGGTGCAACGCCGTCATCCGGCACCGCGACCACGTCAGGAGCGTCGCCGATGGTGGCGGGACGACCGCGGTCAACGGTGAGGGGCTGTGCGAGCGCTGCAACTACGTGAAGGAGTCGCCCGGCTGGGTGTCCTGGGTGCCAGACCACCCACCCCATGAGCTCCACCAGGTCCACGGCGTGACCGAGCACCTCCGGATCACCAGGTCCACCGCGCCACCGCTCCCCGGCGGGCCCGCCGGGAAGCCGGACTACTCACCGCTCGAGCTGCACGTTGCGAGCACCTTCACGCTGGCGTCCTAGACAGCCCACGTCCCACCCGGCGAGTCAACGAAAGTCGGCCCTGGCGCGTCACATGCTCGTAGCATCCAGCCACGAGCACAGAGGGGGCCACATGCCGAGCAGACGTGCAGTGCTGGCCGCGGGGGTGCTGGTCGGCCTCGCGCTGGTCGCCTGTTCTGCCGAGTCGTCCCCGGCGGGAGAGGACACCGCCAGGGTCTCCGAGGTCGCGCCCGACCTCGTACGACTGGCTGATGAGTTCGTTGCCTACGCCGTGGGCGATGCGTCATCGTTCCCGCACTGGGAGTCGGTGTCGATGGCGATCGGGGGTGAGGGCGTGAAGTCGATCGACGACATCGGCGCGGCCCTGTCGAATCGCGACATCTGGAAGATGTGCCCCGGTGACTGGGAGGGCTACGCGGCCGCGTCGTGCCCGGTGGACCTCCTCGGCCCCATCACGAGCGCCGAGGTCAACGGCGCACCCTTGGTCTACGAGCCCGACTACGGCGAGGTCACCTGTGCGCCCCTCCGCACCGGCCCGCTGCCTGACGGGCGGCTGGTCGTGGTGAGGCCAGTCGCGGAGCACCGGACCTGTGCCACGGACTTCGCCCTCGCGCTCGTCGCAGACGAGCGCGGTCGACTGCGCAGCGTCGACCTGACGCTGTCTGCCCCCTGACCCTGCAACGTGCGTTGAGGGCCGGTCCCGGGTCCTTCGCCCCGTGACCGCGCGACGCAAGGGGCGCACACTGCATGCATGGAGACCGAGGCGCTTGCCGTGCGTCCGTCCGCCGACGAGCTGCTGCAAGCGCTCGGGCACGCCGTGATCGCGACCGACATGCAAGGGACGGTGCTGTTCTGGAACGACGCCGCTGAGCAGCTGTACGGCTGGTCCGCCGCGGACGCCGTGGGGCTCGACATCACGGAGGTCACGGTGCCGGAGGTCTCCCAGCAGGCGGCCGCGGAGATCATGGCTGCCCTGCGGGACGGGCGCTCGTGGTCCGGCGGATTCCCGGTGCGGCGGCGCGGCGGCGAGGTGATGCACGCGCTGGTCACCGACAGCGGGGTGTATCGCGACGGGGAGCTCATCGGCATCGTCGGCGCCTCCCTCAACCTCGGCGACGCCGTCCGGCACCTGATGGAGCGCTCCAGCGACGCCGCAGTCCTCGTGGACGAACACCACGTCATCAGCTACGCCAGCCCGGCGGTCGTCAACCTCTTCGGCTGGCCCGTCGACGGGGTCGTGGGCACGCCTCTCACCGACCGCATCCACCCCGACGACCGCCAGGACTTCGAGGAGCTGCTGGCCGCTGACCCGAGCCGCGCCGACCGGGTCGGTGAGCTGCGGGTCCGCACCGCCGGCACCTGGTCGTGGGTGGAGGTGGCGGTGACCGACCTCTACTCCCGGCCCGGGTCACACGGCCAGGTCTGCAACATCCGGCGCAGCGAACGCCTGGCCCGCCTCGAGGAGCGCGAGCGCATCCTCGAGGCGGTCCACTCCGAGGTGCTCCAGGACCTCTTCGCGGCCGCGCTCGAGCTCGACCGCGCGATGACGCTCGCGGATCCCCCGAGCGCCGAGCGGATCGATGCCGCGCGCGAGTCCGTCGGGCGAGCCATGGAGACCCTCCGCGAGGTCGTCAAGGCGTAGCCGCCGAGGGCACCGGACGCAGAGCGTGGTCTTCGTGACGCGCTGAACACGTCACCAGGAGCGCACAGTCCATCCCGCGATGGCAGTACGGTCCACGCCGGGCACCGCCTCGTGCGTCACCACTGGATCGACGTCTGAGGACCGCCGGGACGACCGTGGACGGCCTCGGCGATCGCGGGCAGGAGCACCCGGTAGGCCCGTCCGCTCAGGTGGAGGCCATCACCGACGAAGGCACCGGCTCCGAGGGGCCCGATGATGCGCTCGGTGCGTACGACCCGTGCGCCCGCCTCGACGCAGGCGGAGACGGCGGCGTCCCGGTACCCGTCGAGGACCGCGTTGGTGCGGTCGCCCGGGCCCGTCAGGCGGGACTCGTCGACTCCCGGTGGAGCGACATAGACCCAGCGGCGGGCAGGCACGGAGTGCAGGCAGCGGGTCACGGCTTGCGCGAACGCCGTCACCGGGACCTGCTTCCAGGGTGCGGCGTCGTTGGTGCCCACGGACACGACGACCAGGTCGTCCTCCTCGACGGCCGCCCGGGTCGCCTGGGCGAGGAGGTCCAGCGACGAGGCGCCGCCCTCCGCCGCGTTGCAGACGTCCGGGCCCAGCGCTGGGAGGTCTCGCCGGACCCTCGCAAGGTGGCTGTCCCCCAGGAGCACGACGCGCGTCACGTCACGCCGACGACAGCCGGCCTGCGACTGTCGACCGGGCCAGAGGGCCGCACCAGCACCTCGAAGCTCCGGCCGTCCGTCGCCGCGTCGAACCGACCGACCCGCTCGAACCCGAGGGACTCGACGACCCGCAGGGCGCGGACGTTGAACGACGCCACGGTGACGCGGAACGCCGCGGGCGCGAAGTGCTCACTCCCGAAGGCCAGGCCGGTGGCGATGGCACGACGTCCGAGTCCCCGTCCCACGAGGCCCGGACGCAACCCTCCGCCGGTGTCGAGCGCGTGGTCGTCGTACGCCCAGCCCGGCACCTGGCCGTCGGCGCCGTACGAGCGGAAGCCGACGAGCTCGTCGTCCGCGAGCAACGCGTGGAACCCCGCCTCGGGCTGCAGCAGCCAGTCCGGGTCGGCGTCCGTCATGTCGTAGCACTCGTAGGGAGCGGGATAGCGCCACGTGCAGATGTCCTCCGCCTGCTCGCGCGTGAGGGGGGCGATCCGCATGGTCGAGTCCGGGCGCACGGCGACAACCTAGTCCGAACCGGGTCGGCGAACCTGAGAAGTTGCTGTGACGGGAACAGCGCCCCCCGCGTGCACGTTTGAAGTGGTGTCACCCCGGCTAGAGTGAGGTGACGAAACAGGCGTCGCCACCTGAGGCGGCGTCGACCCTCCGGAACCTCCGGGGGCGGCCTCCAAGGAGAGACCATGAGAAGCAACAACCCCGTGTTCAACCGTTCCGAGGAGTTCAACCGCGCCTCGTCGAACGCCTACGGCAACCAGACCTACGCCGGTGGTGGCCAGGCCTACCCCGGCTACGGCGACACGAGCAGCGACCCGGCCACGTGGGGCACCGGCACGCCCGGCCAGGTGGACCAGGGCCGGATGACCGTCGACTCGGTCGTGCAGAAGACCGCGATCTCGATCGCGCTCGTCTTCGCCACCGCGTTCGCCACGTGGTGGTGGATCGGTGACGTGATCGACGGCAACGTCGTCGACAACGAAGCCCTCGGCCGCGCCTCGATGCTGGCCATGCTCGGTGCCGGTGGCGCCTTCCTGCTGTCGCTGGTCAACTCGTTCAAGCGCGTGATCAGCCCCGCCCTGGTGATGCTGTTCGCGGCCGCGGAGGGTGTCGCCCTCGGTGCGGTGAGCAAGTTCTTCGACGCCTCGTTCGGCGACGGCATCGTCACCCAGGCCGTGCTCGGCACGTTCGCCGCCTTCGCGGGCACGCTCGCCGCCTACAAGTTCTTCGACATCAAGGTGGGCAACAAGTTCCGCACCTTCGTCGTCGCGGGCATGTTCGGCATGGTGGGCCTCGGCCTGCTGTCGCTGGTGCTGAGTTTCTTCGGCATCCAGACCGGCCTCTTCGGCTTCGGCGCCCTCGGCCTCGTGATGTCGATCGTCGGCCTGACGCTCGGTGTCTTCATGCTGATCCTCGACTTCGACTTCGTCGAGAACGGCGTCGCCGCCGGTCTCCCGGAGCGCGAGTCGTGGCGCGCGGCCTTCGGCCTGACCGTCAGCCTCGTGTGGATCTACACCAACCTGCTGCGGATCCTCGCGATCCTCCGCGGTGGCGACTGACCACCACCCGCACCTGGTGCCGGCCCGTCCGAGTCTCTCGGGCGGGTCGGCGTCATTTCCGGGCCGGCGTCATGGCGCGGTCTCGCCGGGGGAGGCGGCGGTCTCCTCGTGCTCCGCCGGCGGCTCGGCCTTGGTGGAGGGGCGGCGCCGGCGGTGGCGCAGCTCGACCCAGCGCCCGCGCAGGCCGCGCTGGGTGCCGCCGACCTCGGTGCCGTCGACCTCGGTGCCGGGCGTGCGTGCGGCACGCACCGCGGCAGCGGCCACCGGCAGGATGCCCTCGCGTCGCAGCGGCTCGGGGCGGGCCTCGTCGTCGGGCAGCAGGTCGAGCGCCGCGAGGCACGACGGGATCAGCACGGAGGCCAGCTGGGAGTAGCCGTCGGCCGAGGGGTGGAACCGGTCCGGGCCGAAGAGCACCGCGGGGGCGGCGTCGAACTCGGGCCCGAGGATGTCGCCGAGCGACACCGACCGTCCGCCGTTCTCCACGACGGTGATCGTCTGGGCCGCGGCCAGCCTGCGCGACCACTCCCGCGCCACCTGCTTCAGCGGCGGGGGGATCGGCCGGATCGTGCCGAGGTCGGGACACGTGCCGACCACGACCGCGATGTCGGCCTCGCGCAGGCGTCGTACGCCCTCGGCGAGGTGGCGCACCGACGCGGACGGCAGGACGGAGTGGGTGACGTCGTTGGCGCCGATGAGCACGACCGCGAGGTCGGGGTGGGTGCCGATCGCGGCGTCCGCCTGCTCGGCCAGGGCGCTGGACTGGGCGCCGACCTTGCCGAACGAGCGCAGGTGCACCCGTCGCCCGGCCTGCGCGGCCATGCCGCTGGCCAGCTGGGCACCGGTCGTCTCCTCGACGCGCTCCACGCCGTAGCCCGCGGCGCTGGAGTCACCCAGCAGCGCGATGCGGATCGCCGGTCCGGGCCGGCCACGGCCGTACCAGCCGGTCGCGTCGGGCGGGACGTCGTCGGCGTTGCCGATCATCCTGCGCGCGAACTTGGCCTCGGCGACGAGGACGCCGTAGAGCCCCGCCCCGAGCACGGACAGACCGCCGCCGCCCAGGGCGGCGGCCGATGCCAGCTTGCGTGCTGCTCCTGTAGCCCCCACAACTTCATGTTACGGAGGAGTAGGTCGGTAGATTGACCCGGTGCAGTATGCGAACTCACTTCTCGACCTGATCGGCAACACTCCGCTGGTCCGTCTCAGCCGGACCCTGGACCTCCCGACGACCGGTGACGGAGCCTCTGACGAGGGTCCGCTGGTCCTCGCGAAGGTGGAGTACCTCAACCCCGGCGGGTCGGTGAAGGACCGCATCGCCACCCGGATGATCGAGGCCGCCGAGGCCTCCGGCGCCCTGCAGCCCGGCGGCACGATCGTGGAGCCGACCTCGGGCAACACCGGTGTCGGCCTGGCCATGGTGGCGCAGCAGAAGGGCTACAAGTGCGTCTTCGTGTGCCCCGACAAGGTCAGCGAGGACAAACGCAACGTGCTCAAGGCCTACGGCGCCGAGGTCGTGGTCTGCCCGACCGCTGTCGCGCCGGAGCACCCCGACTCCTACTACAACGTGAGCGACCGGCTCGCCGCCGAGCCCGGCGCGTGGAAGCCCGACCAGTACTCCAACCCGAACAACCCCCGCTCGCACTACGAGACCACCGGTCCGGAGATCTGGGAGCAGACCGACGGCAAGATCACCCACTTCGTCGCCGGCGTCGGCACGGGCGGGACGATCAGCGGCATCGGGCGCTACCTCAAGGAGCAGAACCCCGAGATCCAGGTCATCGGGGCCGACCCCGCGGGCTCGGTCTACTCCGGAGGCACCGGCCGGCCCTACCTCGTCGAGGGCGTGGGTGAGGACTTCTGGCCCGAGACCTACGACAAGACGATCGCCGACCGGATCATCGAGGTCTCCGACGCCGACTCCTTCGCCTTCACCCGGCGCCTCGCGCGCGAGGAGGCCATGCTGGTCGGCGGCTCCTCGGGCATGGCGGCCTTCGCGGCGCGCCAGCTGGCCCACGAGCTCGCTGCCGAGGGGCGCACGGACGCGGTGATCGTGGTCCTGCTGCCCGACTCGGGGCGCGGCTACCTCACCAAGGTCTTCAACGACGACTGGCTGGGTCAGTACGGCTTCGCCACCGGCGCGCAGGCCGACCACCGCACGGTCGGCGAGGTGCTGCGCGGCAAGTCGGACCGGCTCCCCGACCTGGTGCACACGCACCCCGGCGAGACCATCGCCGAGGCGGTGCACATCCTGCAGGAGTACGGCGTCAGCCAGATGCCGGTCGTCCGGGCCGAGCCGCCGATCGTGGCCGCCGAGGTCGCCGGCTCGGTGTCCGAGCGGACCCTGCTCGACGCCCTGTTCGCGGGCCACGCCAAGCTCACCGACCGCGTCGAGGACCACATGTCCGCCGCCCTGCCCACGATCGGGTCGACCGAGGCCGCCGCCGACGCCGTGGCGCTGCTCGAGAAGGCCGACGCGGTGCTGGTCCACGAGGACGGCAAGCCCGTCGGAGTGCTGACCCGCCAGGACCTGCTGACCTTCGTGGCGGCGTCGTGACGAGGATGCTCCGCGCCCTCGTGGCGATTGCCTGCCTCGGCGCCCTCGGCGCGTGCGGCGACGACGTCAACACCAGCAAGGACCCCGTCGAGGTCGAGGTCGGCAAGGCCTTCGAGTGGAACGGCTTCTCGGTCGACGAGGGCTGGAAGCTCGGCGGCGTGCAGCGGTCGGTCGACATGGAGGAGGTCACCACCCCGGAGGTCAAGGGGACGATCACCAACACGGCTGAGGAGGAGCGGGCCGCGATCTTCGAGATGGTCTTCTCCGCCGACGGTGAGCCGGTCGCGACCCTGAGCTGCTCGGCCGGGAAGATGATCACCGACCAGTCGATGGAGTTCATCTGCCCGGGCCTCAGCGCCACGATGCCCGAGGACTACGACGCCGTCGTGGTGCAGGAGTTCAGCCGCTGACGTGGGAGACCTGAGCCTCGAGGTCACCCTCTTCCTGGTCCTCGCGGCCCTGGTCGCCGGCTTCGTCGACGCCGTGGTCGGCGGCGGGGGGCTGGTGCAGCTCCCCGCGCTGCTGGTCGGCCTGCCCGGCGCGTCGGTCGTGCAGGTGGCGGCCACCAACAAGCTGGCGTCGTTCTGCGGCACCTCCATCAGCGCGGCGACGTACGTCCGGCGCATCCGCCCCGACCCCCGCACCTTCCTGCCGCTGATGCTGGCGGCCTTCCTCGGATCGGGTGGTGGGGCGCTGGTCGCCTCGTTGCTGCCGCGCAGCGCGTTCGACCCGATCATCCTGGCCGTGCTGGTGCTGGTGGGCGGCTACGTCTGGTTCAGGCCGAGCGTCGGCGAGCTGACCCGGTTGCGCTTCCGGGGCTCGCAGCACCTGACCGCGGTCGTGCTCACCGGTCTCACGATCGGCTTCTACGACGGCGCGATCGGCCCCGGCACCGGGTCGTTCCTCGTCTTCGCCCTGGTCGGGCTGCTGGGCTACAACTTCCTCGAGGCCTCGGCCAAGGCCAAGCTCGCCAACTGGGCCACGAACCTCGCGGCCCTGGTCGTCTTCGTCCCGCAGGGTGCGGTGATCTGGCAGCTCGCCCTGCCGATGGCCGCGGCCAACATCACCGGCGGCTACCTCGGCGCCCGGCTGGCGATGGCGCGCGGGGCGAGGTTCGTCCGGGCGTTCTTCCTCGTGGTCGTGTCCGGGTTCGTCGTGCGCCTGGGCGGCCAGCTCCTCGGCTGGTGGTGACACGGATCCACGAGGGTGGGGCGGTAGCCTCCACCCCGTGGGAGCGGTCTCGACAGTCGACGGGTTCCAGCGACGCCATCCCGTGCTCGGCTTCCCGCTCGCCGTCGTCTACAAGTACTTCGACGACCAGGGCCCCTACCTCGCCTCGGCACTGACCTACTACGCGTTCATCGCGATCTTCCCGCTCATGCTGCTCGGCACCTCGATCCTCGGCCTGATCCTGCGCGGGGAGCCCCAGTGGCAGGAGCAGATCCTCAACTCCGCGCTGTCGCAGTTCCCGATCATCGGTGACGAGCTCGGACGCCCCGAGGGCCTCCAGGGGTCCGTCGCCGGTGTCGCGGTCGGTGCGATCGCCGCCCTCTACGGCGCGATGGGCCTCGGCCAGGCCCTGCAGAACACCCAGCACGTCGCCTGGTCGGTGCCGCGCAACAGCCGGCCCAACCCCGTCTACGCGCGGGTCAAGACGCTGATCCTCCTCGTCACCGCCGGCTTCTCGTTGCTGGCCGTCTCGATCGTGTCCACCATCGCCAGCACCACCGACCTCTTCGCGGAGGTGCTCGGCCAGGGACTCAAGGTCTTCCTGCCCGTGCTCACGATCGCCGTCGTCGGCACCTTCCTGACCGTGCTCTTCCGGTTCGCCGCCACCGGTCACCACTCCTTCGGTCGAGCAGCACCGGGCGGCTACGCGCTGGCGGTCATGTGGCAGCTGCTCCAGCTCGGCGGGGCGGCGTACGTCGACCGGGTGCTGGTCGGCACCACGTCGATGACCAAGACGTTCGGCCTCGTCCTCGGACTGATCGGCTTCCTCTGGATCGGTGCGGTGATGGCCGTGCTCGCCATGGAGATCAACGTGGTGCTGTCGCGCCGGCTGTGGCCGCGCGCCCTGCTGACGCCCTTCACCGACAACGTCGAGCTGACCGACGCCGACCGCCGGGCGTACGCCTCCTACGCCGCCATGCAGCGGCACAAGGGCTTCGAGAAGGTCTCGGTGGTCTGGGAGCCCGGACCCGCGGAGCGACCGGACCGGGAGTGAGCACCTACCTCACCGTCGCGCGTGCGGCCACCGGCGAGGTCGAGGACCGTGGCTCGCGCTTCCTGTACACGCTGCATCGGGTCGCCGACGAGGGGGAGGCTCGCGCGCTGGTCGCCGAGCTGCGGCGCGAGCACTGGGACGCCCGCCACCACTGCTCGGCCTTCGTCATCGGACCCGGCGGTGAGGTGCAGCGCTCCTCCGACGACGGTGAGCCGGCCGGCACGGCCGGGGCGCCGATGCTGGAGGTGCTCCGCGGCGCCAGGCTCAGCGACGTCGCCGCAGTCGTCACCCGGTGGTTCGGCGGCACGCTGCTCGGTGCGGGCGGTCTCGTGCGGGCCTACGGCGACGCGGTGCGCGCCGCACTGGCCGACGCCGGGACGCTGCGCCGGACGCTGCTCACCGAGCTGGCCCTCGACCTCGACCACGCCGACGCGGGACGGGTCGAGGGTGAGCTGCGGGCCCGCGGCGTGAGCGTCCTCGAGGTGGCGTACGACGCCCGCGTGCGGCTCCTGCTCGCTGCGGCGCCGGACGAGGTCGACCGGGTCGCGGCGCTCGTCGCGGCGGCGACGTCGGGGGCGGGCCTGCCGGTCGCCGTCGGGGAGCGCTGGGTCGACGGACCCGCCTAGTCGGCGTCGCCGTCGACGTAGACCCACCGGCCGGCGCGCTGCTCGAAGCGGCTGACCTCGTGCATCTGCCCGCCCCTCCACGAGGCGACGAACTCGACGGTGTCGCCGTCGGCGGCGAGGACCTCGAGGCCCGTCCACCGGGTCGCGGGGTCGGGGGCGATGTCGTCGGGCCGGGTGCGCGGGTGCCAGGTCCGGAACAGGTGGTCGGCGTCGCCCCTCACGTAGGCGGTGTAGCGCGAGCGCATCAGCTGCTCCGGCGAGGAGGCCTGCATCGCGTTGGCCAGCAGCGGCCCGCAGCACGCGTCGTACGTCGCTCCGGACGCGCACGGGCAGGGCGTGGTCAGCACGCGCCGAGGGTATCTGCGTCGGGGGAACAAGGCGCTTGGGTTCTGGCTGTAATGGTGTAATCATGTAAGTACTGCAAGAAGGAGAGAGCACATGATGACCAGAGATGACTACGAGGGGCGAGGCCGTCGCGGCGGGGGACGGGGACGCCGTGGGGGCTGGCAGGTCGCCGACCTCCCGCCTGCCGACGACGCGGCGGACTGGTTCCGCGGGCGCCTGCCCGACGGGTGGTTCAGCGAGATCGACGTTCGCACCGACCGGGAGGAGATCACCGTCATCGGCACGATGAAGGACACCGCCGACGGCGCCGAGGCAGAGGGCCGGATCAGCCGGTTCCGCTCCGAGACCAAGGCCGAGCGCATCGAGATCGCGCTCGAGGCCCAGTCCCGCTACCAGCGCAAGGTGTCGTGGGGGGTGCGGCTCGGTGACACCGAGGCGCTGTTCACCCACGTCGCGGCACCGGTGATGACGCGGCTGCGCCAGCCCGAGCGACAGGTGCTCGACACCCTCGTCGACGCCGGCGTGGCCCGGTCGCGCTCCGACGCCCTGGCCTGGTCGGTCCGGCTGGTCGGCGAGCACGCCGACGAGTGGCTGGGCCAGCTGCGCGACGCGATGGCCGAGGTCGACAAGCTGCGCGGCGAGGGCCCGTCCCTCTGAGGCACTAGGTTCGCTCGCATGACGATCGAGCGCGCCGAGCCGAGCTTCCACGACGACGAGGTCGGGATGCTGCGCAGCTTCCTCGACCACTACCGCGCGACGATCCGCCTCCAGGCCTCCGGCCTGACGGCGGCCCAGCTCGACCAGGCACTGCCGCCCAGCGACCTCACGCTGGGCGGCATGCTCAAGCACCTCGCCTTCGTCGAGGACTACTGGTTCTCCTACAACCTGATGGCCCACGAGCCGACCCCGCCGTGGGACACCGCGCCGTGGGGCGACGACCCCGACTGGGACTGGCACAGCGCGAGCCAGACCCCGCACTCCGAGCTCGACGCCCTGCTCGCCGCTGCGATCGCGCGCTCGGACGAGTGCCTCGACGCGGCGCTGGCCGCCGACCCCGACCTCGGGCGGCTCGTCGCCCGGCCGCGGCCGCCCGAGAAGGGGGACACCGCGACCGTGCGGTGGGTGCTGGTCCACATGGTCGAGGAGTACTGCCGCCACGCCGGTCACGCCGACCTGATCCGGCAGTCCATCGACGGCGCGACCGACGTGTGAGCCCAGCGCGTGTCGGGGGTGTTCCCGACCGGTGGTCCCGCGCAACTGACCGCCGATCTGGTGGAATGTGCCCATGGCCGACCCGATCCGCGTCTACCTCCTCGATGATCACGACGTCGTACGAGAGGGGCTGAGGTTCCTGCTCGAGCAGCAGGAGGGCATCGAGGTCGTCGGTGAGTCCGCCTCCGCCGTCGAGGCGGCCGCCCGGATCCCGGCGCTGCGCCCGGACGTCGCGGTGCTCGACGCCCGTCTGCCCGACGGGTCCGGCATCGAGGTGTGCCGCACGGTCCGGGCCGTCGACCCGTCGATCAACGCGCTGATCCTCACGTCGTACGACGACGACGAGGCGTTGTTCGCCGCGATCATGGCCGGTGCTGCGGGCTACGTGCTCAAGGAGATCCGCAGCTCCGACCTGGTGAGCGCCGTGCGCCACGTCGCGTCCGGCAAGTCGCTCATCGACCCCGCGATGACCGCCACGATCCTCGAGCGCATCCGCAACGGCCCCAGCACGCCCGACGAGCTCGCCTCCCTCACCGACCAGGAGCGCATCCTGCTCGGTCACATCGCGGAGGGCCTGACCAACCGGCAGATCGCGGAGCAGATGTTCCTGGCCGAGAAGACGGTCAAGAACTACGTCTCCAGCATCCTCGCCAAGCTCGGGCTCGAGCGTCGGACGCAGGCGGCCGTGCTGGCCTCCAAGCTGCTCGGCGACGCGGGCGGGCGCTGAGCCGACGCCCCACGGGGGACCTTGGTCCCCCGCGCCGGTGACGAAGCGCCCTGACCCTCGCACCCCGCTCGGGCGACTCTGGTGGTGACCCGGAAAACACACCACCGAAGGAGGGGATGACGATGAGCGTCATCCATCGTCACCGCCACGAGGCCGAGGCCTACCACGCTCCGGTCACCGTGCCCAACGCCGAAGACCACGACCGAGGCACCTGGTTCGCCCGTGCCCTGGCCACCCTGCGGATCGCCTTTGGATTCATCTTCCTGTGGGCCTTCCTCGACAAGACCTTCGCGCTGGGCTTCCACACCGGTTACGACCAGGAGGGCAACCTCGACCGGTTCGGCCCGGCAGCGTGGATCAACGGCGGCAACCCCACTGAGGGTTTCCTCTCCTTCGGTGTCCCCGCCGACAACCCCTTCCACGGGTTCTTCACCGGCCTCGCCGGGCACGCGTGGGTCGACTGGCTCTTCATGGTCGGTCTGCTCGGCATCGGCGTGACCCTCCTCCTCGGGGTGGGGATGCGGATCGGCACCGCGGCAGGCGCGTTGATGTACGCGTTCATGTACGCCGCCGTGCTCCCGCTGGAGAACAACCCCGTCGTCGACGACCACCTCGTCGGCATCATCGTGATGGCGGTCCTCGCCCTGGGCGCGGCCGGCACCACTTGGGGGCTGGGTCGCTGGTGGAACCGCACCGAGGTGGTGAAGAACTACCCCGTCCTGCGATGACACCAGGCCCCGGAGGCCCGACGCCGCTAGTGGCGTCGGGCCTTCCTCTGTGTCCGGGGGCACTGGTCGCGCGATGTGGACGCTGGTCGCGCGGTATGCCCCTTCTCGAGCGGCCACATGACCGCTCGAGTCAGGAAATGGGCACCCGCCACACGAGCACGGTGCCGCGCTCGCCCACGGGGGAGATCTGCAGCGTGCCGCCGAGGTCGTCGGCCCGGCGGCGCGCGTTGCGCAGCCCGCTCTCCGAGACCTCGTCGGGGAGGCCGACCCCGTCGTCGGCGACGCGGAGCTCGAGCTGGTCGCCGGCGACCACCACGTCGACCTCGGCCCCGTCGGCCAGGGCGTGCCGCGCGACGTTGGAGATCGCCTCGCGCAGCACCGCGAGCAGCTGGGAGCCGAGCTCCGGCGGCACGACGGTGTCGACGGGGCCGGAGGTGCGCACGACCGGGCTGAAGCCGAGCACGGGGACGTACTCCTTGACCAGGCTCCGGATCGCGGCGCGCAGGGAGTCACCGCGGCGGTCCTGCAGCTCGAAGATCGTGCCGCGGATCGCCTTGATGGTGTCGTCGAGCTCGGACACCGACTTGTCGAGCCGCTCGGTGACGGCGCCCTGGCCGACCATGGCCGCCACGCCCTGCAGCTGCAGTCCGGTGGCGAAGAGCCGCTGGATGACGATGTCGTGGAGGTCGCGGGCGATCCGCTCGCGGTCGGAGATGACGGCCAGCTCCTGGCGCTCGACCAGCGCCTGGGTGCGGTCGAGGGAGAGGGCCACCTGGTCGGCGAAACCGGCGAACAGGTCGCGGTCCTGCACGTCGAGCAGGTCGGAGTCGGGGTGCGTCACGGCGACGAGGGCCGTGACGGGTGCGAGGTGCGAGCGCAGCGGCACGACCACGAGGGGTACGCCGTCGACGTCGGCCGTCACGAGCGGGCTGCCCGGCCGGGCCACGGTGTCGCGGGCCTCGGCGAGCAGCTCGTCGATCCGCCGGGCATCGGCGTCGGGGGCCACGCTCACCGTGTCGTGCTCGGGGCCCAGAGACGACCACAGGGCGACCGCCCGGGCCCGGGAGACCTGGCGGGCCGTGGACACGATCTCGTGCAGGGCGCTGGACAGCTCGACCGGTGGCTGGAGGAGCTCGGCGATCTCGGCTGAGGCCTCGAGCCACTGCCGGCGCCGCTCGCTCAGCGCGAAGGAGCGGGCGTTGCTGATGACGTAGCCGGCCGTGCGGGCAAGCTCCTCGACCAGGCTCTCGTCGTCGTCGGTGAAGGGGCCGCCGCCGGCCTTCTCGGTCAGGTAGAGGTTGCCGAAGACGGTTCCGCGGATCCGGACCGGCATCCCGAGGAACGAGGTCATCGGCGGGTGGTTGGGCGGGAACCCCACCGACGACGGGTGGGCGGACAGGTCGGTCAGCCGCAGCCCCGAGGGGTCCTCGATGATCACGCCGAGGATGCCGCGGCCGCGGGGCAGGTCGCCGATGAGCGCGCGGGTCTTCTCGTCGATGCCGGTGGTCACGAACTCCACGAGTCCGCCGTCGCTGCCGAGCACGCCGAGGGCGCCGTAGCGGGCGCCGGTCAACGCGGTCGCGGCCTCGACGATGCGCGTCAGCACGCTGGCCAGGTCGAGGTCGCTGGAGATCGCGGTCACGGCCTCCAGCAGCGAGCGGGCGTCCGCGCCCAGGTCAGGATTGTGGGTCACACGGAGATTGTGCCCTCAGGCGAGGCGTCGCACCGGCAGGTGCTCCCACGGGTCCCAGCTGCCGCCGAGCTGGCGGCCACTGACCTCGGTCCACGGGATGCGTACGACGAGGTTGCGCTGGCCCGACGCCCAGGGTCGCGGCTCCCAGGTCCGGGCGATCTCGGCGAGCTCGTCCTGGTCGTCCACGAAGGCGGCGCGGCCGCGGACCACCACGCTCCAGCCGCGCTTGAGCTCGTAGTCGAACTGGTCGACCTCGAAGCACAGCAGCGCGTCGCGACCGTAGGTCCCGATCAGGCTGTAGGCCGTGGTGCGGATCAGGATGTTCTCCCCGTTGACGGCGTAGTTCACCGGGACGATGTGCGGTCCGGTGGGCGTGCCGATCGCCACCCGTCCGGCGATGCCGGCGTTGAGCAGGCGCGCACAGTCGTCACGGGAGAGGTCGTGTGTGGTCTGCATGGGAGCCTCCTTCAGCTGACTCCCAGCCTCTCCCCGCCGCGCTGGCGCGAGCAGGGTCGAAGGTCCTGAAGGTCAGGGGCCGGAGTTCGTGATCAGCCGGTTCGACCGTGCTGTGGCCGGACTTCGAGCGCGCTCCACGTTGACGGCCGGGTCTAGCGTGGACGACGTGACCCAGCCGCAGACCCAGCACCCCGCAGCCAGCACCCTCGGCCAGCTCCGCGAGAGCGGCCACCAGCTCAAGACGCTCCGCGAGGAGATCCGCGACAACCTGCTCGCCCGGCTCCGCGACGGCGTGGACCCCTGGCCGGGCCTGCACGGCTTCTCCGACACCGTCGTCCCGCAGGTCGAGCGGGCGTTGCTCGCGGGCCACGACATCGTGCTGCTCGGTGAGCGCGGCCAGGGCAAGACCCGGCTGCTGCGCTCGCTGGTCGGCCTGCTCGACGAGTGGTCGCCGGTCATCTCCGGCTCCGAGCTGGGCGAGCACCCCTACGAGCCGATCACCGTCACGTCCCAGCAGGCGGCCGCGACCTACGGCGACGACCTGCGCATCTCCTGGCGCCACCGCGACGAGAGGTACGCCGAGAAGCTGGCGACGCCGGACACGTCGGTGGCCGACCTGATCGGTGACGTCGACCCGATGAAGGTCGCGGAGGGGCGCCACCTCGGCGACCCGGAGACCATCCACTTCGGCCTGATCCCGCGCAGCCACCGCGGCATCGTGGCGATCAACGAGCTGCCCGACCTCGCCGAGCGGATCCAGGTGGCGATGCTCAACGTGATGGAGGAGCGCGACATCCAGATCCGCGGCTACATCCTGCGGCTGCCGCTCGACGTCCTGGTGGTGGCCAGCGCCAACCCGGAGGACTACACCAACCGCGGTCGCATCATCACCCCGCTCAAGGACCGCTTCGGCGCCGAGATCCGCACCCACTACCCGCGCGAGGTGGTGGAGGAGATCGCGGTCATCGAGCAGGAGGCCGAGCTCGTCGCCGAGGTGCCGGCGTACCTGCTCGAGGTGCTGGCCCGCTTCACCCGCAACCTGCGCGAGTCGCAGGCCGTCGACCAGCGATCGGGCGTCAGCGCGCGCTTCGCGATCGCCGGCGCCGAGACGATCGCGGCGGCGGCGCTGCACCGGGCCACCACGCAGGGCGAGGACGAGGCGGTGGCCCGCGTGGTCGACCTCGAGACCGCGGTCGACGTGCTGGGCGGCAAGATCGAGTTCGAGACGGGCGAGGAGGGCCGCGAGGCCGAGATCCTCACCCACCTGCTGCGCACGGCCGTCGCGGAGACCGTGCGGGCCCACCTCGCCGGCATCGACCTGCGCCTGCTCGTCGACGCCATCGAGGAGGGCGCCATGGTGAGCACCGGTGCCCGGGTCGGGGCGCGTGACTTCCTCGCCGGCCTGCCGGTGCTGGGGGAGTCCGACCTCTACGACGCGGTCTGCGACCGGCTCGGCGCCACCAACGACGGCGAACGGGCCTCCGCGCTCGAGCTCGCGCTGGAGGGGCTCTACCTCGCGCGCAAGATCGGCAAGGACACCGAGGCGGGGGAGACGGTCTATGGGTGAGCCGCGATGAGCCGCTACCAGCTCTACGCCGGCGGCGACCCGCTGGCGCCCCCGGTCGACCTCGCCGAGGCGCTCGACGCGATCGGCCAGGACGTGATGGCGGGCTACACGCCCGAGCACGCGATGCGGGAGTTCCTCCGGCGCGGCAGCTCCGACCAGCCCGGGCTCGACGAGCTCGCGCGCATGGTCGCCGAGCGCCGGCGCGACATCCTGCAGCGCCACAACCTCGACGGCACGATGCGCGAGGTGCGGGAGCTGCTCGACAAGGCCGTGCTCGCCGAGCGCGGCCAGCTGGCGCGCGACATCACCATGGACGACTCCGACCGTGAGTTCCGCGAGATGGTGCTGGACAACCTCCCGACCTCCACTGCGGCCGCGGTGAGCGAGCTGGCGTCGTACGACTGGCAGTCCTCCGAGGCGCGTGAGGCCTACGAGCAGATCAAGGACCTGCTCGGCCGCGAGCTGCTCGACCAGCGCTTCGCCGGCATGAAGCAGGCGCTCGAGGGGGCGACCGACGAGGACCGCGCCGCCGTCGCCGAGATGCTGTCCGACCTCAACGACCTCCTGGAGAAGCATGGGCGGGGGGTCGACACGGACGAGGACTTCCAGGAGTTCATGGACAAGCACGGGGACTTCTTCCCCGAGGGGCCGGAGAACATCGACGAGCTGCTCGACGCCCTCGCCCGGCGCGCGGCGGCGGCCCAGCGGATGCTGAACTCGATGACCGAGGAGCAGCGGCAGGAGCTGATGGAGCTGTCGCAGCAGGCCTTCGGCTCGCCGCAGCTGATGGAGCAGCTGGCCCGCATGGACGCCAACCTGCAGGCGCTCCGCCCGGGCGAGGACTGGTCGGGCTCGGAGGGCTTCGAGGGCGAGCAGGGGATGGGGCTCGGCGACGGGACCGGTGCCCTGCAGGACCTCGCCCAGCTCGACGCGCTGGCCGACCAGCTCGCGCAGTCCCACCACGGGGCCCGGCTCGACGACGTCGACCTCGACGCCCTGGCCGGCCAGCTGGGTCCGGACGCGGCCGTGGCCGCCAGGACCCTGCAGGAGCTGGAGAAGGCCCTGCGCGACAGCGGCTACCTCAAGCGCGGCTCGGACGGCGAGCTGCGGCTCTCGCCCAAGGCGATGCGCCAGCTCGGCAAGGCCCTCCTGCGCGACGTGGCCGAGCGGATGAGCGGTCGCTCGGGCGCCCGCGAGACGCGTACGACAGGGCTGGCGGGCGAGCCCTCCGGCGCGACCCGCCGCTGGGAGTTCGGCGACACCGAGCCGTGGGACGTGCCGCGCACGATCACCAACGCGGTGCTCCGCGACGGCGGTGCGTCACCCGTCCGGATCCAGGTCGACGACATCGAGGTCATCGAGACCGAGGCGCGCACCCAGGCCGCGGTGGCGCTGCTGGTCGACACGTCCTTCTCGATGGCGATGGACGGCAGGTGGGTGCCGATGAAGCGCACCGCGCTGGCCCTGCACCAGCTGGTGCGCTCCCGCTTCCGGGGCGACGACCTCCAGCTGATCGCCTTCGGCCGGCACGCGCAGGTGATGGAGATCGAGCAGCTCACCGCGCTCGACGCGCGCTGGGCCAAGGGCACCAACCTCCACCACGGCCTGCTGCTGGCCAACCGGTTCTTCCGCAAGCACCCCAACGCCCAGCCGGTGCTGCTGGTCGTCACCGACGGCGAGCCGACGGCCCACCTCGAGCCCGACGGCGAGGTGTGGTTCTCCTACCCGCCGCACCCGCTCACCATCGCGCACTCGGTGCGCGAGCTCGACGCGGCCGCGCGGCTCGGGGCGCAGGTCACCTTCTTCCGGCTGGGCGAGGACCCCGGGTTGGCCCGCTTCATCGACTCGATGGCCCGCCGGGTCGACGGCCGGATGGTCAGTCCCGAGCTCGACGACCTCGGAGCCGCGGTGGTCGGGTCCTACCTCGGCTCGCGCGGCCCCGCGTCGTCGTACCGCGAGCACTTCGGGGACTGGTACGGCGGGGGTCGCGGCTTCTGGGTGTGAGGCGTCAGGATGGGCCCATGCCCCGACTCGTGCAGGTCGCCCAGCGTGCCACGGACCTCGCCGGCACGACCGCCTTCTACGCCGAGCTGCTCGGCGTCGAGCCCGTCGCCACCTTCGACCCGCCGGGGCTGGCGTTCTTCGACCTCGACGGCGTGCGCCTCCTGATGGACCGCGGTGCCCCCTCGGCGCTGGTCTACCTCCCCGTCGACGACATCGACGCCGCCGTCACCGGGCTGCGCGAGAAGGGCGTCGAGATCACCTCGGAGCCGCACGTGATCTTCGGCCACGAGGACGACACCCTCGGTCCGGCCGGGACCGACGAGTGGATGGCGTTCGTCAAGGACCCGGAGGGGAACCTCCTCGGGCTCGTCGAGCAGCGCCCGCGCAGCTAGCTGCCGGCGGCCTCGAGCATCCGCAGCAGCTCGGCGCCCATGTGCTCGATGACGACCTGGAGGGCCTTGGCCGGTCGCACCATCACTGTGAAGTCGACGATCTGGCCGTCGGCGTCCCACGTGATCATGTCGACGCCCGAGACGTCGAGGCCGCCGACCTGCGTGCGGAACTGCAGCACCGCGGAGTCGTCGCCCAGCCACTCACGCTCGTAGACCAGGCCCGGCCCGAGGACGGTGAAGGCGGCGGTCAGGTAGCCGACGACGGTCTCGCGACCCACCTGCGGGGTGTGCACGGCAGGGCTGCGGAACACCGCGTCCTCGGCGAGCAGGTCGGGCAGCCCGGCGGGGTCTCGGCTCTCGACCACGGCGTGCCAGCGGGCGAGGGCCTGTGCTGACGTGGAGGTGGCTGGGTCCATGTGCGTCATCGTGCCACCCGTCGCGCGGCGCCGCCCGTCGGACCGCGCCACCCGTCGGACCGGCCGGCAGGGCGGCGTACTTGCCTTGTGTGGTGATGGTGACGTGGCCGGCGCGTCAGGATCACCGCGCTGTGGTTGCGATCCCCGGGTACCCGGGGATCGCGACGGCGACCATCAGGAGGCGAACCCCGGCAGCGACTCCTCGAGGATCTCCCGGAAGGGCGCGGTCGCCCCGAGCTGGCTGAGCAGGCCGATGCCGCCGAGCCAGGTGCGGTGGATCAGGAGGTACGACGTCGGCAGGTTGAGCTTGGTGGCGAGGGTGAACGTCTCGGACCGCGGGTCGTTGATCCGCTCGAACTGCTCGCGCATCCAGTCGCGGGTGAAGGTGAAGCGCTCCTCGGCGGCGGGCTCGACGAAGGGCGCGAGGTAGGCCAGCACGAGGGCCGGCTCGACCGTGATGCGCTCCTTGATGAAGCCCTCCTCGCGCAGCCCGGCCACCAGCGACTCCTCGTCGGAGTCCAGCGCGATGCGCATCAGGCGGCCCATCGCCTCGGGGAGCGAGCCGCCGGGCAGCCGGGCGACCGCGCCGAAGTCGAGCACGCCGAGCCGGCCGGGCTCGCCGTGGGGGCCGGGCAGGATGCGGAAGTTGCCGGGGTGCGGGTCGGCGTGGAGCATGCCGGTGCGGCGCGGGCCCTCGAAGAGGAAGCGCACGAAGAGCTCGCCGTAGTGGTCGCGCTCCTCCTGCGTGCCCTCGCGGATGACGTGCGCGAGCGAGTGCGGCGACTCCAGCCACTCCGTCACCAGCACCTCGCCGCCGACGGCGACGACGGGCGGCACCACGATGTGCGGGTCGTCGGCGAAAGCCTCGGCGTACGCCGCCTGGGCCTCGGCCTCGAGGTGGTAGTCGAGCTCGTCGGCGGCCCGCGCCTGGAGCTCGGTGATGAGCGGCTTGATGTCGAGGCCGGGGAAGGCCGGGGCGACGCCGCGCGCGACCCGCGAGAGCTGGCGCAGGTCGCCGAGCAGGGCGTCCCCGGCTCCGGGGTACTGCACCTTCACCGCGACGTCGCGCTCGCCGTCGCCCGCGGGGCCGCCGACGTGGTCGCGCCACCGGCCGCGGTGCACCTGACCGATGGACGCTGCGGCGGTCGGGGCGCCGTCGAGCCAGACCAGGCGCTCGGCCCAGTCCGCGCCGAGGTGCGCCGTGAGCTGCTCGCGCACGGTGGCGGTCGGCATCGGGGGAGCGGAGTCCTGCAGGGCCGTGAGGTGCTCGCGGTAGGGCGCCGCGACCTCCTCGGGCAGTGCGGACTCCAGCACGCTGAGGACCTGGCCGAACTTCATCGCGCCGCCCTTGAGCTCGCCGAGCGTGCGGAAGAGCTGCTCGGCCGTGCGCTGCTGCACCTCGGTCAGCACCGCATCGGCCGACTTGCCGCCCAGCCGCTTGCCCAACCCCATGGCCTGCCTTCCGGCGTACCCGAGCGGCAGCGCCGCCAGGCGGGCCGTGCGGGCGGCGGCCTTGCGGGGGAGCTCGGTCATGCGGCCATTGTCCATGCCGGGGCAATCGGGTCGCACGTCCCGCGTGACCCGGGCGTCCTCGCATCGTTGAGCCGGGCGACCCCACACCCTCTCGGGAGGACCCACGTGCGACTCAAGCCCCTGCTCGCCTGCGCGGCGAGCGTCCTGGCCGCATCCGCCACCTTCGCCGTCGCCGGCACCGCGTCAGCGGCCGGTGGCACGACCGAGCCGGCCAACGTCTCCGACTTCCTCGCCGGCCAGCTCACCACCCTGACGGGGCGGACGACCGTGCTGGTCCACGGCACCTCGATCACCGCCGCCCGAGAGGCCGTGACGGCGGCCGGGATGTCGAAGAAGGGCGAGTACCGCTCGATCGGCGTCGTCGTCGCCAACGCCACCAAGGGCCAGGTCGAGGCGGTCCGCAGCGCACCCGGGGTGACGTACGTCGAGGGCGGCGAGCAGCCGATCGAGTTCTTCAGCCAAGACCTGGCCGAGACCTCCAACATCGCCACGCGCGGTGCCGAGGCGGCCTCGACCCTCACCGGCGCCGACGGCACCCCGCTCACCGGCAAGGGCGTCAGCGTCGCGGTCATCGACTCCGGTGTCGACCCCACGCACCCCTACCTCCAGGAGGCCGACGGCTCGAGCGCCGTGGTGGCCAACCTCAAGGCGCTGTGCGAGCCGCTCACCGAGACGTGCTCGGTGCAGAAGATGCCTGCCACGGTCGACACCGACACGCTGTCGGTCGGGGGCCACGGCACCCACGTCAACGGCATCGTGGCCGGACGCCCGACCACGCTCACCGACGGCGGCAAGCTCCAGGGCGCGGCCCCCGGCGCCAAGCTGGTGTCGATCTCCACGGGCGCCGGCATCGTGATCCTCGGCGCCGACTCCGCGCTCAACTGGGTGCTGGAGAACCACGCCGCCCCGTGCGGCGCGGGCGTCCCGGTCGCGACCTGCCCGCCGATCAAGGTCACCAACAACTCCTACGGTCCCTCGGGCGGCGGCGACTTCGACCCCGAGTCGGCCACGGTGAAGCTCCAGCGCGCGCTCGCGGCCGAGGGCGTGGTGACGGTCTGGGCGGCCGGCAACGACGGTGGCGACGGCTCGGAGAGCCTCACCAACCCGCCCGGCCAGGACCCGACCGGCGGCATCTTGTCGGTGGCGTCCTACTACGACCAGGACACCGGCACCCGCGACGGCGTGGTGTCCGACTTCAGCTCGCGCGGCCTGTCGACCGACACCTCGACGTGGCCCGACATCTCGGCGCCCGGCGAGAACATCACGTCGTCGTGCCGGCTCTACCTCGCGATCTGCTCGACCGGGCTGGACCCGCGCAACGGTCCGGGCGCGCTCGACATCGGCACGTTCAACACGATCAGCGGCACGTCGATGGCCGCCCCGCACGTCGCAGGCATCGTCGCGCAGCTGTTCCAGGCCGACCCGACGGCGACGCCCGCCGGGATCGAGGCGGCTCTCAAGACCTCGGCCCACCACTACACCGACGGTGCCGCCTACGTGGGCGGGACGTCGTACGACAAGGGGCACGGGCTCGTGGACGTCGTGGCGGCGGTCGCGGCCCTGGGGTGACGCACAGGCCGAGCTCCCTGCTTGGCTGGTGCCATGGAGATCGAGTTCAGCGGTGAGCTGGTCGAGTGGCGGGGCCCCGCGCCCTACCACTTCGTGCCGCTGCCGCCCGACGAGGCCGACCTCGTCGACGAGGTCAAGGCCGACGTCGTCTACTGGGGCGTGGTGCCGGTGCGCGCCCGGATCGGCGGCACCACGTTCACGACCTCCATGTTCCCCCGCGAGGACACGTGGTTCCTGCCGGTGAAGGACGCCGTGCGGAGGGCCGAGCAGCTCGAGCTGGGCGACGTGGTCGACGTACGGCTCCAGGTCGGCCGCGACTGACCGATCGGGATCGCCGCCCGGAGATGCAACCTTCTGCCGGGCGCTCGCGTCCACACAGCATGCGAACGACACTCCTGAGCGCCGCCGTCCTGTCGGTGGCCGCCCTGACCCTGACCCAGCTCGCCCCGGCCACCGCCGACGCCATCGGCGTCTCCGACCCGGCGGACCTCCACCACGGGGTGGACCTCCGTTCGGTGGTCGTCGACCACAAGGCGAACAACCTCGTGGTGACCACCACCCACACCAACCTGCGCGAGTCCTTCCGCACCGGCTCCGGCGGCGCCGTCTTCATCGACACCGACCCCGCGGACGCGGGCCCCGAGTACGTCGTCGTCGGCGGCTACTTCGTCGGCACCGACTACTCGCTCCTCCACACTGACGGCTTCGCCGGCTCGACGTGGGGCGACCCGGTCGAAGGGTCCTACCGGATGACGGTCGACTACGACAAGGAGCACGTCCGCACCCGCATCTCGCGAGCGGCCATCGGGTCGCCGGAGCAGGTCCGTGTCGCCGTCCGCGTCGCCGGCACCCGCACGGACGGCAGCGACACGCGACGTGACTGGCTGGGCGAGCCGCGCAGCTTCACCGAGTGGGTGGCCGCCGACTGACGCGGTTCCTCGCGGCTACTTGACCTCGCGGACCTCCTGCGGCCACCCGCAGCCCTCGGCTACCTTGGCCGCCCACATCTTCGCCGTCTCGAGGTCGGGCACGTCGATGATGGTGATGCCACCGAGGTACTCGGTCGTCTCGGTGTAGGGGCCGTCGGAGACGATCATCTCGCCGCTCGTGCCGTCGGCGCTGAACGCCTGAGCCATGTCCTCCACGAGGCCGCCGGCGAACACGAGCACCCCGGCCGCCTCCATCTCGGCCACGACGGCCCTGGACGGCTCGACGCGTCCCATGAACCACTCCTCGGGGTGGTCCCCGACCCACTGCTGGTGGAAGTAGATGGCGTACTGCGTCATGTCGCTCCTCCGGTCCCGAGCCGCCCCGTGCGGCCCGTCACCACTGTGACGGACGAGCAGGCCCCTGATCGACAGCGCGGCCGGTCTTCTTGCTCCGGGGACCTCGACGAGGAGGCCGTCACTACGTAGCCTCGGTGGTCAACTCGGATTCGACACGCCTCGCTGTGGCCTCCTCTCGGGCCAAGATGGAGACCTCATGCACCTCGGACCTGACCGTCGCGCGGTCCCGGCAGTCGTGGCAGCCGCCGCGGGTCTTGCCCTCGTCCTGCCCCTGCTCGCCCTCGGGGCTCCGGCGGCCGCCGAGGAGGGCCCGGCACCGGGTGCGCCCGGCGCGGGCGCGACGTGGCGCAGCGGGGACAAGGACGGGGTCGGCACGGCGGTCGGTCGTGACTCCAAGGTCTGGTACACGCTCGCCGACGGCACGCTGAGCGAGACGTACTACCCCGCGGCCGACACCCCCAACGTGCGCGACCTGCAGCTCGCGGTGTCCGACGGGACGACCAGCCAGCGGGAGACGGACGACTCGGTCGTGCGCACCGCCGAGCTGAGCGACCCGACGTCCCTGACCTACCGGCAGACCTCGACCGACGAGGCGGGTCGCTGGCGGCTCACCAAGACGTACGTCACCGACCCGGCGCGGTCGACGCTGATGGTCAGCGTCGACTTCGAGGCCCTGTCGGGCGGGCCGTTCAAGCTCTTCACGCTGTACGACCCCTCGCTGGCCGGCACGTCGACCGACGACACGGGCTCGACGGCCGGTGACGCCCTGGTCACGACCGACACGCACCTCGCCGACCGGCCGATCGCCAGCGCGCTGATCGCCTCCACGGGCTTCGGCGCAACCTCCACCGGCTACGTCGGCACCAGCGACGGCTGGTCCGACCTGGCGGACGGCCGGCTCGACGCGACGTACGGGAGCGCTGGGCCGGGCAACATCGCGCAGACCGGCGAGATCCCGGTCTCCGGCGCGAGGACGTCGTTCACCCTGGCGCTCGGGTTCGGCGCCGACGCGGCGGAGGCCACCTCGACGGCGAGGTCGAGCCTCGACGCCGGGTACGCGGCGACGTCAGCGGCGTACCAGCGTGGGTGGAGCGACTACCTCGCCGGCCTGGAGAAGGCACCGAAGAACCTCACCGGCGAGCTGCTCACGCAGTACAACGTCTCGCTCATGACGGTGAAGGCCCACGAGGACAAGACCTACCCCGGTGCCTTCATCGCCTCCCTGACCCTGCCGTGGGGGCACGTCGTCAACGCGGACGGCGCCGGCGGCGGTGGTGCGGGCTACCACTTCGTGTGGGCACGCGACCTCTACCACCAGGTCACCAGCCTGCTCGCGGCCGGTGACACCGCCGCCGCCAACCGGGCAGTGACGTGGCTCTTCACGAGGCAGCAGCTGCCCGACGGGCACTTCCCCCAGAACTCCCACGTCGATGGCAGCCCCGACCAGAACAACGTCCAGCTCGACGAGACGGCATTCCCGATCGTCCTCGCCTGGCAGGTCGGCCGCACCGGCGGCGCGTTCTACCGCGACCACATCAAGAAGGCGGCCGACTTCCTGGTCGCCTCGGGGCCGCGGACGCCGCAGGAGCGCTGGGAGACCGAGGACGGCTACTCGCCCTCGACCATGGCGTCGCAGATCGCGGGACTCACCGCCGCTGCCGACATCGCCCGCAAGAACGACGACCAGGCCTCCGCTGCCGTCTACCAGGGCACCGCCGACGAGTGGCAGCGCAACACGGAGAAGTGGATGTACACCACCACCGGTCCGGTGGGCGACGGTGAGTACTACATCCGCATCGAGGGCGACGGCGACCCGGACGACGGCGACTCGCGCGAGTACTCCGACGCTGCCGGCGTCCACGAGGAGCGCGCCGTCCTCGACGCCGGCTTCCTGGAGCTGGTCCGGCTCGGGGTGAAGGCCCCGGACGACCCGTACGTCGTCGGCTCGCTCCCCGAGACCGACCGGTCGCTCGCCACTGACACCCCCCACGGCCGGATGTGGCACCGCTACACCTACGACGGCTACGGCGAGCGCGCCGATGGCTCCCCGTGGACCCTGGCGACCGGTGGCATCGGTCGGCTCTGGCCCCTGCTGTCGGGTGAGCGCGGCGAGTACGAGCTCGCCAGTGGCCGCGACGCCATGTCCCACCTGCGCACGATGCACCGCTCGGCCAACGACGGCTACATGATCCCCGAGCAGGCCTGGGACCAGCCGGAGCCGACGTCGTACGGGCACGTCCTGGGCAAGGGCACCGGATCGGCCGGTCCGCTGGCGTGGGCGATGGCGCAGTACGTCCGGCTCGCCCAGGGAATCTCCGGCGGCCGGCCGGTGGAGACCCCGCGGGTGACCCGCCACCGCTACGTCACCGGCCCCGAGCTGTCCCCGCCGGCGCTCGACGTGACCTCGCCAGAAGCAGGCGTGCAGGTGGCCGACGGCGACTCGGCCCACCTCGCCGGCACCACCGACGGCCACGCCCTCTACGTCGACGTCAACGGGGAGAAGCGGCGCGTCGCGCTCGAGCGCGGACCGGGCGGGCGGTCGACCTTCGACGTCACCCTCGCGCTGCCCGACCTGCGCAACCAGGTCGTGGTCGTCTCGGTCGGTCGGTCGGGTGCGACGAGCACGGCCACCCGCACCGTGTTGTCGTACGGCGAGCGCATCGGCTCCCTCGCCGATCCCACCGGCGACGACGACGGTCCGGGCACCTACGTCTATCCCGCCAACCCGGTCTACCGGCCGGGCACGTTCGACCTGACCGGCACCGCGATCTACGACAGGGGCGACCAGGTGGCCGTGGTGACGGGCATCGCCGGGGAGATCGCGAACCCCTTCGGGGGAGACCAGATCTCCCACCAGCGGATCAACGTCTACATCGGGAGCGGCGACGGCGCCGCGACGCCCGCCCTGCCCGGCACCAACATGGACACCGCGGCGCCGTGGCAGCGGGTCGTCGTCACCGACGGCCGCTTCGACAGCGCCGGAGTCTTCGACGCCACCGGCACCAGGGTCGGCGACGTCGAGCTCGTCGCGATCCCCGAGACCCGCCAGGTCGTCACGCTCGTCGACCGAGCCGACCTGGGCGCCCTCGACCTGGCGACAGCGCGCTACGGCGTCGCGATGTTCGGCAACGCGGAGGCGGGAGAGGGCATCGGCTTCATCCGTCCGGTGTACGACTACGACTACTGGAACAGCAACCCCTACGGCTTCGTCCGGGACTGGCGCTTCGGCGGCGGGGCCGGCGAGCTGGACTTCGGCCTTCCCAGCAAGGACACCGACACCCGGGACGCCAACGCCATCGACGTCACCGTCGGCGCGGGCCAGTCCCAGGCCCAGGTGATGGACTGGCGGACGAGCTCGCCGGTCGCGCTGCCGATGCTGCTGCTGGAGGACTGAGGGGCTTCTACTCAGCCGTCGGCGTGGCGATCGGGCGCGTGCGGCTCCAGGTAGCCCACGGCCACCCCGCGCGACCGGGCGTGCGCGATCTCGCGGCGAGTGCTCTCACCGACGTAGTCGCCCACGTTGACGACGAGGACCTCGTCGGCCATCGACACCTTCTGGAGGTGGACGCGGCCGAGCCGTGCGCGTTGCTCCTCGGTGAGGTCCGTGCCCGGGGCCAGGACCACGGGGCTCAGCACCACGTGGCCGGCGAGCGTCAGCTCGGTCTCGAGGCGCTCGAGCTCCGCGCGGAACCGCATGGAGCCGCAGAGCGTGATGACGCGGAGATCATCGGTCGCTGGTTCCTCGGCGGGCACCGGGCGAGGCTAGCAACGACCAGGTCGGGCCGTATCGGGGCTGATCGCGGTGTCCCGTGGCAGCGGTAGCCGTAACTGGGTCTCGAGGTCATGCCGTTCTTCGCGAAGCGCTGCCGGGCGGTCTGAGGTGCTTCACCCCGCCCAGGATGATGCGCATGGCGAGCCGACCAACGAGGTGCGCGCCTTCGTACTCTTGTCGTGGCGGCGATCCAGTGGCTGGCTCTAGTGGGTGACTCGTCGGTCATCTCCGGGGGATCGGTACGAGTACTGGCTGGGTTACCGGCAATGCTGGCGACGCCGTCTTCTCGTGTGGACACGTCGTCAGCTGAGACGGGTCGGGAAATACCAAGTTCTTGGCCTGTTGGACCGCGCACGTGAGGCGCACGCTGGACGTGGCGGGAGGTCCAGGCTCACGCGGGTGGAGGTGTGTCATGAATGCTGACGCGGTCCGGGAGTGGCGTCTGAAGGGCCAGTGGTTCGACGCCTGCAAATGCTCCGTGCCGTGCCCCTGCTCGTTCGCGCAGCCACCGACCACGGGCGACTGTGACGGCGTGCTGCTGTGGCACATAGACGAGGGTACGTACGGCGACATCCGTCTGGACGGGCTCAACGTCGCGATGCTCGGGTCGTTCGTCGGCAACGTGTGGGGCGAGCACACCGACTCCTTTGGCGCCATCTTCATGGACGCGGCAGCGGACGAGGGGCAGCTGGGCGCTCTGCAGATCATCTTCGGTGGGCAGGCGGGCGGTTAGCCGGCCACGTTCGGAGAGATCGGGGCCATGGAGATCCGGGGCATGGAGGTCGTGCCCATCCATGTGTCCATCGCGGAGGACCTCTCGGCCTGGAGTGTGGAGATTCCCGGGCGGGCATCGGCAACCGTCGAAGCGCTGACGGGACCGACGACACCAGAAGGCGCGCGGGTGCAGTCGCAGAACCTCCCCGGAGCCGAGGTCGGACCGGGCCAGGTGGCGACCTGGGGAGTGTCGACCTACAGTGCCGACGCGTTCGGCTTCACCTTCGCGGGCAGCGGTCGCTCGAGCAAGCACTTCGGCTTCGACTGGAGCGGGCCCGACCGGTGACGACCGCGTCACGCGGAGCGCAACAGGCCTCCGCGCTTCGTCGCTGGTCGCGAGGTGAGGTGCTTCTCGCCGGCGTGCTGCTAGGGCTGGCTGCCGGGGCATGGTTGCTGACGCATCTGCTGGGGTCACCCGAGATGCGGGTGGGACTTCTGACCGGCGCTGATCCGATGGGCGACATGGTCATGCCCGCCGATCAGATGAGCGCGGCGTACTTCCTGACGACCTGGATCGTGATGATGGCGGCGATGATGCTGCCGAGCCTGGTGCCTTTCACGATCGGCGCCAGTCGGCTGATGCGTGCGGGCCGGGCGGGCAGGTCGGGCACCGTTCTGCTGACGCTCGGCTACTTCGCGGTGTGGGCCGCGACGGGCGGGATCGCCTACGTGGTGTGGCGCGGCTTCGAGGAGCTCGCCGCAGGGTCGCCGACGACGGTGTCACGCGCCGGCGCGGCCGTGCTCGCGGTGGCGGCGGTGTACGAGCTGACTCCGCTGAAGCGGGTCTGCCTGCGGCACTGTCGATCGCCGGTCGTGCTCCTCCTGCAGCACGGGCCGCGGGCGGTGGCCAGCCGCAGGGGAGCCTTCCGTGCCGGCCTGGCGCACGGCGCTTACTGCCTCGGGTGCTGCTGGGCGTTGATGGCAGTCCTGCTCGCGTTGGGCGTGATGAGCCTGGTCTGGATGGGCGTCCTCGCAGCAGCGATTGCCGTGGAGAAGGTGACCCGCCACGGGGAACGCACCAGCCAGGCCATAGGCGTCCTGCTCGCAGCCCTGGCGGTGACCGTATGGCTCGAACCAGACGTCCTGGCCACACTCGCCTGAGCGAGGCGGCAAGTGGGCACGTTCCCATAGATGCTCGCTTCGGCAGCAGGACGAGCGATGTGCGTGCGCCCGGTTCTCGAGATGTCACGGGCGCGTCATTGCGGCTTCTATTGACCCCTGTCAGTGGCGGCCCGTAGACTTCGAACACAGTTTCGAGCGAGCGAGCTCGGGTCCTTCGGATAGCCGCACATCGGCTGCACTCACCTCAGACATCGGCCCCATCTGTTGTCGACGCGCCTACACGGCGTGGAGAGGTCCGACCCGTGAGTGCCATCCCAGCCGAGGACGAGCAGTCCTCGCGCGCGCCCGGCGTGGAAGCCGCTGCGTCGCCGCTGCTGGGCTTGCTAGTGCGGCGTCTCGACGGTGTGCTGGACGAGCTCCACGCCATGTCGCTGGGCGCACTCGGCGACGGTGACGTCGCACGGCTGCTCGATGTGGCCACCGCGGCCTCGAGCCGGGTGACGAGCCTTCAGTGCCGGTCTGCCGCGGAGGCCGACCGGCGTCGGCTCAGCGACGAGGTCGGCGCCCGGCACACCGCCGCGTGGCTCGCTCACCGCAGCCGGAGCACCCGTGCCGAGGCCGCTCGCCTCACGGGGCTCGCGACGTCCCTGGAGCACGACCGGCACGCGCCCGTCGCGGAGGTGCTCGCTGCTGGTCGCCTCCGGGTGGAGCAGGCCCAGGTGATCGTCGAGGCCGTCGACGCCCTCCCTTCCCGGGTGGACGCCGCGATCCGCGAGCAGGCGCGCGACCACCTGCTCGCCGCGGCCGCCGACCACGACGCGAAGGCGCTGCGCCAGCTCGGCAAGCGGATCCTGGACGTCGTGGCCCCGGAGGTGGGGGAGTGCCACGAGGCACGGCTGCTCGAGCAGGAGGAGTCGCGGGCGTTCGCGGGAGTCGAGCTGACGCTGGTCGACGACGGCCACGGCCGTTGCCACGGCCGCTTCGTGGTCCTATCCCACGTCGGTGCGATGCTCAAGCGACACCTCCTCGCACTCGCCAACCCCGCCCGCCACACCGAAGCGGAGCTGCGCGACGAGTCCGGTGAGTGGAAGCCCTTGCGGCGCCGTCTCGGTGAGGCGTTCATGGAGTACGTCGAGCGGTACCCGGCCGACCACACACCGCAGACCGCAGGCGTCAACGCCACCGTCGTCGTGACGATGACACTCGAGCAGCTGCTCGGCGAGCACGCCACCGCGCTGCTGGACGACGGCACCCGGATGACCGCGGGACAGGCCCGCCGGCTGGCGTGTGAGGCCGGGATCATCCCGGCCGTGCTCGGCACCAGCTCGCAGCCCCTCGACCTGGGGCGCGCCGCCCGTCTCTACACGAAGGCCCAGCGGATCGCGATGGGTCTGCGTGACGGCGGATGCACCGCGAGGGGCTGTGAGACCACCGCATCCGGCTGCCACGCCCATCACGACGACCTGTGGTCTCGCGGCGGGCTCACCGATCTTGCCCGAGGCCGGCTCCTGTGCCCGGCCCACCACCGCCTGGCCCACGACTCCCGCTACGTGGTGACCGTCCACGCCGACAACACGATCACGTTCGCGCGACGCCAATAGGGTCGGGCACTGAACGACAAGCGGGCCGATCGCGAAGGAGGTGTCACGCAGTCTCGGGGAACTTCACACCCGTGTTGGCGTGGCAGCGGTAGCCGAAGGGGTTCTTCGCCAAGTACTGCTGGTGGGCGTCCTCGGCGTAGAAGTACGGCGCCTCGCTCGCGGGGCGGATCTCGGTGGTGATCTCGCCGAGACCGCGGCGCGCCAGCTCCTCGCCGTACGCCTTGGTCAGCTCGCGCGCGGTCTGCTCCTGCTCCGGGGTCGTCCAGTAGATCGCCGAGCGGTACTGGGTGCCGACGTCGTTGCCCTGGCGCATGCCCTGCGTCGGGTCGTGGATCTCGAAGAACTTCTTGACCAGGTCGGCGTAGGACACGACGGCGGGGTCGAAGACGACGCGGATCGCCTCGGTGTGGCCCGTCTGGCCGCTGCAGACCTCTTCGTAGGTGGGGTTCGGCGTGGTGCCGCCCGCGTAGCCGACGGACGTCGACCAGACGCCGGGCACCTGCCAGTAGATCTCCTCGGCACCCCAGAAGCAGCCCAGGCCCAGCAGGGCGACCTCGTGGCCGGCGGGGACCTCGTCGCTCACGACCGGCGTGTGGAGGACCACGTGCTCCCCGAGGGACCACATCGGCTGCGCTCGACCGGGCAGGGCCTGGTCGGCGGTGGGCAGGGTGGTGGGCTTCCCGAATCCGAACATGCCCCCATCATCGCGCGGCGGGCAAGTCGCGGGATCCGGCGTCTCGCCGCGAGCGGCATCGGTGGAACTACCTGGTCTAGACGTCGTGCTGTCACCGATGCGCCCGGGGGTGGCGGGAGAGCACCGTGAGCGGCGCGCAATCCCACCCCCATTGGAAAGGAACATCCCTATGTCTTCACGTCGACCGGTTCGGCAGCTCGTCGTTGCCATCCTGTTCGGGGTCCTGGTCGGGGGAGGCCTGATGGCCGTCACGCCCGCCGGGGCCGAGGTCAGCCAGGCTGTGGCGACCAACTGGAAGAAGATCTGGAAGAAGAACCTCAAGCCGCTCGCGGACAGGCGCTACTACACGAAGGCGCAGAGCGACACGAAGTACCAGCCGAAGGGCTCGTACGAGACCGCCGGCTCGGGCTACACCAAGGCGGAGAGCGACGCGAAGTACGCCGGTGCCGGATCCTCGTACAGCAAGGCCGACTCCGACGGGAGGTACGAGGCTGCCGAGCCGACCAAGCGCGGACTGTTCGACCTCTTCGACCCCAGCGTGCCGGCCGACGGCTTCATCGCCGACGACATCATGTTCGGCACGACACTCGCTGCGGCGCCCGCGGTGACGGTCGTCAACCCGGGTGCAGCCGCTCCCGCTCAGTGTGCCGGGGGCACGGTTGCGCTGCCCCAGGCGAACCCGGGCAACCTGTGCATCTTCCTCCAGCTCAACTCGGGCGGGACGTTCCGGGTCATGGACGCCACGTTGTCCTCGGCCAGCAACAACGCGTCGAGGTACGGCGCCTACATCAACATCAGGAACGACGCCACCGCCGGAGTGGAGATCTGGGGATCCTGGGCGGTCCGCTGAGCTGACCCCAGCGCACCGGCGCGGGACGGCCGCCACCCCGTGGACGTGGCGGCCGTTCTGGCGTCCGGTGCTGTGCGTCGCACGGACGGCGGGGTCTACGCTCGCCGTGTGACCCAGCACAGTGCCCACCAGGAGCGTGCCGACAAGGCCGGGTTCGAGACGCGTGCGATCCACGCCGGCTACGAGCCCGACGCGATGACCGGGGCGGTCAACCCGCCCATCTACGCCAGCAGCACCTACAAGCAGGACGGTGTCGGCGGCCTGCGCGGCGGCTACGAGTACAGCCGCTCCGCCAACCCCACGCGTACGGCGCTCGAGGGCGCGCTCGCGGCGGTGGAGGACGGCGAGAGAGGGTTCGCCTTCGCCTCAGGCCTCGCGGCCGAGGACACCGTCATCCGGGCGCTGACCCGCCCCGGCGACCACGTCGTCATCCCCGACGACGCCTACGGCGGCACGTTCCGCCTCTTCGACAAGGTCGCCAAGCTGTGGGGCACCGACCACAGCCCCGCGCCGGTCGCCGACGTGGACGCCGTGGCCGCGGCGATCGTCCCCGGACGCACGAAGATGGTCTGGGTCGAGACGCCCACCAACCCGATGCTCACCATCGGCGACATCGAGGCGCTCGCCACGGTCGCCCACGACGCGGGCGCGCTGCTCGTCGTCGACAACACCTTCGCCTCGCCCTACCTCCAGCAGCCCCTGACGCTGGGCGCCGACGTGGTGCTGCACTCCACCACCAAGTACGTCGGCGGGCACAGCGACGTCGTGGGTGGGGCCGTGGTCGTGCGCGACCTCGACCTGGCCGAGAAGATCGGCTTCCACCAGAACGCCATGGGCGCCGTCGCCGGCCCGTTCGACGCGTTCCTCACCCACCGCGGCCTCAAGACGCTTGGCGTACGCATGGACCGCCACTGCGACAACGCCGAGAAGATCGTGGAGTTCCTCGACGGTGACCCGCGGGTCACCGAGGTGATCTACCCCGGTCTCACCGCCCACCCCGGCCACGAGGTCGCCGCGCGCCAGATGAAGCGCTTCGGCGGGATGATCTCCTTCCGCGTCGCCGGCGGTCTCGAGCAGGCGCTCGCGGTCTGCGAGCGCGCCGAGGTGTTCACGCTCGGGGAGTCGCTCGGCGGCGTCGAGTCGCTGATCGAGCACCCCGGGAAGATGACCCACGCCAGCGTCGCCGGCACTGACCTCGAGGTCCCCGCCGACCTGGTCCGCCTCAGCGTCGGGATCGAGAGCATCGACGACCTCGTCGCCGACCTCGACCGGTCGCTGGGCTGACGTGACCGGGCTGACGTGACCGACCACCCCGACGTCCGCTTCTCATTGGCCAACGAGCGGACGTTCCTCGCCTACGAGCGCACCGCGGTCGGCCTGGTCGCCGCGGCGCTGGCGGTCTTCCACCTGCTCGACCCGTCGTGGTCCCAGAAGGTGCTCGGCATCCTGCTCCTGGCCTCGGCGATGGTCGCCGCGGCCGGCGGGTGGCTGCGCTACCGCCAGGCCGACCAGGCCATCCGCACGGGCCGCGACCTGCCCACCGGCACCAGCGTCCACGTGCTGGCCGCCGCCGTGCTCGTCGTGGTCGTGGCCGCGGGCATCTCGGTGGTGGTGTGAGCATCGTCTGCGTCGACTTCGGCTCGACGTTCACCAAGGCCGCGCTGGTCGACCTCGACACCGGCGCGCTGCTCGCCGGTGCGAGCCACCCGACGACCCTCCCGGACGCCGCGGGCAACGGCGACGTCCTCGACGGGTACGACGCGTGCCTGGCGGTGCTCGCCGAGCAGGACCGGCGCGCCCTCGACGCCGACGTGCTCGCCTGCTCGAGCGCCGGGGGAGGGCTGCGGGTCGCCGTCGTCGGCAACGAGGAGCTGGTCACCGCCGAGGCGGGCCGCCGGGTCGCGCTGTCCAGCGGCGGCAAGGTGGTGCTGGTGCTCTCCGGAGGGCTCGACGACGCCAAGCTCGCCGACCTGCGCGCGGCCGAGCCCGACGTGGTGCTGCTGGTCGGCGGCACCGACGGCGGCAACGCCGAGGTGCTCGAGGGCGACGCCGCCTTCCTGGCCCGTACGCCGTGGCACGGCCCGGTCGTCGTGGCCGGCAACATCGACTCGCAGGCCGTCGTCGCCGACCTCCTCCGGGGCGCCGGCACGCCCCACGTCGTCGCCGACAACGTGGTGCCGCGGATCGGCGTGCTCGCACCCGACAGCGCCCGACGCGCGATCCGCGAGATCTTCCTCAGCCACGTCATCGGCGGCAAGCACCTCAGCAGCCGCACCGACGCCCGGGGCCGCTCCTTCACCGAGCTCGTGCGCGGCGCGACGCCGGACGTCGTCCTCACCGGCGTGGAGCTGCTCGCCCGCGGCCTCGACGACCAGCACCGCGGTGCCGGTGACGTCGTCGTCGTCGACGTCGGTGGCGCCACCACCGACGTGCACAGCGTGGTCGAGCTCGACCCGGAGGACAGTGGTCTCGCCCGCGAGGTGGTCGCGACGACCCCGGTGACACGCACCGTCGAGGGGGACCTCGGCATGCGCTGGTCGGCGATCTCGACGGTGGAGGCGGCCGGCCGCGACGACCTCACGTCCGCGGCCGCCCGGCGGCACGAGCACCCCGACTTCCTCCCCGACTCCGACGCCGAGCGCGAGGCCGACCTCGACATCGCCGCCGCTGCCGTGCGGATCGCACTGGAGCGCCATGCCGGCCGGAGCAAGGTCGTGGTCAGCCCCGAGGGCCGGGTCGTCGAGCGCAGCGGCAAGGACCTCCGCGAGGTCGACCTGCTGGTCGGGTCGGGCGGCGTGCTCCGCCATGGCGGCCCCGACGCCGTACGACGTGTGCTGCTGCCGGCGACGGGTGACGCGTTCGAGGGCGGCTGGCAGCTCCCACGCGACCCGGCGGTGGTCGTGGACCGCGACTACGTGCTGGCCGCGGCCGGCCTGCTGGCCGAGGAGCACCCGGTCGCGGCGCACCGCCTGGTGAGCCGCCTGCGCACGTCGGTCGATCGGTAGCGTGGCCGAGGTGAGCGACCAGCACACGCCAGGAGGCAACGAGCTCTCCGAGGAGGAGTCGCGCCGCCGACGCCTGTTCGCGGCCCTCGGTCGCGGCGACGACGACGACGGGCTGGCGGAGCGGTTCGCGGCCCAGTGGGCCCAGCTGCGCGCCGAGCGCCGGGCCGAGCCGGCCTTCACCACCGGGCCGTCCAACTTCAGCCGCGCGCAGGTGCCGTGGGGCCTCGACCTCGCCGCGGCCTGGTCGTGGCGGCTCATCGTCATCGTCGTGGCGATGCTCGGGCTGCTGTGGACGCTGCGCTTCTTCGCGGTCATCACGCTCCCGCTGGCCGTCTCCCTGCTGATCGCGGCCCTGGCCGTGCCGCTGGTCAACGCGCTGCGCCGGATCGGGCTGCCCCGAGGCGCGGCGACCGGCATCGTCATGGTGCTCGGCATCGGAGCCGTGGCCATGCTCCTCACCTACGTCGGCCAGCAGGTCGCCCAGGGCGCCACCGACCTCGCCGACTCGGTGGTGACGGGCCTCGACCAGGTCCGCAGCTGGTTGCGCAACGGGCCCCTCAACGTCTCGGACTCCCAGCTCGACCGCTACATCAAGGAGATCCAGGGCGCGGTGACCGACAGCACCGGCAGCGGTGGCGTGGTCTCCCGCGTCACCGAGGTGGGCACCGCCGTGGGGCACGTGGTCGCGGGCTTCTTCATCGTCCTGTTCTCGACCTACTTCTTCCTCGCTGACGGCGACCGCATCTGGTCGTGGCTCGTGCGGCTCGCACCGCGCGCCGCGCGCGAGCGGGCCGACGCCTCGGGCCGCGTGGCCTGGGTGTCGCTCACCCAGTTCGTCCGCGCCACGGTCCTGGTCGCCCTGGCCGACGCGGCCGGGATCATGGCCGTCGCCTTCTTCCTGGGCGTGCCGTTCGTGGTCGCGATCGGTGTGCTGGTCTTCCTCGGCGCCTTCGTGCCGATGATCGGCGCGACCGTCGCCGGCACCGTGGCCATCCTGGTCGCGCTCGTGGACCAGGGGCCCTGGACCGCGCTGCTCATGCTGATCGGCGTGATCGTGGTCCAGCAGCTCGAGGGCCACGTCCTGCAGCCGTTCCTCATGGGCCGCTTCGTCTCGCTGCACCCGCTCGGCGTCATCGTCGCGATCGGCTGCGGCGTGCTCGTCGCCGGCATCGCGGGCGCACTCATCGCCGTACCCCTCGCAGCCGCGGGCAACGCCGTCGCCCAGCACCTGGCCAGCTACACCGACGTCGGGGACGACGACCCCGACGAGGCCCTCGACGTGGACCTCGCCACCGACGGGGTGCCGCCCGACGAGGTCCCCGAGGACGACAGCCCCCTCGCAGGACCCGACGCCCCCGACGAGAAGGACGAGACATGACCGAGCAGGTGACCCTGGCCGACATCGTGGCCGCGCGCGAGCTGCTGGACGACATCACGGTGACCACGCCGATGGAGGAGTCGCGCTGGCTCTCCGCGCTGGTCGGGGGACCGGTGTCGCTCAAGTGCGAGAACCTCCAGCGCACCGGCTCCTTCAAGTCGCGCGGCGCCTACGTGCGCATCTCCCGGCTCTCCGAGGAGGAGCGCGCCCACGGCGTCGTCGCGGCCTCCGCCGGCAACCACGCGCAGGGCGTGGCCCTGGCCGCCTCCACGCTGGGCATCACGGCCACCGTGTTCATGCCCGAGGGCGCCCCGATCCCCAAGGAGAAGGCCACCCGCGGCTACGGCGCCGACGTCGTCTTCGAGGGCCGCTACCTCGAGGACTCGCTCGCCGCGGCCCGCGAGTTCGCCGAGCGGACCGGCGCGGTGCTGATCCACCCCTTCGACCACGTCGACATCGTCGCCGGGCAGGGGACGCTCGGCCTCGAGCTGCTCGAGCAGGCACCCGACGTGCGCACGGTGCTGGTGCCGACCGGCGGGGGCGGGCTGCTGGCCGGGGTGGCGATCGCGGTCAAGGCGCTGCGCCCCGACGTACGCGTCGTGGGGGTGCAGGCCGAAGGGGCCGCCGCCTACCCGGGCTCGCTCGCGGAGGGCAAGCCGGTGCCGCTGGCGACGATGAGCACGATGGCCGACGGCATCGCGGTCGGCCGCCCCGGAGACATCACCTTCGCCGCTGTCCGTGACCACGTCGACGAGATCATCACGGTGTCGGAGGAGTCGCTCTCGCGCGCCCTGCTGGCGCTGATCGAGCGGGCCAAGCAGGTCGTCGAGCCGGCTGGCGCGGCCGGGGTCGCGGCCCTGCTCGACAACCCGAGCGGCTTCGAGACCCCGGCTGTGGCGGTGCTGTCGGGCGGCAACATCGACCCGCTCCTGCTGAGCAAGGTGATCCGGCACGGCCTCGCCGCCGCCGGCCGCTACCTCTACCTCCGCGTCTGCATCCCCGACCTCCCCGGCGGCCTGGCCTCCCTCCTCACCGAGATCGGCGAGGAGGGCGCCAACGTGCTGGAGGTCGCCCACGAGCGGATCTCCCCGTCCCTCACCCTCAACGAGGTCGAGGTCCGCATCCAGCTCGAGACCCGCGGCGAGACCCACGCGGAGCACCTGATGGAGCGCCTCCGCGAGCGGGGCTACCGCGTCAACAACTGAGCGGTGGGGCTCAGGCCTTGTAGGGCTCCGCGTCGACGATCTTCACGGTGAGGTCCTTGCCGTTGGGCGCGGTGTAGGTGACCTTCTCGCCCTTCGACTTGCCGTTGATCGCGGCGCCCATCGCCGACTCGGGCGAGTAGACGTCGAGGGTGTCACCCTCGGAGAGGTTCTCGCGGGCGCCGAGGAGGAACTTCTCCTCGTCGCCGTCACCGAAGTCGACCGTGACGACCATGCCGGGCTCGACGACGCCGTCGTCGGGCGGCGTCTCGCCGACCTCGGCACGACGGAGCATGTCCTCGAGCTGGCGGATGCGGGCCTCCTGCTTGCCCTGCTCGTCCTTGGCGGCGTGGTAGCCGCCGTTCTCCTTGAGGTCACCCTCGTCGCGGGCGGCGGAGATGCGCTCGATGATCTCCTGGCGCTTGGGACCCTTGAGGTCCTCGAGCTCGGCCTTGAGCTTGTCGTAGGCCTCCTGGGTCAGCCAGACGGTGCCCTGGTCGGTCATGTCGCAACTCCTGGTTCAACGTAGAGATTCATGGTGGTGCTGGATCCCGGGTGTGCTGGGGGTGTGCCTCAGCGCAACCGGGAGTGGTCGGTGTCCTTCGTCCGTCCGATCGGAGTCAGCGCGGCAGCAGACGTGGGCCAGCGCTGCCGGACGGGCAGGACCTCAGGTTAGCAAGCCGGCGGCGAAAGCGCAGGTCGTACGCTCAGCGTGGACGCGGCTGCCCGGGTGCGGTGCAGCCCAGCTTCTCGACCGTGGTGGCTCGCCGCTCGGTGCGGATGACCACCTCGTTGGTGCCCTCGACCGGCGTGAAGGCGAGCTCCCCGACGGTGGTGTGGTCCTCGGCGAAGGCGCGCAGCCGGCAGCTGGCCTCGACCCCGTCGCCGAGCCGCACGTCGAGGCGGGTCTCGACCTCGTGGTCGCTGGTGACGTCGAAGGAGACCAGGTCGGAGGTGACGGCCGGGGTGCTGTGGAACCACACCGTCCACGCCAGCCAGCCGAGGCTCACCACCGCCACCGTCGCGGCCACCGCGATCGTCACCGGGCGCCGCCAGCGCGAGGGCGCGCCGTAGCGATCGGCGAGGTCGGTGGTCACGCGAGGAACTGTAAGACCCTCCTCCTAGACTCAGGCCCATGGCCCAGCCCCACGCAGACCGGCCCGCGTCCGCCAAGCCCCGCGCCGGTCTCCGCCTGATGCACGTCCACGCCCACCCCGACGACGAGTCGAGCAAGGGGGCCGCGTCGACGGCGAAGTACGTCGCCGAGGGCGTCGACGTCCACGTCGTCACCTGCACGGGCGGGGAGCGCGGCTCGGTCCTCAACGCCAAGATGGACCGCCCCGAGGTCTGGGACAACATCACCGAGATCCGCCGTGAGGAGATGCACCGCGCCCGCGACATCCTCGGCGTCCGGCAGGACTGGCTCGGCTTCGTCGACTCCGGCTGGCCGGAGGGCGACCCCCTCCCGCCCCTGCCCGAGGGCTGCTTCGCGCTCGTGCCCCTGGAGGAGGCGACCGAGCGCCTGGTGCGGCTGATCCGCGACTTCCGGCCCCACGTGATGACGACGTACGACGAGCGCGGGGGCTACCCGCACCCCGACCACATCCGCTGCCACGAGGTCTCCGTCGCCGCCTACGCTGCGGCCGGCGACCCGGAGCGCTTCCCCGACGCGGGGGAGCCCTGGCAGCCGATGAAGCTCTACTACCACCACGGCTGGAGCTGGGCGAAGACCAACGCCCTGCACGAGGCGATGCTCGCCCACAACCTCGAGTCGCCCTACGCCGAGCGCCTCGAGAAGTGGGAGCGCGAGCCCGACTGGGACGACCGGATCACCACGAAGGTGCCGTGCAGCGACTACTTCGGCGTGCGTGACCAGGCGCTGCTCGCCCACGCGACGCAGATCGACCCCGACGGCTTCTGGTTCGCGATCCCGCGCGAGATCCAGCAGAAGACGTGGCCGACCGAGGACTACGAGCTGGTCGAGTCGACGGTGGAGACCACCCGGCCGGAGGACGACCTGTTCGCCGGCATCCCGACCCCCGCTCCCTGAGCGGCAAGTGGGACACTGGACCCATGCTCGACCTGCTGATCATCCTCCTCGACGACCCGACGCCGAAGCCCACCGACGTCAAGGCGGGCCCGCTGGGCTTCGCGATGTGGATCTTCATGATCCTCGCCGTCGTCGTGCTCGCCTTCAGCCTGGTCAAGCAGCTCCGCAAGGCGCAGGCGGCCAAGGACGCCGGTCTCTACGGCGACGAGCCCGTGGACCGCAGCGAGAGGGCCACCGACCCCGACGAGCGGTGAGCTCAGCGGCGCACCACACGCACCAGGCAGTCCCAGGCCGTACGCCGCTCCTCGCCGCCGTGCTCGTCGGCGGACCGGACCTCCCGGGCGACCCGCTCGGCGTGGAGGACCTCGACGTCGAGGCCTGAGAGGTCGTCGAGGACGTCGTCGGCCGTCATCAGGACGTCCGGGTCCTGCGGCCCGCCGGTGCCCTCGGTGAGGTTCGTGCTGTCGTGCGCGACCAGCAGCAGGGTGCCGCCGGGACGCAGCATCGTGACCGCGCTCCGCACCGCCCGGCGCCGGTCCTCGGCCGGCAGCTGGAGGTAGGCGACCACCACGAGGTCGACGGGCTCGGCCGGCTGCCAGGTCGTGGCGTCGGCACAGACCCAGGACACCGTCCCGTCCAGCTCGATGCCCGCCTCGTCCGCCAGCCGCGCGCCCTTGTCGAGGGCCACCTGCGAGAAGTCGACAGCGGTCGCGGACCAGCCGCGTGAGGCGAGCCAGATCGCGTTGCGGCCCTCGCCGGCGGCGAGGTCGACGGCGGTGCCGGGCGCCAGGTCGGCGAGCTCGGCGGCCACGAACTGGTTGGGCTCGCGCGACCACACGAGCTCGCTGGCGGCGTACCTCTGGTCCCAGGCCCTGGCGTCCACGGGCCCAGCCTAGGTGGCGACCAGGCGCAGCACCCGCGCCTCCTCGGGGTCGAGCACGGGCAGCGCGATGCCCGTTGCGGCCAGCACCCGTCCGGTGAGCTCGGTGCCGTGGGCCGACCAGGCGTGGGTCAGGTCGGCGCCGCCGGCCGGGGGAGGCGCCTGCTCGGTGAGGCGGTAGCGGCGGTCGGGGTCGAGGCCGGTGATCCGCAGTGGCGCGGGGTGCTGGGTCGCGGTCGCCGCCACGGTCGCGACGACGTACCACCCCTCGGAGCGGTCCGCGGCGACGATGCCGCTGACCACGACCGCCGGGTCCGGGTGGTCGGGGTGCACGAGCGTGCCCGAGCCGATGAGAGGCCGCACCTGCTTGTGCAGGTCGATCCACGAGCGCAGCTCGGCCAGCTCGGCGTCGTCGAGGCGCGTCATGTCCCACTCGATGCCGAACGAGTGGAGCAGCGCGGTCGCCGCGCGGTAGCGCAGGGGATGGGTACGACCGGTGGTGTGCGAGGTGGCCGGCCCGACGTGCGAGCCCATCAGCTCCGGCGGCACCAGCAGCGACGTCCACCGCTGCAGGTGCTGGCGCTCCAGCGGGTCGTTGGTGTCGCTCGGCCAGATACGGTCGGTGCGGGCCAGCACCTCGGCGTCGACGCGAGCGCCGCCCGAGGAGCAGGACTCGATCTCGAGCGTGGGGTGCTCGGTGCGCAGCTCGTCGAGCAGGCGGTACGCCGCGAGCGTCTGGCCGTGGACGGCGGGCCGCCCGGCGTGGGTGACGTCCGCCAGGTCGCGGTTGTGGTCCCACTTCAGGTAGGCGATGTCGAGCTCGCCGAGGAGGGCAAGCAGGGCGTCGCGGACGTCGGCGTAGGCACCGTCGTCCTGGAGGTCGAGCACCTGCTGGTGCCGCCACTCCGGCGGCGCGGCCGCGCGGCCGCGGAGCACGCGCTCGGGGTGCCGGCGGGCGGTCTCGGAGTCGGGGTTGACCATCTCCGGCTCGACCCACAGGCCGAACTCCATCCCGCGGCCGGTGACGTGGTCGACCAGGGGCGTGAGGCCCTCGGGCCACACGTCGGGGTCGACGGTCCAGTCACCCAGGCCGGCGGTGTCGTCGCGCCGCCCGAGGAACCAGCCGTCGTCGAGGACGAACCGCTCCACCCCGACCGACGCGGCGACGTCGGCCAGCTCGGCGAGCCGCTCCAGCGACTGCTCGAAGTAGACCGCCTCCCACGTGTTGGCGATGACCGGCCGCTCGCGACGTGCCCGCGGCGTGACCGCGCGCAGGTGGGCGTGAAAGCGGTGGCTCAGGGGGTCGAGACCGGCGGCGGACCACGACCCGAGCAGCTCCGGCGAGCGGTAGGTCTCGCCGGTGGTGAGCACGACCTCGCCGGGGGCGAGCAGCTCGCCGCCGCCCAGCAGGCAGTCGCCCTCGGGGGTGCGCTCGGCGTACGTCGTGTGGTTGCCGCTCCAGGCGGTGTGCACGGCCCAGACCTCGCCGGTGCCGAAGGTGAAGCCGGGCATGCCGGCCACCATGAGCAGCGTGGCGTCGTGGCCGGTGCGGCCGTGGCGTGCGTCGCGCCGGTGCGTCCCCTGGACCCACGCGTGCCGTTGGGGCGTGCGCTCCTTGCACCAGCGGCCGGTGAGGTCGAGCAGCTCGCTGGCGTGGGCACCGACCGGCAGGGCGGTCAGCACCGACGAGAGGTGGAGGTCCCCGTCCGCGGTGTTGGTGACGCTCGTCCGTGCGTGGAGCAGCCCGGCGGCGTCGAGGGCGAGCGCGACCTGCACCTCCCAGCCGGCCTCCTCGTCGCGCGAGGTGCACGTCACCGCTGCGTCGTCGAGGTCGACCCGCCAGTCGACCAGGCTCGGCGTGGAGGCTGTCGCGCTCCCGCCCACCCGGTGACCGCCCAGCCCGGGGGTGCCGGAGAACCCTCGCGTGCCGTCGGGCACGAGCCCGGTGAGGCGCGGCTGGTCGTAGGCCGAGCGGGCGACGCCCGGCGCCCGTGCGGCGACCAGCCCGGCGAGGGTGTCGTCGTCGAGGTCGCCGAGCGCGGCGCCCCAGTGCAGGAGGGCCGGGATCCCTGACGCGTCGTGACCGAGGACGACGCTGACGCCGCCGCGGCTGAGGTGGACGAAAGGTGTGCTCATGGGGGTGCTCATGCGTCCTCGAGGTCGGGGAAGTCGGGGAAGTCGTGGCCGGCCTCGTCGTCGTCGCCGTCGACCGGGTCGACGACCACCAGCTCGCCGACGTGGTCGGCCAGGGCTCCGCTGGCGTGCGCGGAGAGCCCGGAGTCGGTGACCAGCACCGAGGCCTCGGACAGGGCCGCCATGCTGCTGAGGCCGACCACGCCCCACTTGCTGGAGTCGGCGAGGACGATGAGGCGGCGCGAGCGCTCGATCATCGCCCGGTTGGTCTCCGACTCGAGCAGGTTGGGCGTGCTGAAGCCGGCCCGCACGTCCATCCCGTGCACGCCCATGAAGAACGCGTCGACGTGGAGGCTGCGCAGCGAGGACACCGCGACGGGCCCGACGAGCGCGTCGGAGGGGGTGCGGAGGCCGCCGGTCAGCAGCACCGACGTGGTGGCCTCTCCGGTGCGGTGCAGGACGTCGGCCACCCACACCGAGTTGGTGACGACGGTCAGGTTCGGGATGCGGGCGATGTGCTCGGTCAGCGCGTGGGTGGTGGTGCCGGCGGAGACCGCGATCGCCATCCCGGTGTGCACCAGCTCCGCCGCCGCGGCGGCGATCGCCTCCTTCTCGCGCCGGCGCTGCACCGACTTCGCGGCGAAGCCGGGCTCGGAGGAGGAGGGCTCGGCCACCGCCAGCGCGCCACCGTGGACCTTCTCCAGCAGGCCGTCGCGGTGGAGGGCCACGAGGTCTCGCCGCACGGTCATGTCGGAGACGCCGAGCAGCTCGACCAGGTCGGTGACGCGCACCGTCCCGTCGCGGCTGAGCTCGGCGAGGATGCGCCCGCGTCGCTGGGCGGCGAGCATCAGTCGCTCCGCCCCGGGTCGGCCTCCCGGACCACCGCGACGCCACCGCCGGGCACGCGCAGGTCGCCCGCGACCTCACGACCGGTGACGAGGTCGACGCCGTGGACGGGCACCTCGGCCTGCTCGTCGCCGTGGTTGATGACGAAGAGCCAGCTCGCGTCGTCGCCGACGCGACGGGTCACCTCGACCAGGTCGGACGCGCCGGGCAGCTGCTCGAGGCCGGCGTCGGCGACCAGTCGCTCCACGAGCCGGTCGGTGCCGGCGGCGTCGAGCCGGGTGGCGACGTACCAGGCGCGACCGTCGCCGACCGCGCGCCGGGTGACGGCGGGGAGCCCCGCGGCCGGGCCGTCGACATAGGTGGCGAGCGCCTCGGCGCCGTCGAGCTCCAGGTCCTCGGCCCAGGTGTCGGCGGAGACGGCGCCCTCACCGAGGCCCTCCACCTGCACCGACTCGCCCGCGAGCAGCGGGAGGAACTCGGTCGTACGCACTCCCAGCAGCTCGCGGAACGCCCCGGGGTAGCCGCCGAGGCGGATGTGGTCGGACTCGTCGACGATGCCGCTGAAGTAGGTCACCACGACGGTCGCACCGGCCTCCGCGGCCGCCGTGAGCGCGGCGACGGTCTCGTCGGAGACGAGGTAGAGCGTCGGCACCACCACGAGGTCGTACGACGTGAGGTCGGTGCTCGGGTGGACGACGTCGACGCCGACGCCCTGCGCGGTGAGGGCCCGGTGGAGGTCCTCGGCCCGGTCGCGGTAGCGCACGTCGATGCTGGGGTGGGAGTCCAGCTCGCAGCCCCACCACGCCTCGTAGTCGAACAGGATCGCCGCCTGGTTGCGCGGCGCGCTGCCGGCGACCTCCTCGACGGCGTCGAGGAGCCGGGAGAGCTCGACGACCTCGCGCCACTGGCGGGTGTCGGTGCCCGCGTGGGGGAGCAGCCCGGAGTGGAACTTCTCAGCCCCGGCGCGCGAGGCCCGCCACTGGAAGAACAGCACGGCGTCGGCGCCGCGGGCCACGTGGGCGAGGCTGTTGCGGATCATCTCGCCCGGCAGCTTGGCGCGGTTGCGCGGCTGCCAGTTGACGGCGCTGGTGGAGTGCTCCATCAGCAGCCACGGTCGCCCGTCCGCCGTGCCGCGGGTGAGGTCGGCGCTGAAGGCCAGCTCGCGGTGGCCGCCCGCCTCCGCCGCGATGAGGTAGTGGTCGTTGGACACCACGTCGAGCTCGCGCCCCCAGCGCAGGTAGTCCATCTCCATCGTCTGGCGCATGACCATGAAGTTGGTGGTCACGGGCACCCCGGGGGAGATGCGGTGCAGGACGTCGCGCTCGACCACGAAGTTGTCGAGCAGCTGGTCGGAGGAGAAGCGCAGGAAGTCCAGCTGCTGCGTGGGGTTGGCGTGCGTGGGGGCCACCCGAGGGGGGAGCACCTGCTCGAAGTCGTCGTAGCGCTGCGACCAGAAGGCCGTGCCCCAGGCGTCGTTGAGGCGGGCCACGTCGTCGTCGTACCTCTGGCGAAGCCACGTGCGGAAGGCTGCCGCGCTCACGTCGCAGTAGCAGCGGGCGTTGTGGCAGCCGAGCTCGTTGGACACGTGCCACAGGGCCAGGGCCGGGTGGTCGTGGTAGCGCTCGGCGAGGGCGGTGCACAGGGCCAGGGCGTGCTCGCGGTAGACCGGCGAGCTCGGGCAGAACGCCTGGCGCCCGCCGGGCCAGAGCGTGCGACCGTCCTGGGTGACCGGCAGCATCTCCGGGTGGCGCTGCGCCAGCCAGGCAGGGGGGGACGCCGTGGCGGTCGCAAGGTCGACCTTGATGTCCGCGGCGTGCAGGGCGTCCATCTGCTCGTCGAGCCAGCCGAAGTCCCAGCGGTCGGGGCCCGGCTGCAGCCAGGCCCAGGAGAAGACCCCCAGCGTCACGAGGTCGACACCGGCCTCGCGCATCAGCGTGCGGTCCTCGGCGTGCGCCTCCGGGGGCCACTGCTCGGGGTTGTAGTCGCCGCCGAAGGCGAGCGCGGGCAGGGATGTCGGCATGCCGCCCACTGTGGTCACCCTCACATGGCAAAGTCAACGATTCGAGGTCGAAAAGCGTTTGGAAATGTTCGAACAGGTGGGAAATGACCAGTCCAGAGGGTTGACGGGCCTGTGTTCACCGTCACATGCTGTGCTTCCCTGTTTGGTTTTGTCTCCAGGAGGCTGTCGTGTCCCGAACTCGTTCCAACGCCATCCCGCGCTCGACCGTGGCCACGATGGCCGCCACCCGCCGCTCGGTCCTGCGGGGCATGGCCCTCAGCGGGCTCGCCGTCGGCGGGGCCAGCGTGCTCGCGGCCTGCGGCGGTGACGACGGGGGCGGCCCGGCCAGCGGGTCCGGCGCCACGGTGAAGTTCGGCATCAACGAGGCCGAGGGCTCGGGCGCGGCCTACGACCGGCTCAAGGGCATCGCCGACGCCTACACCAAGGAGACCGACACCAAGGTCTCGCTCAACGCCGTCGACCACAACACCTTCCAGGAGAGCATCAACACCTACCTCCAGGGCACGCCCGACGACGTGTTCACCTGGTTCGCCGGCTTCCGGATGGCCCAGTTCGCCGAGAACGGGCTGATCACCGACCTCAGCGACGTGTGGCCCATCGACGGCCTCGACGACTCCTTCAAGCAGGCCGCGACCGCGCCCGACGGCAAGCAGTACTTCGTCCCGATCAGCTACTACCCGTGGGCGGTCTTCTACCGGAAGTCGGTCTTCGAGAAGAACGGCTGGGAGGCGCCGACCACCAACGACGACTTCATGGCGCTGATGGACGACATGCAGGGCAAGGGCGTCACCCCGTTCGCCTTCGGCGACAAGGACGGGTGGCCGGCCATGGGCACCTTCGACATCCTCAACATGCGCCTCAACGGCTTCGACTTCCACATGAGCCTGATGGCCGGTGACGAGAAGTGGGACGGCGACGAGGTCAAGCTGGTCTTCGACACGTGGCGCAAGCTGCTGCCCTACCACCAGGCCGACCCGCTGGGCCGGACCTGGCAGGAGGCCGCCACCGCCATGGGCAAGGGCGACTGCGGGATGTACCTGCTCGGCACCTTCGTGGTGGACGCCCTCGGGGAGAACGGCGAGGACCTCGACTTCTTCACCTTCCCCGAGCTCGACTCCTCGATCGGCTCCGACGCCCTCGACGCCCCGATCGACGGCTTCTGCGTCGCGGCTGCCGGGCAGAACCAGGATGCGGCCAAGGAGATGGTCAAGTGGCTGGGCAGCGCCGCCGCTGCCGACGCCGGCAACAACGCCGCCGACGCGCCCTTCATCGCCGCCAACTCCGGTGCCAGCACCTCGACCTACAGCGACTTGCAGAAGAAGTCGGTCGAGGTCGTCTCGGCCGCCGCGAACATCGCCCAGTTCATGGACCGCGACACCAACGCCGACTTCGCCAACACGGTGATGATCCCCTCGATCCAGGACTTCCTGAAGAACCCCGACGACATCGACGGGGTCACGGCCAGCATCCAGGAGCAGGCCGCCTCGATCTTCGGCTGAGTCATGACCGGAATCGAGCTCCCGCAGCCGGCAGCCCCTGGGGAGGCCCCGCCCCAGGGGCGCGAGAAGAAGCTGCCCACCCGCGACCGGCTCGTGGTCATCACGATGATCACGGTCCCGTTGCTCCTCGTGCTCTGGCTGGTGTGGCTCCCGGCACTGGGGTCGTTCGTGCTGTCCTTCGGCAAGTGGAACGGGTTCGGCGACCTCGACACCATCGAGTGGGTCGGCTTCCAGAACTACAAGGACGTCGTCGACATCTACCCGCCGTTCTGGCCGGCGATCCAGCACAACCTGATCTGGCTGGGCTTCCTGTTCCTCTTCCCGACGGTGCTGGGGATGCTCCTGGCCGTCGTGCTCGACCGGGAGATGCGGGGCAGCCGGTTCTACCAGACGGCCTTCTACATGCCGGTCGTGCTGTCGCTCGCGCTCATCGGCTTCATCTGGCAGCTGTTCTACTCCCGCGACCAGGGCCTCATCAACGACGTCTTCGGCACGCAGGTGGACTGGTACGGCGACCCCGACATCAACCTCTGGGCGGTCCTCGTCGCCACGGCCTGGCGCCACACCGGTTACATCATGCTGATCTACCTGGCCGGGCTGAAGGGCATCGACGCGAGCCTGCGGGAAGCGGCGGCCGTCGACGGGGCCAACGAGGTCAAGACGTTCTTCCACGTGATCTTCCCGGTCATGCGACCCATCAACATGGTCGTCGTCGTGATCGTGGTGATCGAGTCGCTGCGTGCCTTCGACCTGGTCTGGGTCATCAACAAGGGCCGCAACGGGCTGGAGGTCATCGGCGCGCTGGTCGCCCAGAACGTCATCGGCGAGGCGACCAGGTACGGCTTCGGGTCCGCCCTGGCCGTGATCATGATGCTGATCTCGTCGGTCTTCATCACCCTCTACCTGCGCAACGTCTTCCGTGAGGAGCGCCGAGGATGAGCACCGAGACACCGGTCGCGACGACACCCGCACGCAAGACGGTCCCGCCGCCCCGCGCCGAGGGCGGGGCACTGAGCCGCCGGCGCGGCCTCGTCGCGACGGTCATCATGGCCGTGCTCGCGCTGGCCTGGCTGTTCCCGCTGGTGTGGGCGCTGGTCAACTCGTTCCGCGACTACGACTACACGCAGGCCAACGGCTACCTGTCCTTCGGCGGGTGGACCACAGCCAACTACGAGGAGGCGTGGTCGCGCGGCAACTTCGGGCTGCACATGAAGAACTCGTTCCTCGTCACCATCCCGGCGGTGCTGCTCACGCTCTGGTTGTCCTCGATGGTCGCCTTCGTGCTGGCACGGTTCAGCTATCGCTTCAACCTGACGCTCCTCGGGGTCTTCCTCGCCGCCAACCTGTTGCCGCCCCAGGCGCTGCTGATCCCGGTCTTCCGGATGTTCCGCGAGATCCCGCTGCCGATGTTCATGAGCGACTCCGGCTCGATGCTCAACAGCTTCTGGGCGCTGATCCTGGTCAACACGGCGTTCCAGATGGGCTTCTGCACGTTCGTGCTCAGCAACTACATGAAGACGCTGCCCTACGAGATCTACGAGTCGGCCGAGCTCGACGGCGCCAGCGTGTGGCGGCAGTACTGGCAGCTCACGATGCCGCTCGTACGGCCTGCGCTGGCGGCCCTGGCGACCCTGCAGGTCACCTGGATCTACAACGAGTTCTTCTGGGCGACGGTGCTGATCCAGCAGGGCAACAAGCTGCCCGTGACGTCCGCTCTCAACAACCTGCGCGGGCAGTTCTTCACCGACACCAACCTCGTCGCCGCGGGCTCGATCATCGTCGCGCTCCCGGTGCTCGTGGTGTTCTTCGCGCTGCAGAAGCAGTTCGTCTCGGGGCTCACCCTGGGCTCGACGAAGGGCTGACCCAGGCTCCTGCCCGCATCACGCGCACGACCTCGAGGTCCTCGTCGAGGACCACGAGGTCGGCGCGGCGGCCGGCCTCGAGCGCCCCGACGTCGTCCAGCTGCCACGCCCGCGCCGGCGCGGTGCTGGCCGCGTGGACCACGTCGAGCAGCGGCAGGCCGGCGGTGCGTACGGCGAAGCGGACCGCCGCATCCATGGTCAGGGTGGAGCCGGCGATCGCGCCGGTCCCCGAGCTGTCGGCCAGGCGCGCCACCCCGTCGCGCACCTCGATCGCCATCGGCCCGAGGCGGTAGTCGCCGTCCGGCGCGCCGGCTGCCGCCATCGCGTCGGTGACCAGGATGCAGCGGCCGGGCTTGGCCGCGAAGACCGTGCGCAGCACGGCCGGGTGGAGGTGCACGCCGTCGGCGATCAGCTCCACGTCGACGGGGCAGTCGAGCAGCGCGCCGACCGGACCGGGGTCGCGGTGGTGGAGCGGGCGCATCGCGTTGAAGAGGTGGGTGCCGAGCCGGGCGCCGGCGTCGAGGGCAGCGCACGCCTGGTCGTACGTCGCGTCGGTGTGGCCGATCGCGGCGACGACGCCCGCGGCGCTGAGCCGGCGTGCGGCGTCGATCCCGCCGGGCAGCTCCGGGGCGAGGGTCACCATCCGTACGGCGCCCGCGCCCGCGGCCAGGAGTGCGTCGACGGAGGCCGGGTCCGGATGGGTGAGGGAGCCCGGCTGGTGGGCCCCCGAGCGCTGCGGGCTCAGCCACGGTCCCTCGAGGTGCACCCCGGCGAGCCGCCCGTCCCGGACGAGCAGGCCGAGCTCCCGCACGGCGGCGGCCATCCGCTCGGCGGTGTCGGTGACCAGGCTCGCGGCCATCGACGTGGTGCCGTGTGCGAGGTGGGCGTCGGCCACGACGGCGGCTGCGTCCGCCGTACCGAGGTCGAACGACGCGCCCCCGCCGCCGTGCACGTGGAGGTCGACGAAGCCCGGCACGACCGTGGCCTCGCCGAGATCGAGGTCGGGACTGCGCGGCGGTGGGCCCTCGCCGACCTCGACGATGCGCCCGGCATCGAGGAGCAGCCACCCCGGCGCGAGGATCCGCGCCGGGGTGACCACCTGTGCAGCAGTGAGCAGCGAGGTCACGCGCTGGTGTCCGCCTCGACGAGGGACTCCTCGCCCTCGTCCTCACGCCCGGGGGTCTTGAGGTTCCACTTCCGGATCACGAACCGGAACAGGAAGTAGTAGATCGCCGCGTAGGCCAGCCCGATCGGGATGAGCAGCAGAGGCTTGGTGGCGATGTTGAAGTTGAGCGCGTAGTCGAACAGGCCGGCCGAGAAGCCGAAGCCGTCCTTGATGCCGATCGCGTTGACCAGGGCCAGCGAGGTGCCGGTGAGGAAGGCGTGGATCACGTAGAGCGGGAACGCGACGAACATGAACGCGAACTCGAGCGGCTCGGTGACGCCGGTGAGGAACGCGGTCAGCGCGGCGGACAGCATGATGCCGCCGACCAGCTTCTTGTTCTGGGGCCGGGCCTCGTGCCAGATCGCCAGTGCCGCCGCCGGGAGGGCGAACATCATGATCGGGAAGAAGCCGGTCATGAAGGCACCGGCAGTGGGGTCGCCGGCCAGGAACCGGGCGATGTCACCGTGGTAGGTCTCGCCGCCGCTGGTGTACTCGCCGAAGATGAACCACGGCGGGTTGTTGAGGATGTGGTGCAGGCCGAGCGGGATGAGCAGCCGGTTGATCGTGCCGTAGACGAATCCACCCAGGACCGCGTTGTCGGTGACCCACTCGCCGAGCGCGTTGATGCCGCTGTCGAACGCCGGGTAGACGAAGCTCATCAGCACCGAGATCACGAGCATGACGAAGGCCGTGATGATCGGGACGAAGCGCCGCCCGCCGAAGAAGGCGAGGTAGGGCGGCAGCGAGATCCGGTGGTAGCGCTGCCAGAGCCAGGCGCTCGCCAGGCCGGCCACGATGCCGCCGAGCACGCCGTAGTTGATCAGCTCCTGCTCGGCGTCGCCCTTCGGGAGGCCCAGGATGACCGGCGACATCGCGTCGCCGACGCCCTTGAAGACGAGGTAGCCGACGACGGCTGCCAGTGCGGTCGAGCCGTCGGCCTTCCTGGCCATGCCGATCGCGATGCCGACAGCGAAGAGCAGCGGCAGGTTGGCGAACAGCGCGTCGCCGGCCGCGCCGATCACCGCAGCGACGTTGTCCCAGCCGAGCCCGTCGGCGCCGAGGAGGTCGGGCTGGCCGAGCCGGAGCAGCAGGGCTGCCACGGGGAGTGCCGCGATCGGGAGCATGAGGCTGCGCCCGAACTTCTGGACGGGCGCGAGGTTGAACCTGCGTCCCTTGGTGGTGCCACCCGCGGCGGCTTCCTGCGAAGTCATGTGGATCGTTCCCTTCTGGTGCTCTTCTTCCTGGCGGCGCCCTGCGCGGCGCCGAGGCTCATGTGGACCTGGTAGCGGTCGCCGCGGTAGCGCGAGACGACGTGCTCGACCGGTCGCCCTCCTGCGCTCGACACGCGGTGGAAGACCAGGAGCGGGGTGTGCACGGGTGCCTCGAGGCGTCGCGCGGTCGCGCCCTCGGCCGCCTCGCCCCACAGCGTCTGCTCGGCAGCGTCGATGACGATCCCGTAGCGCTCGGCGAACAGCGTGTAGAGGGAGCCGGTGAGGTCCTCGGTGTCGAGGTCGGGCAGCAGCGAGCGCGGGTACCACCCCTGCTCGATCGCCATCGGCTGGCCGTCCGCGAGCCGGACGCGGTCGATGCGCCACGCGGTGCCGCGGGCACCGAGCCCGAGGGACCGCACGACCTCCGCCGGCGGGCGCTCCTCGTCGACCAGCATCAACCGCGTCGAGGGGACCAGCCCGCGGCGGCGCATGTCGTCGGAGAACGACGCGAGGTGCAGCCGGCTCTCGACGCGCGGCCGCGCGACGAACGTGCCCTTGCCCTGGATCCGGTGGAGCAGGCCGCCGGCCACGAGGCTGTCGATCGCCTTGCGCACCGTCGCCCGCGACACGTCGTACGTCGCCATGAGCTCGCGCTCCGACGGGATCGCGGTGTCGGGCCCGAGCTCGCGGATCGCCAGGTCGGCCAGGGCGTCGCTGAGCTGGGCGTGCTTGGGCCGGGGGCCCTCGTCGATCCTGCGCGCCATCTCCACCTCCTCCGACCTCGTGGCTCTCGACGTGGTGCGGTTCAATTGGTACGGTCTGGTACGTACCAGTTGAGAGCATGGCTCCGACGCCGCGACCTTGTCAAGGACCACCATGGAGACGCACCCCGCCCCTGCCACCGGCACCCGGATGGCCTCCGAGATCGCCGAGCAGCCCACGGCGGCCCGCCGCACCCTCGACCACCTGGTGCCCGAGCAGCCCCGCCTGCGCGACCTCGCCAGGGGACGGCGCCGCGTGCTCCTGGTGGCACGCGGCTCGAGCGACAACGCCGCGATCTACGGTCGCTACCTCCTCGAGGTGGTCGCCGGCGTCCCCGCCGCGCTCGCCGCCCCCAGCGTCGCCACGCACTACCGCGCCCGCCTCGACCTCTCGGACACCGTGGTCGTCTCGGTGTCGCAGTCAGGCGCCACGACCGAGATCGTCGAGACCCAGCAGTGGGCCCGCGCGTGCGGCGCCGCGACCGTCGGGGTCACCAACGTGGCGGGCTCCCCGCTCGCCGAGGCCGCCGACGTCGCGCTGGTGACGCAGGCCGGCCCCGAGGTCGCGGTGCCCGCCACGAAGACCTACCTGACGCAGATGGTGGCGCTGGCCGTCCTGGCGGACGCGCTGTCCGACGGCAGCGCGCTGGCCGCCGACCTCGCCCGCGTCCCCGACGCTGTCGCCGGCCTGCTCGAGGTGGACGTCTCGGCCGCCGCGAGCGAGCTGGCGGCCGCCGACCGGGTGGTCGTGTCGGGTCGGGGGCTGCTGCTCGGCACGGCCCTCGAGACGGCGCTGAAGATGGAGGAGACCTGCCTGCGCCCGGTGCGCGGCTACTCCTACGCCGACCTGCGCCATGGGCCGATCTCGGTCGTGAGCGAGGGGCTGCTGGCCGTCCTGGTCGGCGCGGCGCATGGCCCCCTCGCCGAGCCGATGGTCGACCTCGTCCGCGACCTGCAGGGCAGGGGGGCGCGGGTGCTCGGCCTCGGCGGCACGCCGTCGTTCACCGACGTCTGCGACCTCCACCTGCCCGGTCCCGACCTGCGCGAGACCGTCGAGCCCATCGCCTCCATCGTCCCGGCCCAGCTGATGATCGAGCAGATGGCCCGGCGCATGGGCCTCGACCCCGACAACCCCCGCGGCCTCAACAAGGTGACGCAGACTGACGTCACGTCCTCCACCACCCACGAAAGGTCACCCAGATGAGCAGCAAGGCAGAGCAGATCCTCGCCGGCCTCGGCGGCGCGGACAACGTCGTCGAGATCGAGGCCTGCATCACCCGCCTCCGCACCGAGGTCAAGGACGGCTCCCTCGTGGACCAGGCCGCCCTCAAGGCTGCCGGCGCGCACGGCGTCATGGCCAGCGGCACCGTCGTCCAGGTCGTGGTCGGCCCCGAGGCCGACAACCTGGCCGAGGACATCGAGGACCTGATGTGACGCAGGTTCTCTCCCCCTGCTCCGGCAGGGTCATCGCGATGGCCGACGTGCCCGACCCGGTCTTCGCCGAGGAGATGGTCGGCCCCGGCGTGGCCATCGAGCCCTCGGTGGATCCCGACGGCGGGCCCACCACCGTCGTCTCCCCGATCGCGGGGAAGGTCCTCAAGGTGCTTCCGCACGCCTTCGTCGTCCTCGGCGACGGCGTCGGCGTGCTCGTCCACCTCGGCATCAACACGGTGCGCCTCGAGGGCGAGGGCTTCGAGGTGCTCGCCACCCAGGGCGCCGAGGTCGCGGCCGGCGACCCGATGATCACGTGGGACCCGTCCGCGCTGCCGGCCTCCGCGGGCGGGCAGGACGTGTCGCCCGTCGTGCCGGTGGTGCTGATGGACGGGGTCAAGGGATCCGTCACGAGTGACGCGATCGGCGGCTCCGTGGCCGCCGGCGACCTGCTCTTCGCCACTCCATGACCCACTCCACGACCCGCCCGTCGGCGCTGCTGCTCGACCTCGACGGGACCCTCGTCGACTCCGAGCCGATCCACCGCGAGGGCTACCGCGCCTACTTCGCGCACAAGGGCTGGGACGTGCCCGACCTCTCGGTGTTCACCGGGCGCCGGGCCGAGGACGTCTTCGCCACCGAGCCGGGCCCGTGGGAGGGCCTGGACCCGAGCGCCGTGCTGGCGGAGGTGCTGCCGCACGTGCCCGACGAGGCCGCGCGACCGGTCCCGGGAGCCCGGGAGCTGATCGAGGCGGCCCGCGACGCCGGCGTACCCCTCGCGATCGTCACGTCGGCCTGGCCGGCGTGGGTGGAGCGCTCCCTCGTGGAGTCGTTGTCGCTCACCCTCGACAGCGTCGACGTCGTCGTGACCGCGCGGGACGTCGTCGACGGCAAGCCCCACCCGGCGGGGTTCGCCCTGGCCCTGGAGCAACTGGCGGCCGCGCCGGCGGAGGCGCTCGCGGTGGAGGACTCGCCGGCCGGCGTGCGGGCCGCGCTGGGTGCCGGCGTACGACGCGTGCACGGCGTCCGTACGACGCACGCGGCCGCGGTGCTGCAGGACGCCGGCGCCGTCGAGGTCCACGACGACCTGCGCGCGCTGGCGGAGCTCTTCTCCTAGTCGGTGAGGTGGTCGCCGACGGTGCGGTCGTGGGGGCGGCCCGGGTCGTCGAGCGCCGGCTCGGGCTCTCCGGCCCGCAGCGCCTCGAGCTGGGCGCAGACGGCGATGCCGTAGAAGAGGGCGATCGAGGACAGCAGCGCCCAGAGCAGGAGGGCGAACACCCCGGCCAGCGGGCCGTAGACGCTGCCGAACGAGCCGCTCAGCGAGACGTAGAGCGCGAGTCCGACCGTGGCGATCGCGCTGAGCACGACGGCGATGCCCGAGCCGAGGGCGAGCCAGGAGAGCGCCGGCTGGCGGCGGCGCGGAGCGTGGTCGAGCAGCACGGCGATCGTCAGGACGAGCAGTGCCAGGCCGACGGGCCAGCGCAGGAAGCCCCACCAGTCCAGGGCGTGATCCGACCAGCCGTAGTTGTCGGCCATCGCCTCGCCGAAGGCCCCTCCGCCGACGATCATCAGGAAGCCGACGCCCACCGGCACGGCGAGCACGGCGGTCAGCACCGCGGCCCGGCCGTACTTGTGGAGGGCCTTGCGGTCGCGGCGGATGCCGTAGATGCGGTTGGCGCCGCGCTCGACCTGCGCCATCGCCGTGGTCATCGAGATGAGGGCGAACCCGAGGCCCAGCACGAGCGCCACCTCGCCTGCCCGCTCGGACTCGTCGGACTTCTCGACCGCCGAGGTGAGCGCGTCGCTGTCGCCGGCGCCGGGGGAGAGGGAGTCCACGACGTGCGCGACGACGGCAGCGGGACGTTCCTCGTCGATGTCGGAGGCGAGCCCGGTCAGCGCCAGCAGGAACGGCACGACGGCCAGGCAGGCCTGCAGCGCGAGGGCGCGGGAGCTGGTGAAGCCGTCGCCGTAGCGGAACCGCACGAACGACTCGACGACGATGGCCCTCAGCCCGTGGTGGCGCGCGAGGTGCCAGGCGTCCAGCGCGTCGAGCTCGTCACCGTCCATCTCCGTGGTGACCGGGACGGTCCGCGCAGTCGTCATGGCCGCACCCTAGGTGTCCACCGCGCGCCTAGGCTGACGAGGTGCCCAACCGTCTCGCGAACGCCACCTCGCCCTACCTCCTCCAGCACGCCGACAACCCCGTCGACTGGTGGGAGTGGGGACCCGAGCCGTTCGCCGAGGCGCGGCGCCGTGGCATTCCGGTGCTGCTGAGCGTCGGGTACGCCGCGTGCCACTGGTGCCACGTGATGGCGCACGAGTCCTTCGAGGACGAGGCGACCGCGGCCTACCTCAACGAGCACTTCGTGAACATCAAGGTCGATCGCGAGGAGCGCCCCGACGTCGACGCGATCTACATGCAGGCGACCGTCGCCATGACCGGCCACGGCGGGTGGCCGATGACGGTCGTGCTCGACCACGACGCCAGCCCGTGGTTCGCCGGGACCTACTTCCCCGACACCCCGCGACACGGCCAGGCGTCCTTCCGGCAGCTGCTCGAGGCGCTCACCCAGGCGTGGCGCGAGCGCCCCGACGGCGTACGACAACAGGCGGCGCAGCTGCGCGAGCACCTGCAGGCGCCGGCGGTGCTGCCGTCGTCCCCGATCGGCCCGGGCGACCTCGACGCCGCCGTCGCCACCCTCGCCGCCGAGTTCGACCCGGTCGCCGGCGGCTTCGGGGGCGCTCCGAAGTTCCCGCCGTCGATGGTGCTGGAGTTCCTGCTGCGGCACGGCAGCGACGACGCCCTGCGGATGGTCGACCAGACCCTCGACGGGATGATCCGCGGCGGGATCCACGACCAGCTCGGCGGCGGGTTCGCCCGCTACAGCGTCGACGCCGGCTGGGTCGTGCCGCACTTCGAGAAGATGCTCTACGACAACGCGCTGCTCATGCGGGTGTGTGCCGACCGGCGCACGGAGCCGGCGCTGTGGGCGGGGGAGCAGACTGCCGAGTTCCTGCTGCGCGAGCTGCTGACCGCCGAGGGCGGCTTCGCCTCGGCCCTCGACGCCGACTCGGAGGGCGAGGAGGGGCGCTTCTACTCCTGGACGCCCGCCCAGCTCGTCGAGGTGCTGGGGCAGGACGACGGCTTCTGGGCGGCCGAGCTCTTCTCGGTGACGCGCGAGGGGACCTTCGAGCACGGCGCGTCCGTGCTCCAGCTGCGCCGCGACCCCGACGACCTCGAGCGATGGCTCGACGTGCGGGCGCGGCTGATGGAGGCCCGGTCGGCGCGCGTGCGGCCCGCGCGCGACGACAAGGTGGTCGCCGCCTGGAACGGACTGGCGATCAGCGGCCTGGCGCGCCTGGGCCTGTGGCTGGAGGAGCCGAGGTACGTCGACGCGGCCACGTCGGCTGCGGAGCTGCTGCTCGACGTGCACCTGGTGGACGGCCGGCTGCGCCGGGTCTCCCGCGACGGGGTCGTCGGTGCCCCGGCGGGCGTGTTGGAGGACCACGGCTGCGTCGCGGCGGGCTGGCTCGACCTCTTCCAGGCCACCGGGGACGTGCGCTGGCTGCGCGCGGCGACCGACCTCATCGACACCGCGCTGGAGCGGTTCGCCGCCGGTGACGGCGGCTACCACGACACCGCCGACGATGCCGAGGCGCTCGTGGCGCGACCGCGGGACGCGTCTGACAACGCCTCGCCCAGCGGCCTGTCCTCGCTGGTCCACGCCCTCGTCACGGCCGCCGCGATCACCGGCGAGCCGCGCTACCGGCAGGCCGCGGACGACGCGCTCGGCTCCGTGCACGCCCTCGCGACCAAGGCCCCCCGTTTCGCCGGGTGGTCGCTCGCTGCCGCCGTCGCCCTGCGCGACGGCCCGGCCGAGGTGGCGGTCGTCGGGCCGCCCGGCGCCCGGCGCGAGTCGCTGGCCAACAAGGCGCGGCACCACCCGACGGCGGTCGTGCTCGTCTCCGACACCGCCCGCGACGACGTGCCCCTCCTGGCCGGGCGGAACCCGGTCGACGGCAAGGCGGCGGCGTACGTCTGCCGCCACCACGTCTGCGCGGCGCCGTTCACCGAGCCCGCGGAGCTCACCCTCGGATAGTCCGCATCACACGACTGGTGCCCAAGCCGTCGGGACAAGTCGTTTGATGCGGACTACCGCGGACGTGGTGCGCCCGGATGTCGGTGCGCGGCGCCACACTGGGGGAGTGAGGTCTCGGGAGCGTGGTGGTGTGATGGGTGGACAGGTGGTGCAGCAGGTACGCCGGTTCTACGACGGCGGCACCTTGCCGCACGACGGACGTCCGGGTGAGCCGCCGGACCCCGGCGCCGACCCGCGGATCGTGCTGGAGCGCCACGCCGAGGAGGGCGTCGAGACCTTCGCCCTCGAGCGCCGCCTGGCCTACCTCGACCGCCACCTCGGGGAGCTGCTGGTGCCGGCCGACACCGGGTTCCGCACCGACCTGACCTCGGTCCCGGCCCTCTTCACCTGGCTGGTCCCCAAGACCGGCGCGCACCTGCCGGCCGCGCTGCTCCACGACGCGCTCGTGGGCGGCTCGCACGACCCGTCGTCCTACGTGTCCACCGACGGCCACGTCGTCGACCGGGTGGCCGCCGACCGCACCTTCCGCGACGCGATGGCCGACACCGGCACCGGCGTCATCCGCCGCTGGATCGTGTGGACGGCCGTCACGGTCGCGACGATCTTCGTGGGTCGCGATGTGCCCTGGTCGCGGGCCCGGCACTGGTCCTACCGGTTCGCGGCGGGGGCCACGATCGTGGCGATCCTCTACCTCGGCTACTCCTCCACCAGCGACCTGTTCGACCGCTCGTGGCTCGGCGCGGTCGACGTGCCCTGGATGGGCGACCGGCCCTGGTGGGCGGAGGTGGCCGGTGGGCTGTCCGGCGCGATCGTGCTGCCGCTCGCGCTGAGCCTGCTCTGGGGCCGGCTGCGGATGGCCGGCGCCATCGCGGGAGTCATGCTCGCGGTGCTGCTGCACGTCACCGTCGGGCTGGCCGCGATCGGTGCGACCTACATGGCGCTCGAGCGGCTGGCCCGTCGCTCGCCCGGCGCCGCGTGGATGCTGGCCGGACTGGTCGTCGCCGCCGCCCTGGTGGTGTTCGCGCTGGTCAGCTTCGGCTGACGCCGACCTCCGCGAGCCACTTCGCGGCGAAGGCGTCGGGCGGCAGGCCCGCGGTCGCCAGGTCGATCCCGGCCTGGAAGGCGAGCACCACCAGGCCGAGGGCGAGCGCCGTCACCACCATGCCGTTGACGTTGCGCGGGAACCGGCTGGGCACGGTGCGTACCCGGTGCCATCCCCCGATGAGGCCGGCGGTCACGACGGCCGACACCACGCTGGCGCAGGCGGCGCCGAGCACGGTGCCGAGGAGGTCCATGCGGCTGACGAGGATGGCGGAGGTCGCGGCGGCGGTGGCGCCGGCGACCAGCTGGGGGAGGCTGAGGTCGAGGAGGGGCTGGCGGTCGTCGGAGTCAGGCATCACGCGATCGGGGTGGGGGACAGGGCTTCCCCACTACGACGTACGGGCGTCCACGAAGGTTTCCCGACGTGAGCAGGCTCACCGCGGTCCGCGGAGCTCAGCGCAGCGAGTACGTCGCCAGCGAGACGCCGACGTAGTGGGCGGCGAACGCCAGCACCGTGAAGGAGTGGAACACCTCGTGGAACCCGAACCAGCGGGGCGAGGGGTCGGGGCGCTTGAGGCCGTAGACCACGCCACCGAGGGTGTAGAGGATGCCGCCGACCGCGACCAGCACCAGCGTCGCGACGGCGACGCCGCTGCTGAAGCGGTCGGCACCCTCCATGAACTGCGGGACGAAGAAGATCGCCGCCCAGCCGAGGGCGAGGTACATCGGGGTGTAGAGCCAGCGCGGCGCGTCGATCCAGAACACGCGGAAGACGACGCCGGCGAGGGCGGCGCCCCAGACCAGCACCAGCAGCGTCGTACGGGCCGAGCCCTCCAGGAAGAGCAGGGCGTAGGGCGTGTAGGTGCCGGCGATGAGCACGAAGATGTTGGCGTGGTCGAAGCGGCGCAGGAACGCCCACGTGCGCGGCGACCACGTGCCCCGGTGGTAGATGGCCGAGACGGTGAAGACGAGGAGCGCGGACAGCGCGAAGGCCGCCGAGCCGATCCGGGCGGAGGCCGTCGGCGACAGGGCGACGAGGACGATGCCCGCCGCCAGGGCCAGCGGCGCGGTGCCGGCGTGCAGCCAGCCGCGCAGCTTGGGCTTCACCTCGGCCAGCTTGTCGGCCATGAGCTCGCCGGCGCGCTCCACGCGATCGACGGCGTGCTCGACCCGGTCGCGAGGCGTCATGAGCTGGTCTCCATGACTAGAAAGTACCCAACCCGGGGCAAGCCACGCACACGACCGACGCGGAGGGATCGGTCACACGGCGTTACCATCGCCTGATGGCCAAGGTGACGGACGCGGTGCGACGGGTGCTCTACCCGGCCTACGAGTCCCGCATGGTGAAGGCCCTGCCGCACGACCAGATCCCGAAGCACGTCGGGGTCATGCTCGACGGCAACCGGCGCTGGGCCAAGGCGGTCGGTCTCAACACGGCCGAGGGCTACCAGGCGGGCGCCGACAACATCCGTCCCCTCCTCGGGTGGTGCGAGGAGGTGGGCGTCGAGGTCGTCACGCTCTGGCTGCTCTCGAGCGACAACCTGACCAACCGGCCGCCCGAGCAGCTCACCGGCCTGCTCTCGATCATCGAGGGAGCCGTCCAGTCCCTCGCCGAGGCCGGCCGCTGGCGCATCCACCCGGTGGGTGCCCTCGACCTGCTGCCCCCCGAGACCGCCGAGCGGCTCAAGGCCGCGGAGGAGGCGACCCGCGACATCGACGGGATCCTGGTCAACGTCGCGGTCGGCTACGGCGGCCGCCGGGAGATCGCCGACGCCGTACGCGCGCTGCTCTCCGACCACGCGACCCGCGGCACCTCGCTGGAGGAGCTCGCCGACCTGATCGACGTCGAGCACATCGCCGAGCACCTCTACACCAAGGGCCAGCCCGACCCCGACCTCGTGATCCGCACCTCGGGCGAGCAGCGCCTCGGCGGCTTCCTGCTGTGGCAGTCGGCCAACTCGGAGTTCTACTTCTGCGAGGCGCTCTGGCCCGACTTCCGCCGGGTCGACTTCCTCCGCGCGATCCGGGCGTACGCCGCCCGCGAGCGCCGCTTCGGCGGCTGACCAACCGTCACCTCGCCGTCACCTCGCGTTCGGGCGTGTCGACCCGGATCGACGACGTCGCGGGCGTACTTTCGCCCGTATCGGCAGGTGGGGAAGCCTGCTGAACCGGGAGGCAAGCCTTGGGCACTCAGATGGGAGCTCTCCGGTCCGTTGAATGACATCGGGCCGGGCGAGGAGTGCGCGCGCCGACCCGCAGCAAGGGGTTAGTCGTGGCCAGCAAGTCCTCACCCGTGAGCTCCGCATCGCCCAGCTCCGCCGCATCTCCCAGCGCATCTCCAGACCAGGGCCGCCGGACCTACGTCCTGGACACCAGCGTCCTGCTCGCCGATCCCGGCGCTGTCACGCGCTTCGCCGAGCACGAGGTCGTGCTGCCCGTGGTGGTGATCACCGAGCTCGAGGGCAAGCGGCACCACCCCGAGCTCGGCTTCTTCGCCCGTTCGGCGCTGCGTTCCCTCGACGACCTGCGGGTCGTGCACGGGCGCCTCGACGAGCCGGTCGGCATCGGCACGGAGGGTGGCACGCTCCGCGTGGAGCTCAACCACACCGATGCTGCATCGCTGCCGTCGGGCTTCCGGCTCGGCGACAACGACACCCGGATCCTCGCCGTGGCCCGCAACCTCGCCAACGACGGCCACCGGGTGACCCTGGTCTCCAAGGACCTGCCGCTGCGCATCAAGGCCTCGGCCGTCGGCCTCGATGCCCAGGAGTACCGCGCCGAGGCGATCAGCGACTCCGGCTACACCGGCATGACCGAGCTGGAGGTGCCGGCCACCGACCTCGACGAGCTCTACGAGGACGGGGTCATCGACCTCGCCCCCGCCCGCGACCTGCCCTGCCACAACGGGCTCGTCCTGCTCTCCGAGCGCGGCACGGCGCTCGGCCGCGTCGGTGCGGACAAGCGGGTCCACCTCGTGCGCGGCGACCGCGACGCCTTCGGGATCCACGGCCGCTCCGCCGAGCAGCGGGTGGCGCTGGAGATGCTGCTCGACCCCGAGGTCGGGATCGTCTCCCTCGGCGGTCGCGCCGGCACCGGCAAGTCGGCGATGGCGCTGTGCGCGGGCCTCGAGGCGGTGCTGGAGCGCCGCCAGCACAAGAAGGTCGTCGTCTTCCGGCCGCTGTTCGCCGTGGGCGGCCAGGAGCTCGGCTACCTGCCCGGCTCGGAGAACGAGAAGATGTCACCCTGGGCCCAGGCGGTCTTCGACACGCTGGGTGCGCTGACCGGCAAGGACGTCATCGACGAGGTGATGGACCGCGGCATGCTCGAGGTGCTGCCGCTGACCCACATCCGCGGCCGCTCCCTGCACGACGCGTTCGTGATCGTCGACGAGGCGCAGTCCCTGGAGCGCAACGTGCTGCTGACCGTGCTCTCGCGCATCGGGGCCAACTCCAAGGTGGTGCTCACCCACGACGTGGCGCAGCGCGACAACCTGCGTGTCGGTCGCCACGACGGGATCGTCGCCGTGGTCGAGAAGCTCAAGGGCCACCCGCTCTTCGCGCACGTGACCCTGACCCGCTCCGAGCGCTCGCCCATCGCCGCCCTGGTGACCGAGATGCTGGAGGACGTCACCCTCTGAGACGTCCTCGGTCTACTGCTTTGGGGTTTCCCCGCATAGGCGGGGAAACCCCAACGTCCGGACCCTTGCAAACCCCAAGATGTTCGAACTTCCCCGCATAGGCGGGGAAACCGAAGCGAGGGGTGTGGCGGAGGCGACCTTCCGCGAAGTGGGACTGGTGGGGCCTGCGCGTTCTCAGGTACGCGCGTGACGCAAGGGACATAGTCACTTGGGGGGATCGGTTTGCACGCTCCCGAGGCCTCGTGCATGGTGGTCCGTGATCGTTTCGTGACCTTCCCCCCGGGAGGTCAGGCCAGGGACACCCCCGAGAACCGCGTCCCGACCGCCTCCTGGAGCGCTCGACCGTGGTGCCTCTCGAGCCGCACGCCCCCTGTCGTCCAACCGTGAGACTCCTCTGTGCCCAAGTCACCCCGTTACGTCCCCACGCACCGCGCCCCCGGCAAGCACAAGGCCGTGGGCGTGCGCCGTCGGGCCCTGCGCACCGGCGTGGCCATGACCGGACTGGCCGCTGCCGTGACCGGCGTGAGCGTCGCCGGCGGCCTGCTGTCCGACGACTCCGCCCTCACCCCCGCCGCTGCCGACGTGGCCACGACCACGCAGGCCTCGCCCGAGAGCTCGCCGCAGGACGCCGCCACCCCGAGCGCCGCGGCGCTCGAGCAGCGAGCCCGGCGCACCGTCACCTCCCGCTCCGCGCGTCGTACGGACGCAGCCAAGGCGACCGCCCTGTCGATGTCGGCCGGCTCCGCCGTCACGAAGTCCGAGAAGCTCTCCGAGGGTGACCCGCGAGACATCGCCCGCGCGCTGCTGCCGGCCTACGGCTTCTCCGCCGACCAGTTCTCCTGCCTCGACTCGCTCTACATGAGCGAGTCCGGGTGGCGCATCGACGCGGACAACCCGACCTCGTCGGCCTACGGCATCCCGCAGGCGCTCACCGAGCTGCACGACCTCCCCGCGGACTACATGACTTCCGCCGAGTCGCAGATCCGGTGGGGGCTGGAGTACATCCAGGACGCCTACGGCACGCCGTGCAGCGCCTGGAGCTTCAAGTCCGGGCATGGCTGGTACTGAGCGAGAAGTCCTGGCATTGCGCGTTCCTCACGATGATCTCCAGGCAATCTTGACGATCGAGGGACCAGTGGTCTAACCGGTCGTCCTAGTCCAGCCTGATTCCGCCGCGGGCCGCTCCGGAGCGGGCCATGGTGCGTCCATGAGCCCTCGGGCTCGCACTGGTCGACCAGGGGGGTCGAGAGGCGCGGCTCGCTCGTCCTGGGGGGACGGGTGGGTCGCGCCTTGTGCTTCCCGGTCAGCGGGAGCGGGTAGGTCGCGGGGTATGAGTCACCGGCTCGCGGGGACCTCGAGCACCATCACGCAGTTCTTCATGCCCTTGGGCCGGTCGTAGGTGAAGCCGACGCGCTCGTACATGCTGCGGGTGCCGTTGTAGAGCCACGACGACGACGTCTTCTTGGTGACGTCGGTCAGGTCGTGCGGATAGCCCTCGACGGTGCCGCCACCGGCCGCGGCGATCAGCTCGAGCGCCCCGCGCAGGGCCACCTCCGCCAGGCCCTCCCGACGACGTGCCTTGTCCACGCGGATGCACGTGATGCGGTAGTCGACGTGGCGCTGGTTGGTCGCGTCGTATTCCTTGCGGTGGTGGATGTCGGGCAGCTCCTGCGGCGTGCCGTACTCCGCCCACGCGACCGCCTCGTCGCCGTCCATGACGAGTGCGGCATGGGCGATGCCTTCCTCGACCATCTTCTGCTTGAACGCCCTGTTGCCCTCGGGCCCGGGCACGTGGTCCTCCCGCTCGGCGTGGAAGGCGACGCACCAGCAGCCACCGAAGAGACCGCCCATGCGCTCGTTGAGACCCGCGAACGCCGACCACGTCTCGGGGGTGAGGGCCTTGATCTCGTACGCCGTCCCGGTCATGTCCTCGACCGTACGACGACCACCGGACGAGGTGCTACCGGATCACGCCGGGCTCCTGCGACCCGTCATCGAGTCGACGTCGAGGGCCGCGTCGAGCTGCTCCTCGGTCAGCTCGCCGCGCTCGACGAAGCCCATCGCGAGCACCGTCTCGCGGATCGTGGCGCCCTCCGCCAGCGCCTGCTTGGCGACCTTGGCCGCCTGCTCGTAGCCGATGTGCGCGTTGAGCGGCGTGACGACCGAGGGGGAGGACTCGGCATAGCGCCGCATCCGCTCGGCGTCGGCGGTGATGCCGTCGACGCACCGCTCGGCGAGCAGCACCGTCGAGGTGGACAGGACGTGGATCGACTCGAGCAGCGCCTGCGCCATCACGGGCATCATCACGTTGAGCTCGAAGCTGCCGGACGCGCCGGCCCACGCGATCGTCGCGTCGTTGCCGACCACCCGCGCGCACACCATGAGGGTCGCCTCGGGCAGCACCGGGTTGACCTTGCCCGGCATGATGCTCGAGCCCGGCTGCAGGTCGGGCAGGTGGATCTCGGCGAGGCCGGTGGTCGGCCCGGACGACATCCAGCGCAGGTCGTTGCAGGTCTTGGTCAGCCCGACGGCGATCGTGCGCAGCACCCCGGAGAGCTCGACGAGCGAGTCGCGCGTGCCCTGCGCCTCGAAGTGGTCGCGCGCCTCGGTGAACTCCTGGCCCGTCCGCTCGGACAGGGCGGCGATGGCGCGCGTGGCGAACGCGGCCGGCGTGTTGATCCCGGTCCCGACGGCGGTGCCGCCCAGGGGCAGCTCGCGGACCCGGGGGAGCACCGACTCGAGCCGCTCGACGCCGAGCCGGAGCGTGGCGGCGTACGCCCCCATCTCCTGGCCGAGCGTCACCGGGGTCGCGTCCATGAGGTGGGTGCGCCCGGCCTTGACGGTGTCGGCGAACTCGGCGGCCTTGGCCTCGAACGCCGTCGCGAGGCGGTCCAGTGCGGGGACGAGGTCGTCCACCACGGCGAGCGTCGCGGCGACGTGGATGCTGGTGGGGAAGGTGTCGTTGCTGCTCTGCGAGGCGTTGACGTGGTCGTTGGGGTGCACCTCGACCCCGGCGCGGGCCGCGAGGGTCGCGATCACCTCGTTGGCGTTCATGTTGGAGCTGGTGCCGGACCCGGTCTGGAAGACGTCGATCGGGAACTCGCCGTCGTGCTCGCCCGCGACGATCGCGTCGGCGGCCGCCACGATCGCCTGCGCCTGCTCGTGGGACACCACGCCGAGGGCGGCGTTGGCGGTCGCTGCGGCGGCCTTGACGTGTGCCAGCGCCTGGACGTGGCGCGGCTGCAGGGTCAGGCCGCTGATCGGGAAGTTCTCGATCGCGCGTTGGGTCTGCGCCCGCCAGAGTGCCTCGCGCGGCACCTCGACCTCGCCCATGGAGTCGTGCTCGGTGCGTGTCTCGCTCACCCCGCGACCGTACCCCCGGCACGATGGGGCCATGCGATCACTGCGTCTCGGGATCGCCGTCGTGCTCATGGGGGTCGGCTCCGCCTGCTCCGTGCTCGGCGGCGAGGACAGCGAGCCGGCCTCCGCCACCGCCGACGACCTCGCGGCGGCCCTGTCCGGGCACTCGCTGGGCGACGTGCCCCTGACCGACGAGGCCGACCGGGCCGCGTTCGTCGAGCTGGTCGCGCCGCTCGACGAGGTGCCGGTCGCGGTCGAGGTGTCCGGCGTCGACGAGCCCGAGGACCCCGACGCGCCCGACGCGGCCGCGACCGCGACGCTCGCGTGGAGCTGGGACCTGACCGCCACCACGCCGTGGGAGTACGAGTCCACCGTCGCGCTGACGTCCGACGAGTCCGGGTGGCAGGTCGACTGGAGCCCCGACGCGCTGGCGCCCGGGCTCGCCGAGGGCGACATCCTCGGCCTGCGCACCCTCGCGCCGCAGCGCGGCGACATCACCGGCGCCGGCGGAGCCGTCCTGGTCACCGAGCGCCCGGTGCTGCGCTACGGGCTCGACAAGACCAAGGTCGAAGGACCCCAGGTGGCGCGCAGCGCGCGACGCATCGCGCGCATCCTCGACGTCGACGCGGCGGCGTACGTCGAGCGCGCGGAGGCGATGGGTCCGGCGGCCTTCGTCGAGGCGGTCGTGCTGCGCGAGGACGACGCCCTCGACGTGCTGCCCTCCTTCCGGGAGGTCCCCGGCGCGCTCGCGGTGAGCGACACGCTGCCGCTGGCGCCGACGCGTGAGTTCGCCGCCGCCCTGCTCGGTCGGGTCGGCCCCGCCACCGCCGAGGTCGTCGAGGCGTCCAACGGCCGCATCGTCGCGGGTGACGAGGTGGGTCTCTCCGGCCTCCAGGCGCGCTACGACGACCAGCTGCGGGGCAGCCCGGGCACGTCCGTCGTCGCGCGGGGCGCCGACGACCGGCTGCGCACCCTCGCCGAGGTCGCGCCGACCGACGGTGCCGACCTGGTCACCACCCTCGACCCGGTGCTCCAGGAGAAGGCCGAGCTGGCGTTGTCCTCCCTGGGCGACGCCGGGCCCGCGAGCGCCCTCGTCGCGATCCGGCCCTCGGACGGTGCGATCCTGGCGAGTGCCAACGGGGCGGGTGCGGCGGGGGCCGACCTCGCGTCGACCGGGCGCTACGCGCCGGGGTCGACCTTCAAGGTGGTCACCGCGCTGGCGCTGCTGCGCAGCGGCCTGAGGGTCGACGATGTCGTCCCCTGCCCGGCCACGACCGTCGTGGACGGCCGCACGTTCAAGAACTACGACGACTACCCCCCGAGCTCCTTGGGGGACATCACCTTCATCCAGGCGATCGCGCAGTCGTGCAACACCGCCCTCATCGACAGCACCGGCCGACTGGCCCCCGGTGACCTCGCGGCGGCGGCGCGGGCGCTCGGGCTGGGCACCGACCACGACCTCGGCTTCCCGGTCTACTTCGGGCAGGTGCCGCCGGCGGAGACCGAGACCGGTGCCGCGGCCGACATGATCGGCCAGGGCACCGTGCTCGCCAGCCCCTTCGCCATGGCCACCGTGGCCGCGTCCGTCGCGGCCGGCCGGACCGTGCTGCCCGTGCTGCTGCCCGAGCACCAGGTCACGCAGACGCCGCCCGACGTGCCGCTGACCGCGCAGGAGTCGGGCACGCTCCTCGGCCTGATGCGGGCCGTGGTGACCACCGGGTCGGGGCGGTTCCTGCTCGACGTACCCGGCGAGGTCGGTGCCAAGACCGGCACCGCCGAGTACGGCGAGCCCGACGCGTCCGGCAACCTGCCGACCCACACCTGGATGATCGCCACCCGCGGCGACCTGGCGGTCGCCGTCTTCGTGGAGACCGGCGTGTCGGGCTCGCAGACCGCGGGCCCCCTGCTGGAGGCGTTCCTGCGGTGAGCCTCAGGCCTTGCGGGCCAGCATGGTCGCGGTGTCGCCCGAGGTGGGCTCGCGCCACACGACCCGGAGCTTGGCACCGTCACGGCGCACCTTCACGGCGACGCGCTTGACGCAGCGTCCGCCGGTGGTGTCGCGGGTGATGACCTCGGTGAAGCGGTAGGTGCCGCCGCTGCGGCCCTTGAAGCGCCACACGCCGTAGCAGCCGCCGTAGGCGATCCTGCCGCGCAGCGCGCCGTTGCGCTTCACGATGCGAACCTTGGCGCGGTAGCCGGCCGAGGCGCCGTTGTCGCCGTAGACCGCCCCCTTCCAGGTCCCGGTCACGGTGGTGCCTGCCTCGGCGGGAGCGGCGGCGGCCGCGGGAGCCGTGAGCGAGACGGGGACGAGCAGTGCGACGGTCGTCAGCACGGTGGGCAGGATCTTGTGCATGTGTTTCCCCCTGTGTCGGGGTGCCGCCCGATGCGGCGCCCTGCCGGCACCCTAGGGCCGCGGGCGCCTCGCGAGATAGAGGTAGTAGGACTCCGGGCGGTCCTGGAGCAGCACGTCGTGGGCCTGCTCCTCGGCGGCGCCGAACACCTCGCGCATCGACGCGAGCAGCTCCGGGGCGGGGTTGGCCGACCAGATCACCAGCACGCCGCCCGGGCTGAGGACGTCGTGGCAGCGGCGCAGGAACTGCTCCTCGTAGACCGCTTCGTTGCTCTCGTGCACCAGGTAGCCCGGGCCGTTGTCGACGTCGAGCAGGACGAGGTCGTAGGTCGAGCGGGCCTCGGCGATGGCCATCGCGATGTCGGCGTTGACCACCGTCGCGCGGGCGTCCGCCAGGAGCGCCGGGCCGTGCGGGACGGTGCCGTTGCGCATCCACTCGACGAGCGGCTCCTCGATCTCGACGACCACGGCGCGCTCGACGCGTACGTCCGCCAGCACGCGCTGCAGCGTGTAGCCGAGGCCCAGCCCGCCGACCAGCACCGCACCGGGCTCGTCGACGAGGTCGAGGGCCTGCGAGGCCAGCTCGATCTCGCTGGTCGTCTCCAGGGTGTCCATCACGAAGACGCCGTTGACGCGCAGCTCGAGCACGTCCGGTGCCGTCTCCGACGTACGACGCCGCAGCACCACGTCGCCGCGCTCGGTCTCGGCTCGGGCGATCTCCACGCTCTCCACGGCGTCCATCCTGCACAAGGGTCCTGCGGGCGTCCGCGGGGGCACCCGGTTCGTCCAGCCCTTGTCCAAGGTCGATCCGTGGGTAACTACCCCGAAAGACCTGCCTGCAGCCGGTCTCGCGATCTACGGTGAGCATGTGTACACCGTGAGTCGAGCCGCTGAGCTGACCGGCGTCCCGAGCGGGACGTTGCGCAAGTGGGAGCAGCGCTACGGCGTGGTCGCCCCCCAGCGGTCGCCGGGCAACTACCGGCTCTACGACGACGAGGCCGTGCGCCGGCTCAGCGTGATGCGCAGCCTCGTCGACAACGGGTGGTCGGCGCACGAGGCGGCACGGCACGTGGTGCACGACGCGGCATCGGCCGAGGCCGACATCCCTCGCCCGGAGCTGCCGTCCACCGACTCCCGGGTCGACGAGCTCGCCCGGTGCGCCGCGGACTTCGACCTGCCGCGGCTCGAGAAGGTGCTGGCCGAGGCCTTCTCGGACGACCTGGTGGCCGCCGTCGACGAGTGGCTGCTGCCCTCGCTGGTGCGGCTCGGCAAGGGCTGGCAGCGAGGCGAGCTCACGGTCGCCGGTGAGCACTTCGTGACGGCGGCGGTCCACCGCCGGCTCGCGCACACGTTCCAGTCGCTGCCCACGGCGTACGACGGACCGCGCGTGGTCGTGGGGCTGGCCCGCGGGGCGCACCACGAGCTCGGCGTGCTCGCCTTCGCCCTGGTCCTGCGCTCGCGCGGGGTGGCCGTCACCTACCTCGGCGGTGACCTCCCGCTCGAGGCATGGATGAGCACGGTCCGGCTGATCGACCCGGCCGCGGTCGTCCTCGCCGCCCCCACGATCGAGGACCTGCCCGCCGTCCGCGAGGCCGCCGAGGCCCTGATGCCGCTCACCGCCGTCCTCCTCGGGGGCGCGCACCAGGCCGAGGTCGACGGCCCGGAGCACCTCGGCCACCGCGCCGGCGCCGCCGCCGCCGCGCTCGCCGACCAGCTCGTCTGACGTGGCACCTGCCCCGGACGTCATACGGAGAGGGCATCCGCTCACCCCCTCCGTATGACGTCCGAGGGCTGGCGTGCGACCGCGGTTGTCCACAGGCCGCACCTCGAGCGGGTTCTCCACAGGTACGCCGACGTGCGGGTGCTGTCGTCGGGCGACCGGAGGCAGGGTCGCCGGATGCCGAGGAGCACACCTTTCGACGATCCGAGACTCGTGCAGGCTCGCCGCGAGGCCGCGAAGCAGGGCGGCGTCATGTCCCGACCCCAGCTCTACGGACTCGGCATCACCCGCTGGGAGATCCGGGGACAGGTGCGTGCCCACCGGTGGCAGCTGGTGGGGGACCAGTCCGTGTGCCTCCACAACAGCGAGATGTCCGACGCGGGCCACCAGTGGGCGGCCGTCTTCCAGGGAGGACCCCGCGCCTGCCTCGACGGCGCGTCCGCCCTGATCGCGGGAGGCCTCGAACGGTTCGACGTCGACCGGCACCGGGTCTCGGTACCCCGTGGTGCGCGTGTGCGTCGCTCGGGGATGTACGACATCCGTCAGACGCGGCGGTGGACCGCCGAGGACCTGGCCCCGTCGGGCATCCCGCGGACACGACCGGCCGTGGCCGCCGTACGCGCTGCGCTCTGGGCGGTCTCGGACCGACAGGCGGTCTACGCGCTGACGCTCGTCGTCCAGCAGGGCCTGACGACGGCGGAGCTGCTGGGAGCGCAGGCGCTACGCATCAAGCGCGACCGTCGTCGCCGCCTGGTCCACGACACGGTGCTCGACCTGCTCGACGGGGCGCGCTCACTCGGCGAGCTGGACGTCGTGCGCGAGCTCCGCAACCGCGGTCTGCCGCCGCCCACGCGGCAGGTCCTTCGGCGCGACAAGGCGAACCGCTACTACCTCGACCTCTACTGGGAGGACTTCGCGCTCGTGGTCGAGGTCGACGGGATCCATCACACGTGGGCGACCAACGTCATCGGCGACGCGCTGCGCCAGAACTCGCTCGTCATCGCGAACGACCGAGTCCTCCGGCTTCCCCTCCTGGGTCTCCGGCTCCAGCCGGATGCCTTCTTCGAGCAGATCGAGGAGGCCCTGGTCGCGGGCGGCTGGCAGCGGGCCGCGTGACGTCATACGGACAGATCTTGCGGATGCTCTGTCCGTATGACGTCCCGGACTGGCTACTGCGCGGAGCGGACGCGGATGCCCGAGATGGGCACCGTCACCGCACCGGAGGGATCGGTGAAGAAGTCGTTGCCCTTGTCGTCGACGACGATGAAGGCGGGGAAGTCCTCGACCTCGATCTTCCAGACCGCCTCCATGCCGAGCTCCTCGTACTCCAGCACCGAGACGGACTTGATGCAGTCCTGCGCGAGGCGGGCGGCCGGGCCGCCGATGGAGCCGAGGTAGAAGCCGCCGTGGGTGCCGCAGGCGTCGGTGACCTGCTTGGACCGGTTGCCCTTGGCGAGCATCACCATCGAGCCGCCGGCTGCCTGGAACTGCTCGACGTAGGAGTCCATGCGGCCGGCCGTGGTCGGGCCGAACGACCCCGCCGCCATCCCGGTGGGGGTCTTGGCCGGGCCGGCGTAGTAGACCGGGTGGTTCCTCAGGTAGTCGGGCATCTCCTCGCCGGCGTCGAGACGCTCCTTGATCTTCGCGTGCGCGATGTCGCGGGCCACGACGAGCGGGCCGGTCAGGGAGAGCCGCGTCTTGACCGGGTGCTTCGACAGCTCGGCGAGGATGTCGGCCATCGGCTGGTTGAGGTCGATCGGCACCACCTCCCCGCCCTCGATGTCGTGGGCCATGCCGGCGTCGGGCATGTAGTGGGCCGGGTCGGTCTCGAGCTGCTCGAGGAAGACGCCCTCGGGGGTGATCTTGCCGAGCGCCTGGCGGTCGGCCGAGCACGACACCGCGATCGCGACGGGGCACGAGGCGCCGTGGCGGGGCAGCCGGACGACGCGGACGTCGTGGCAGAAGTACTTCCCGCCGAACTGCGCGCCGATGCCGAAGGACTGGGTGAGCTTGAAGACCTTCTCCTCGAGCTCGACGTCGCGGATGCCGTGGGCGCTCATCGAGCCCTCGGTCGGCAGGTCGTCGAGGTAGTGCGCGGAGGCGTACTTCGCCGTCTTCAGCGCGAACTCCGCACTCGTGCCGCCTATGACGACGGCGAGGTGGTACGGCGGGCACGCGGCGGTGCCGAGGGAGCGGATCTTCTCGTCGAGGAACTCCATCAGCCGCGTCGGGTTGAGCACGGCCTTGGTCTCCTGGAAGAGGAACGACTTGTTGGCCGAGCCGCCGCCCTTGGCCATGAAGAGGAACTTGTACTCCGGGACGTCCTTGGCCGGGGTCGAGTAGAGCTCGATCTGCGCCGGCAGGTTGGTGCCGGTGTTCTTCTCCTCGAACGTCGTCAGCGGCGCGAGCTGGGAGTAGCGCAGGTTGAGCCGGGTGTAGGCGTCGTACACCCCGCGGCTGATCGCCTCGCCGTCGTCGGCCCCGGTGAGGACGCCCTCGGCCTTCTTGCCCATCACGATCGCGGTGCCGGTGTCCTGGCACATCGGCAGCACGCCGCCCGCGGAGATGTTGACGTTCTTGAGCAGGTCGAGCGCGACGAAGCGGTCGTTGCCCGACGCCTCGGGGTCGTCGATGATCTTGCGCAGCTGGGCGAGGTGGCCGGGACGGAGGTAGTGGCTGATGTCGTGCATCGCCTCCTCCGTGAGCCGGCGGATCGCCTCGGGCTCGACCTTGAGGAAGGTGCGCCCCTCGACGTCGACGGTCGACACGCCCTCGGTCGTGATCAGCCGGTAGGGGGTCTTCTCGGCTCCGTTGGAGCCGGCGGTGGGGAGCAGGTCGGAGTAGCGGAACTCAGCAGCGGTCACGGCTGCCGATGCTACGCCGGGTCGGCTCGCCCGCCGGTGCCGGTCTCGCGCCCGCGACCCGGGGGATTCATCGTTCGGACACAAGACGGCCACGCGGGAGTAGCCTCCGACTCAACGGGGCCTACCAGTCTCCGCGCGGCACACCCCACCACCGTTCTCGGCAGAGCACTCCTGGAGGTCCAGTGAAGACCCGCACGACACTCGTTTCCCTTGCCGCAGTGGCCACCCTCTTCTCGGCGGCCGCGTGCGCAGCGCCCGAGAAGGAGACCGACACCACGACCGAGAGCGGTGTCGACGCCGCGAGCGCGACGTCCGCGGAGGACTTCGGCGGCCTCGAGGAGCTGGTCAAGGCGGCCGAGGACGAGGGCGAGCTCAACGTCATCGCCCTGCCCCCGGACTGGGCCAACTACGGCGAGGTCATCTCGGCCTTCGAGGACAAGTACGACATCACGGTCAACTCCGACCAGCCCGACGCCGCCTCGCAGGACGAGATCAACGCGGCCAACGACCTCAAGGGCACCGACCGCGCGCCGGACGTGTTCGACCTCGGCCAGTCCGTCGCGCTCGCCAACACCGACATGTTCGCGCCCTACCAGGTCGAGACCTGGGACGACATCCCCGAGGAGTTCAAGGACCCTGAGGGCGCCTGGGTCAACGACTACGGCGGCTACATGTCGATCGGCTACGACTCCTCGGTCGTCCCCGACGTGACCTCCGTGAAGGACCTCCTCAGGCCCGAGTTCAAGGGCAAGGTCGCGCTCAACGGCGACCCCACCCAGGCCGGCGCAGCCTTCAGCGGCGTGATGATGGCGGCCATCGCCAACGGTGGCTCGGCCGACGACATCGCCCCGGGCGTGGAGTTCTTCGCCCAGCTCAAGAAGGCCGGCAACTTCCTCACCGTCGACCCCGACTCGAGCACCATCGAGCAGGGCACGACGCCCGTCGTCATCGACTGGGACTACCTCGGCGCGGCCGCAGCGGCCAACGTCGACACGTGGAAGACGGTGGTGCCGGAGGAGGCGGTCGTCGCCGGCTACTACTTCCAGGCCATCAACGCCGACGCACCGCACCCCGCCGCCGCCCGCCTCTGGCAGGAGTTCCTCTACAGCGACGAGGGCCAGAACCTGTGGCTCAAGGGCGGTGCCCGTCCGGTCCGCGGTGACGCGATGGCCGAGGCCGGCACGATCGACGCCGACCTGTGGGGCGCCCTGCCCGAGGTCACCGGCGAGCCGGTGATCCCGACCGACGAGCAGACGGTGGCCGCGGGCGAGTACCTCGCCAAGAACTGGTCCAAGGCCATCCGCTGAGCACGACAGCCGCCAGAGTGGGCACGGGCCGGCGGTTCGCCGTCGGCCCGGCCCTCCCGCTCCTGCCGTTCCTCGCGTTCGTCCTCGTCTTCCTGGTCGTCCCGACGCTGACCGTCGTCGTCGGGGCCTTCCAGGACGAGGACGGGCGCCCGACCCTCGGCAACCTCGACGCCCTGACCAGCGACGCCGCCGTCACGGCGCTGCGGGGCTCCCTGGTCCTGTCGGCGTCCACGGCGCTCATCGGCGCCGTGCTCGGCGCGCTGCTGGCCTACCTGGTCGTCTCGATGCCGGTGTCGAGCCTGCTGCGCCGCTCGACGCTCGCCGTCAGCGGGGTGCTCGCCCAGTTCGGCGGCGTGGTGCTCGCCTTCGCGTGGATCGCGACGATCGGCCCGGTGGGCGTCATCACCAACGCTGTGCTCGACCTCACCGGCACCAGCATCTACGGCAGCGGCTGGCTCTTCGGGCTGCCGGGGCTGGTCGTCGTCTACTCCTACTTCCAGGTCCCGCTCATGGTCATCGTGTTCGCGCCGGCCTTCGAGGGCCTGCGCCCGCAGTGGCGCGAGGCCGCGGTCAACCTCGGTGCGTCGACCTGGGACTACTGGCGCCACGTGGCGATCCCGCTGCTGCGCCCGGCCTTCCTCGGCGCGACCCTGCTGCTGTTCGCCAACGCGTTCGCGGCGTACGCCACTGCTGCGGTGCTGGTCAGCCAGGGCCAGCCGATCGTCCCGCTGCTCATCCGCCAGGCCATCACGAGCGAGGTCCTGCTCGGCCAGGCCAACGTGGGCTTCGCGCTCGCGCTGGAGATGATCGTCGTGGTGACGCTGGTGATGGTGGCCTACAACGTGCTGCTGCGTCGTACGACGAGGTGGTTGCGATGACGCCGAGCCGCGGCTTCCGGGTCGTCCGGGCCGTCCTGCTGGTCGTGTTCGCCGCCTACTTCTTCGTCCCGCTGCTGGCGATGTTCGACTTCTCGACCCAGGTCCGCGGCAGTGCGCCGGGGCGCACGTGGGACAACTGGGCGCTGATGGTCACCGACGAGGACCTGCGGTCCTCGATCATCGCCTCGTTGCTGCTGGCGCTGTTCACCGTCGTGCTGATGGTGGCGCTGCTGGTCCCGACGATGGTGTGGGTGCGCCTGCGGGTCCCGCGGGCGCGCGGGCTGGTCGAGTTCCTCTGTCTGCTGCCGCTGACGATCCCCGCGCTGGTGATCGTGGTGGGCATCAGCAACGTGTACTCGTGGGTGACCTACCTGCTGGGCGACAGCGCGCTGGTGCTGACCTTCGCCTACGTCGTGCTGGTGCTGCCCTACTCCTACCGTGCGATCGACGCGTCGCTGTCGGGGATCGACGCGGCCACGCTCTCCGAGGCGGCCCGTTCGCTCGGGGCCGGCTGGTTCACCGTGATCGCGCGGATCATCATGCCCAACATCACCGGCGGCATCCTCGGTGCGGCGTTCATCTCGGTGGCGCTGGTGCTCGGCGAGTACGTCTTCGCCTCGCTGCTGCACTTCGACACCTTCCCGGTGGCGATGGCCCTTCTCTACAAGCACAACGGACCGGCCGCCATGGCGGCCGCGCTCGCCTCGATGATCTTCGTCGCCCTGCTGCTCATCGGCCTGACCTTCCTCGGCCGCGACCGGCACAAGCAAGGAGCAACCCCATGACCGAGCACAACGGTCTCGCCGTCGAGCTGTCCGAGCTGACCCGTGTCTACGGCCAGGTCCGCGCCCTCGACGGGCTGACGCTGCGCATCGACCCGGGGGAGCTGGTCGCCCTGCTCGGTCCGTCGGGGTGCGGCAAGACGACTGCCCTGCGGATCCTCGCCGGCCTGGACGCCGCCACGTCGGGGACGGTGTCGGTCGGTGGCCGCGACCTGACCAGGGTGCCGGCCAGCAAGCGCGACATGGGGATGGTGTTCCAGGCCTACAGCCTCTTCCCGCACATGACGGTCATCGACAACGTCGCGTTCGGCCTCAAGATGCGCGGCAAGGACGGCGCGGCCCGGCGTGCCCGGGCCGGCGACATGCTCGACCTCGTCGGACTGGCCGAGCACGCCGACCGCTACGCCCACCAGCTCTCCGGCGGTCAGCAGCAGCGGGTCGCGCTGGCCCGTGCCCTCGCGATCGAGCCGTCCGTGCTCCTGCTCGACGAGCCGCTCTCGGCCCTCGACGCCAAGGTGCGCGTCCAGCTGCGCGACGAGATCCGCCGGGTCCAGATCGAGGTCGGCACCACCACCGTGTTCGTCACGCACGACCAGGAGGAGGCGCTGGCCGTCGCCGACCGGGTCGGGGTGATGAACGCGGGTCGGCTCGAGCAGCTCGCCCCGCCGGCCGAGCTCTACTCGTCCCCGGCCAGCCGTTTCGTGGGGGAGTTCGTCGGCCTCAGCAACCGCCTGCCCGCCCACGTCCAGGGCGGGACGGCGTCCGTGCTGGGCCGCGAGGTGCCGGTGCTGCCCGGGTCCGCCACGGGTGCGGGGATGGCGCTCGTACGCCCCGAGTCGGTGTCGGTCGTCGCGGACCCGGACGGCCCGGCCACCGTGGCGACGGTGATGTTCCTGGGGCCGCTGTCGCGGGTGACCTGCACGCTGTCGGACGGGACCGTGGTGCTCGCGCAGGTCGCCAGCTCCGACGCGCTGCGGCTCCAGCCGGGCGACCGGGTGCGTCTCGAGGTCGACCCCGCGCCCGTGCTCGTCGTGGCCTGACCCCCCGAGCTCAGGCGACCTCAGCCGGTCGGCCGGCCCGGCTCGTCCTCGCCGGCCTCACGCTCCGCGGCCTCGCGCTGGGCGGCCTCGCCCTGGGCAGCCTTCTCCTCCCGCGCCTTGCGCCGCTGCTCCTCCGCCCGCTCGCGCACCTTGCGGAGGAACGCCTCGTCGGCCTCGGGGTCCGCAGCCGCGAAGCGACCGGGGCGGTCGTACTCCGGGAAGGCGGTGGCGCTGCGCTCGTGGGGACCCGAGCGGCGCGGCGCCCGGACCGGGCGCCCGGCGGCCAGCCACGCGATCGATCCCACGAACGGGAAGAACAGGATCAGCAGGATCCACCACACCCTGGAGAGGTGGCGCACCTCGTCGTCGCGGCTGCTGATCGCATCGATCACGCAGAACACGCAGAGCACGAGTGGGACCAGGAAGAAGAGCAGCCGCATCGACGGACCCCCGCAGGTCGGCCCTGCCGGGGCCTCGGGCACCGGGCCGACCCGGGGCGTCCGCAGCGTAGCGCGGGGAAGCGGTCAGGCGCGGGGACTTGCGGCGACGGGGGCGCGACCCGTCGTGGGCGCGCCGACCCGGGTGGCGGGGACGTCCACGCGGCACCGGTCGATCGCGGCGAGCAGCGGGACGTGACCCCGGGCCTGGGCGTGGGCGCGGCGCAGCAGTCGCGCCGCGAGCACGCCCTGGCCGTCGCGCAGCGCGACCTCGGCCGCCCGCCACCGGCAGTACGCCGCCTCGTGCGGCCGCCCGACGAGGTCCCACTGCTCGGCGGCCCCGGTCCAGTGGGTGACGTGCGCGGTGCCGGCGAGCCGCGCCAGCTCGGCCCGCCACGTGCTCCGGGTGGCGGACGCGGCCGCGTGGGGGGCGTCGGGGGACAGTGGGTCGGGCGCGAACTGGCGGTGCCAGCCGGCCACTCGGTCGGCGAGCGCGTGGCGTCGCGCCGGGTCGGTCCGGGCGACGTCGGCCGCGGCGCGGGCCGCCAGCAGCAGGAGGCTCCCCGTGTAGGGCGACCACGACGTCACGGTCTCGTCGGCGATGCCGTCGCCGATGCGGACGAGGGCGCGGGCCGGCGCCCCGCGCCACAGGTCGCAGAGGGCCTGCACGGTGAGCAGGCCCTGCCGGTGCGCGCTGACCCCGACGATGAGCGGCGCCACGGCCTCGAGGCGCTGGTCGGCGGCCTCCAGGTCCCCGTGCGCCACCTCGACCCAGGCGCGTGTGAGGTGCAGGAACCGGGTCGTCCGCTGGGGCCGGTCCTTCGTGCGGGGACGGACCAGGCGCGACGCGCTCGCGATCGCGCCCTCGTGGATCCGCGCCTCGGCCACGTTGCAGACGAGGAGCGTGCTGAGGATGAACGACTCGATGCCCGCGTCGCGCACCGCGGCCAGGCCGGAGTCGGCCGCGTCGGCCACCTCGTCCCCGCTCGCGCAGCGCATGAGCAGCAGGTCGGTGTGGTAGGTGCCGAGCCAGACCTCGCTGAAGGGCTCGCCCTCGACGGTGATCAGCCGCGCCTCGCGCACCGCGCGCAGGCCGGCCGTCCCACGCCCGAAGGCGACGTCGAGCCAGGCGCGCTCGATCAGCACGTCGCGGTGCAGCGCGGGCTCGTCCAGCGTCGCGGAGAGGGCGAGCGCCCGGCCCACCACCTCGTCCGCCTCGGCGTACCTCCCGGCGCCGCGCAGCGCACAGGACTGGTCGCCGAGCGCGCGCACGACCTCGACCCGGTCCCCGAGCTGCTCCAGCGCGTCGATCGCCTCCTCGGCGAGGCGCACGGCTGCATCGGGGTCGACATCGGCGAGGACCTGGCTGGCGCGCCGCAGGGCCAGCGCGTGGTCGGGCTCGGGGACGCTCGGGCCGAGGGCGAGTGCCTCCTCCACCCACGGACCGGCATCCGTCGTACGACCGGAGCCGATCATCGCGTGGACCACCTCCAGGAGCAGCTCGGACCTGGTGATCCCGGCCTCGACGGGCGGCGGGCCGTCCGCGGGCCACAGCTCGAGGGTGCGCTCCCAGTGGACCGCCTCCTCGTCCCGGGCCAGCCGGCTGCAGGCGGTGCGGGCCGCGGCCACCCGCCAGCGCAGCTCCTCTCGTACGTCCTGGGCACCGCGCCAGTGCTCGGCGACCTCGGCCGCCGACGGGTGCGCCGACTCCGCGAGCGCCGTGGCCAGTCGCCGGTGCGCCGAGGCGGCCTCGCCCGGCACGAGCTGCGAGCGCACAGTGGCGGCCAGGAGCGGGTGCCGCACGGCCACGTCGGACGTCGTGTAGGGGTCGGCGACCAGGTGCTTGGACACCAGCTCGCGCAGCACGTGGGTGCGCTCGGAGTCCTCCAGCGAGGTCACCGCCGAGACGACCGCCGGCGGGAGCGGTCGGTCCGCGACGGCCGCGGCCACGAGCACCGCCCGGGCGGCCGGCCCCAGGCCGTCGAGGTGGCGGGACAGGGAGTCGACGAGCCGCTCGGGCAGGACGTCCTCGGTCCTCGACCGGGACAGCTCCTCGGTGAAGAGGGGCACGCCCTGTCCGAGGCGGTAGATGCGCTCCATGTCGCCGTGCCAGAGCCGGCGCCCGTGGAGCAGACGCAGCTGCTCCCGGGTCTCCTTCTCCGTGAGCGGCGGCAGGTTGAGCAGCAGGGTCGCCTCCCGTCGGACGCGCAGCAGCCACTCGTCGGCATCGCCGGACTCGCCGCTCCGGATCGTCGCGACGACGGGGACCCCGCGACCGCCGACGACCTGCCGCTCGACGAAGGCACGCGAGCTCGCGTCGCCCCAGTGGACGTCCTCGAGCACCAGCGCCAGCGGGCGCAGCGTCGCCAGGGAGGCCAGGGTGGACTGGATCGCCGCGACGAGCCGGGCCGTGGCGAAGCGGTCGTCGCGGTCCCGGTCGGGCAGCTCCAGCTCGGGCAGGACGCGCGCCAGCGACGGCCC